>NZ_DASWTO010000159.1:0-13423 GCF_036402095.1 Brevundimonas sp. | reverse complement strand
GGACTTCTCCTTCCTTCTCCCCTGCGGGGGAGAAGGTGGGCCCGAAGGGCTCGGATGAGGGGGCTCTGTCCGCATCCAGAACGGAAAAAGGGGGCCGGCGTCAACCAGCCCCCTCAACCGTCTCGCTCTGCGAGCCACCTTATTCCCCGAGGGGAGAAGGATTTTTGGCCTATTCGACCCCCAGTTCCTCCAGGATGCGCGGGTTCGGATAGACGGTGCGCAGCACTTCGGTGATCGCCGCGGTCGACACCGTCACCGTACGGTTCAGCTCGCCGTCGTAGCCGAAGGCGCCGCCCAGCGAGTGGATGTTGCCGTCGAACGCCGCGCCGATCACCTCGCCCTCGGCGTTGACCACGGGCGAGCCCGAGTTGCCGCCGATGATGTCATTGGTCGAGACGAAGTCGTAGACGACATCCTTGTTCACCCGCGCCTCGTTGTCGGCGAAGGCCTGGGCGAGGTTGAACGGTTCCGAACCGGTAGCCCGATCGTACAGGCCGCCGATGTAGGTGAACGGCGGCACCGTCACGCCGCGATAGGTCCAGCCCTTCACCTCGCCGTACGACAGGCGCAGGCTGAAGGTGGCGTCCGGATACTGGTTGGTCCCGTAAACGGCGAAGCGCGCCTGGGCGACCTTTTCGGCCGCGCGGGCGGTCGGCGCATTGACCTCGGCCGCCCAGCGGTCCGCGATGGCCCTGGCCGCCGCGTCGTTCGCGGCGACGAACGCCAGCAGAGGATCGGCCGCCGACAGCTGTTCCACGGTCATCCCCAGCGCCTGCCGGCGGAAGTCGGCATCGGCCAGCTTCGTGCCGGAGATCAGCCGGTCGGCGAGGGCCTCGGGGCTCTCGCGGCCGAGCAGCGCCTTCACCTGCGGATGGTCGACCGTCAGGTATTCGCGCGTCTTGGACAGCCAGTAGCGCATCCGGATCTCTTCCATCTCGGCGGAGACGGGCGTGTCCGTTCCAATGGCCTCGGCCATGCGGGTGCGCTGGGCTTCCGTCATGGCCGGATTCTTGGCGGCGCGGACCAGGCTGCGGGCCCACGAATACAGCTGCGAGCCGCCGCCGGCGGCCTGCTCGAGCTGGCGATAGGGCAGATACAGCTCGGTCGCCGTGGCCTGGACCCGCGTCAGGTCGGCCCACGGATCGCCGATCTGCTGCACCAGGGTCGGATCGGCCGCGACGCGGGCGCGCAGTTCGTCCTCCTCGGCGCGCTTTCTGGCCATGAAGGCGGGGTCGGTCAGGGCGCCCTGCTGGCCGTAGTAGACCTTGAAGCTGTTCTCGAGACCGAAGATCGGATCGAACGAGACCCGCTTGGCCTCGTCCCCGGTCAGCGAATACTCCAGCAGGCGGCCGCGCAGTTCGGAGTTCTGGATCAGGGTGACCGGCAGCTGCTGGTCGCGCAGCCGCTCCAGCTGGCTCATGGTCAGCAGGCGCGAGGTCGAGCCCGGGTTGCCCGACACGAAGGTGACGTCGCCTTCTTTCGGCGCCTCGGCGTTCCACTTGAGGAAGTTCGGCGTTTCGGCCGGCTCGCCATCCTCGTAGGCCCGCAGGAAGCCGGCATCGAGGGCGTAACGCGGGAAGTTGAAATTGTCCGGATCGCCGCCGAAGAAGGCCGCCTGGTTCTCCGGCGCGAAGACCAGCCGCACGTCGTCGTACTTGCGGAATTTGTGCAGGCTATACTGGCCGCCCCGGTACAGGCTGATCACCTGACAGCTGAATTTCGGGTCCTCGGCGCAGGCCTCGTTCTGGATTTTCGCCACCTCGGCCTGGCGCGCGGCGTTGAAGGCGGCGCCTTCCAGCCCCTGGCCTGCGGCCTGGACGCGGGCGGTGACGTCGACGATCTCGGTCAGCACTTCTGCGGTCTGACCGGGGCAGCGGATCTCGTCCTCGCGCGCGGCGGCGGTGAAGCCGTTCTTCACATAGTCCTTTTGCGCGTCCGACAGCTCCTGGGCGCAGCCGACGACGCAGTGCCAGTTGGTCAGGACCAGCCCCTCGGGCGAGACGAACGAGGCCGAACAGCCCTGGATGCGCACCGAGGCCAGCCGCAGCCGGTCCAGCCACGCCTGGTCGATCCGGGCGCCGTATTTCTGGTTCACCGTCTGGATTGGGAAGTTGTCAAAGGTCCACATGCCCTCGTCGGCCATGGCGGCCGAGGGCGCGGCCATGACGGCCATGACGCCGGCCACCGCGGCGAGGGAAGCGGTCGCGGAGACGGCGGAACGAAGCGAACGGAGGATCATGCTTGTGCTCTCAGGTCGACCGGCTCCCGCCGGTATGAATGGCGCATCCTAGCAACCGCCGATGAACGAACACCATCCAACACGGCCTTAACCCGATTTAACTTGGCCCCAACCATCGGCGCCGTCAGATAGCGGCGTAACCCGGGGGCCGGTCTCTTCGATGTCGCTTGCACTCTCCACCCTGCTCTATGAGTGGCGGCGCTACATGGCGGCGGTGCTGGCGCTGGCCCTGTCCGGCCTGCTGGTGCTGGCCATGACGGGCGTCTTCATCGGCATCGGCAAGGGCTTCACCGCCACGATCGAGCGGTCCAGCGCGGACATCATCATCATGCAGCCCGGCGCCAAGAGCCTGATCGGCGGGCCGTCGGGCGTGCCGCGGCGCTTCATCCCCCTGGCCTATCGAAACCCCGAGGTCGTCGAGGTCCAGCCGCTCGACGGCGCCGGCGGCTCCTTCCAGTCGGTCAAGAACGTCGACCCGACCATGTCGCAGGCCGACCGCGCCAAGATGGGCGCCCCGCGACAGGAGTTCGTCCAGACCAGCATCATCGACACGACCCCCGGCGCGGTCACCATTCCGACCGACTATTCGCAGGAACTCGTCGACGCCCTGCGCCAGCCCTACACCGTCGCCATCGACGAGACGGCCATCTCCAAGCTGGGCGTCAAGCTGGGCGACAAGGCCCTCTACAACGGTCAGACGGTCACGGTCGTGGGCGTGACCCGCGGCTATCCCAACATGATGCAGGCGACCATCATCATGTCCCGGGACACGCTGCGCATGGTGGGTCAGGCCGACACCGGTCCGCGCGTCGGCCCCCTGATGGTCAAGCTGCGCGATCCCGCCCAGGCGCAGCGCGTCGCCGCCGAGCTGAACGCCCAGGGCGATGGCCAGTGGAAGGCCTGGACCCGTCAGGAGCTGGCGGACGCCAACGCCGGCGCGATGTTCGAGGAAGGCATCCTCGTCATCATCATCGGCGGCTGCGTGGTTCTGGGCACCATCATCGGCGTGTCCATCACCTGGCAGACCCTGCGCGGCGCCATCATGGCCAATATCAAGGAGTTCGCCTCCCTGCGGGCGCTCGGCGTCGGCATGGGCTCGCTGCGCCGCATCGTCATGGAGCTGAGCTTCTGGGTCGGCTGCGTCGGCGTCGCGGCCGCGATCTTCCTCACCTGGCTGGTGCAGATGCTGGCCATGGCCAACGCCGTGATCATCGCCCTGCCGCCGGTCCTGCTCGTCGTCGTCGGCGGCGGCCTGATCATCATCGCCATGCTGTCCGGTCTGCTTTCGCTGGGCATCCTCAAGAACAGCCAACCCGCGGACCTGCTGCGATGATGACGACCCGGGTTCACGGCAAGCACGGCGAAGCCGCCATCGAGGCCACCGGCCTGGTCAAGCGCTTCAAGTCCGGCAAGAGCTTCATCGAGGTGCTGAAGGGCGTCGATTTCGACGCGCGGCACGGTGACCTGACCATGGTCATGGGCCCCTCCGGCTCGGGCAAGTCGACGCTGATCGCGGCCCTGTCCGGACTGCTCCGCCCCGAGGAAGGCCGGGTCGACACCCTTGACGTCGACAATCTGTGGAAGCTCTCCTCCGGCCGGATCGACAAGTTCCGCCTCGACCATTGCGGCTTCATCTTCCAGGGCTTCAACCTGTTCCCCGCCCTGACCGCGCTGCAGCAGGTCGAGGTGGTGCTGAAGTTCCAGGGCCTGTCCAAGGCTGACGCCAGGCGCCGCGCCAAACTGGCGCTGGAGGAGGTCGGCCTCGGGCCGCGTCTGCACCAGAAGCCGTCCTCCCTGTCCGGCGGCGAGAAGCAGCGCGTGGCCATCGCCCGCGCCCTCGCCAAGGACCCGCAGATTCTGTTCGCCGACGAACCGACCTCCGCCCTGGACGGCGAGAACGGCCAGATCGTCATCCGCCTGCTGCGCCGGGCCGCCACCGAACACGGCGCCGCCGTCATCTGCGTGACCCACGACCCGCGCCTCGAGGCCTGGGCCGACCGGGTCATCCACATCGAGGACGGCGTGATCATCGACGACCAGCGCCGCACCCCCAATCCCGACGCCACCCTGGCCTCGCACTGACCGACCCAAGGACTGAACCCATGCCCGGCTTCCTCAAGAACAAATGGCTCTGGATCGGCGTCGTCCTGATCGTCGTGGCGTTTGTGGGCTACAACTTCATGCAGGCCGGGGCCGCGAAGAAGAAGGCGGAGGAAGAGCAGGCCGCGGCCCAGAAGGTGGAGAGCCCCTACGCCGCCATCGCCAACGGCAAGGTCGACGTCGAGGGCGGCATCATCCAGATCGCGGCCCGTCGCGGCGGCGTGGTCCGTGAGGTGCTGGTGCAGGAGGGCGATCGCGTCGTGGCCGGCCAGATTCTCGCCCGCCAGGAAGACGACGAACCGCGCCTGGCCCTGCAGAGCGCCGCCGCTGACGTCGCCCAGGCCGAGAGCCAGCTGCGCCTGATCGAGGTCGACATCCGCACCGCCCAGCGCGAGTACGACCGCCTGCAGAAGCTGGTCGAGACCAATTTCGTCGCCGCCCAGCGGCTCGACCAGGCCCGCGACGCCATCGCCCAGGCCCAGGCCCGTCTGGGCTCGCAGCAGGCCGCGGTCCAGACCGCCCGCGCCCGCCGCGACCAGGCCGCCTACAACGTCGAACTGACCGTGATCCGCGCGCCGCAGAGCGGCCGCATCGTGCGCCGCTACGCCAACCCCGGCGCCGGCGCCTCGACCCTGAACGTCTCGACCATGTTCGACCTCGAGCCGGACTCCCCGCGCATCGCCCGCGCCGAGATCGTCGAGAGCGACATCCCCAACGTCACTGTCGGTCAGGCCGTCGAAATCACGCCGGAAGGCGATCCTTCGAAGGTCTATGTCGGAGCCGTGCTGCGCCGCGCCGCCGTCTTCGGAGCCCGCAAGCTGGCGTCGGACGACCCGTCCCAGCGCTCCGACGAGCGGGTCGTGGAGGTGGTGGTCACGGCCGGCGACGCGCCGCTGCTGATCGGCCAGCGGGTTCTGGTCAAGTTCATGAAGCCGGGCCAGGCCGCCGGCGCTCCCCGCGCGGCCGCCGTCGGCGTCCCCGCCGGCCGCGCCATGCGTCAGCCCGCACGGGCGGGCTAGGGCCTGCCGCCCGCCGGGCTCCTCAGGATCCCCTGAACGACGCCGGCCGCTTCTCCAGCACGGCCGCCACGCCCTCGGCGTGGTCATCGGTCAGATGCGCCAGGGCCTGCATGGCCGCGGTCATCTCCAGCATCTGGTCGAAATTCATGTCGCGGCCCTGACGCAGCAGGGTCTTGGCCATGCGCAGCGCCTGCGGCCCGTGCGCGGCCACCCGCTCCGCCGTCGCCAGCGCCTCGTGCATCAGGGCTTCGGGCGCGACCACATGGTTGACCAGCCCCCAGCGCTCCGCCGTCGCCGCGTCGATCGTCTCGCCGGTGAACAGCATCTCCGCCGCCCGGGCGTAGCCGACGTTCCGCGGCAGCAGCCAGGCTCCGCCGTCGCCGGGCAGGATGCCCAGCTTCAGGAACGGCACGCCGAACGTGGCGGCGCTCGAGGCGATGCGGATATCAGCCAGCCCGGCGATGTCGCAGCCGAGCCCCATGGCCGCGCCGTTCACCGCCGCGATGAGAGGAACCTCCAGCCCGTACAGCGACCGCACGATCCGGTGCACCACCCGGCGATAGCGCTCGCGGATCTCCGCTCCCGAACCTTCAAACAGGTCGCGGCGGTCGCGCATCGCCTTCAGGTCGCCCCCCGCCGAAAACGCCCGGCCCGCGCCGGTGATCACCACGCAGCGCACCGCGGCGTCGGCGTTGACCGCCGCGCAGGCGCGGGCGAAGGCCTCGCCGTCCTCGAGATCGGGCAGGGCGTTCAGCCGCTCGGGCCGGTCCAGCGTCCAGATCTCGATGGCGCCGCGTCGTTCCGTCTGGATCAGGGTCATGACGTAGCTGTGCCGCAATCGCCGCTCGGGCACAATTCCGGGTCAATGCGTAGGCGCCCCGGCCGCTCCACAGGGAAGGCTGGAGTCCGGCCGTCCGCCCGGGTCATAGTCCGCGGATGTCTCCGACCACCCAGCCGCCCCGCTCCATCGCCACCCCCTGCGTCAAGGTCTGCATCGTCGACGGCGCCTCGGGCCTGTGCCTCGGCTGCTGGCGCACCCTGTTCGAAATCGGCGGCTGGAGCGGCTTCACCGAGGCCGAGCGGGCGCGGATCATGGCGGAGCTGCCGGGGAGGGAGGCATCAGGCAGCAGGCAGCAGGCGACAGAAGATCAAGGATAGACCCACGCTCCGGCGGCGCCATTCTGCTGCCTGCTGCCTGCTGCCTGCTGCCTGCTGCCTGCTGCCTGCTGCCTCCTCGTTTACCCGCCGCCAACCATCCCTCTTCACCGCATCCCAACGCGGCCGTGGGACAAGGGGGCATGCGGTTCGATCTGTCCTCCGCGGCCGTCATGGCCTTCGCCGTCGCCTCCGCCCTGGCCACCGCCTGGTGGATGGATCAGGCGGGCCTGCGCGGCTCCGCCCATGCGGCCACACCGCCCCCGGTCGTCTCCGCGCCCGCCTCCGGCCGGCCCGGCCAGGTGCTCAAGGCGGCCGATGGCCACTACTGGGCGGACGCCGTCATCGAAGGCCGCGTGGTGCGTGTCATGGTCGACACCGGCGCCACCGTCGTGGTCCTGACCCCCGCCGACGCGGCCCGCCTCGGCCTGAAGCTCTCCGCGGCCGACTTCTCCGGTTCCGTGGCGACCGCCTCGGGGCCGGTCCGCGCCGCGCCCGTGGAACTGACGGCCGTGGCCGTCGCCGGCGCGCGGGTCGATGCCGTGCGCGCCCTGGTCGTCGAGCACGGCCTTCCGCATTCCCTGCTCGGCATGAGCTATCTCGGCCGGCTGTCCTCGTTCAGCGCCACGCCGGCAGGGCTGACCCTGCGCCCCTAGAGCGCCTTCGCCAGCACCATCGCGGCGGCCGCCAGCAGGTACAGGGCGAACGCTTTCCTCAGCACGCGTCGGTCCAGAGCGTGGGCCAGCTTCGCGCCCCACGGCGCCACGGCGGTGGTCAGCACGGCCATCACCACCGCTCCGGGAACGTTGACGTAGCCCAGCGACAGCGGCGGCCGTCCAGCCGCGTCCCAGCCGAAGGCCACGAACCCGGCGGTCGCAGCCGTCCCGATGGCCACGCCGAACCCCGAAGCCGTCGCCACCGCCTGATGGATGGGCCGCCCGCACAGCGTCATCAGCATGCCGCCGAAACTTCCGCCGCCGATCCCCATCATCGCCGACAGGCCTCCGATCGCCGTTCCCAGCCCGCGCCGCCCCCAGCCTGTCGGCAGGTCCGGCCGCAGCACATACCGCTCCGGCATAAGCCCCAGCTGCGCCGCCACGCCGGCCAGGCACACGCCATAGACCACGGCCAGCCCTTCCATCGAGGTGACGCCCGCCACCCCCGCGCCCACCAGCGCCCCGAACCCCACCCACGGCGTCCAGGTCTTCAGCACCACCTCGTCGACCGCCCCATGCGTCCGGTGAGCCTTCAGGGACCGCCATGACGTGGCCACGATCGTCAGCAGTGACGTCCCTATGGCCGTATGCAGATTGCTCTCGCCGCCCACCCCCAGCACCTCGAAGGCATAGAAGACGGCCGGCACGATCACCGTGCCCCCGCCCACGCCGAACAGCCCGGCTATGAGCCCGCCGGCCAGCCCGGCCGCGGTCAGGGCGGCGAGCAGCAGAAGGATCTCGTTCAGCGGCAGGACGGTCATGGCCCAGCACTAGCTGAGCCGGACAGGCGAGGGGAGGGGCGTCTCCCCCGATGCGCGCGGGAGAGGACTGCGAAGCGGAGGGGGCGCTTGCCGCGCCAGTGGCAACCTTCGTCCCGGAACCCCGTTCTCTCTGTTCAAGGCATTCGCCGGAAAGAGCTTTCCCATGACCGCGATCCATACACTGTCGGCCCTCGCGGCCGGCGCCCTGGCCCTGTCCGCCGCCGCCGCGGCCGAGGCCCAGACGCCCTACACCAGTTACCAGTCCGGCCCGGCCGGCGTACCCGCCTCGTGCCGCAACGTGGAGCAACTGCCCAACGGCTATGTCTCGGCCGAATGCCGGACGGAGGGCGGCTTCCGCTGGAGTTCGATCCGGAGCGTCGACTGCCGCAGCGCCATCACCAACCGCAACGGCGTGCTCAGCTGCAGCGGCCCCACCGCCACGGTCGGCCCGCTCTATCCCGAGGACGCCTCCGGGCCCGGCCAGGGCTACGGGCCGGCGCAGGACCAGCCGGGCGATGTCTTCGGCGCCCTGCTCGGGGCCCTGTTCGGCGTGCAGACGGCGGACCAGAGCGATCAGGTGCTCGACGAGGACTGGAGCCGCGGTCGCAGGCCGCTCTATCAGCGCCGCGCCGATCTCGACGCCCGCATCGACGCCGGCGTCCGCGCGGGATCGATCAGCCGTTTCGAGGCCGACCGCCTCCGCGACGACTACGACGCCCTGGTCCAGCTCGAGACCCGCTACGCCGCTGACGGCCGGATGACCACGACCGAGCGCCGCGAGCTGCGCGACCGCTACCGGGCTCTCTCACAGCGCGTCGGCGATGAACGTCGCGACGATGACGACATGGATTATGGCTGGCGGCCGCTGGCGGATCAGCGCGCGGCCTTCTTCGCCCGCGTCGATCTGGGCGTGCGCGACCGCACCCTGACCCGCAGTGAGGGGACCCGGCTGCGCGCCGACTTCGACGCCCTGGTCCGGCTCGAGTCCGACTACCGCCGCGACGGCCTCAGCATCCGCGAACAGCAGGACCTGACCGACCGCCTCGCCGATCTTGACCGCCGCATCGGCAACGTCGCCAATGACGGCGGCTACGGCTACGACCCCCGCGCCGCCGAACTCGAGGCCCGCATCACCGCCGCCGAGCGCAACGGCTCCATCACCCGCTCCGAAGCCGCCCGTCTCCGTGACGAGCTCCGCGACCTGACCCGTCGCTGGGCCGACCTGGAAGCGCGGGTGAGCGTAAGGCGCTAGGCCCGCGGCCAGCCTCGCCCTCCTATTTGAAGAAGGGGGGCGAGGGAACGGGGACGGCTTTCCCGCGCCTCTTCCTCGCGTTACGGTGGCGCAGGGGGAGGGCTTCATGATCCTTGAGTTGCTTCTGGCTTCGGCCATGTCCGCGCCTGCGCCCGCTGCGGCGCCTACGCCTTCGCCTGTCCTCGCGAGAACCCCGCAGACGGCCCCGACGAAGGCCATCGCCGATCTCTGGGCTCAGCTCGGAGCGGCGATCAATACGGAGGACGCCCCGGCGGCGCTCGCCCTGAGCAAGCTCATCGCGGATCACCCCGATTTCGAACGCGAACCCCTGGCCCGGCGGCAAGCGCTCCGCAACCTGCTGGGGTTGCTCTATGCGGGCGAAGGTCAGTATGCGGCGGCGCTCCCCTACCTGATCGAGTCCTCCGAGCGGGAGGGGGCGTCCGTGAACATCTGGTTCAACCGCATCGGGGCCCATGCGGGCGTTGACGACATGACCGGCGCGGCGCGCGCCATGATCACCCTGCTCGACCGCCATCCGGAGGTCATCGAGGACCTCGCGGCCGACTATATCTTCCAGCTGGAGGCGAATCCCGACGTCGACCCCGAGGCGGCGTTCGCTCTCCGCTCCGCGCTTCGGGACTCTGGCTGGCGGGCCCGCTACGATTCCGGCGTCTGGGTCCGGCTTGTTGACGACCTGCTGGAACGGGACCGGCTCGAAGAGGCCGTGCCGCTGGTCGAGCGGGTCAGCAGCTCGGGCGCATTGCTCCAGCTGCACGCCATGCGCCGCTACGATGTGCTGCGCGCCGCCGCGGGCATGCCCGAACTGGACATCGCCGCCATCCTCGACGCCGAACTGGAGGCTCAACGGGTTGAGGCCGCCGCCCCCGGCGCGCCTTACGAGGCGCGCGTCGCCTACGCCTCGAGCCTGCATACCCGGGGCCGATTGGAGGAGGCGCTTGCCGCCACCGAGTCCGTGCTGGCGCTGCCGCCGCCGGAGGCCGGATCGGACGACGGCCGAGCCCTGACCTGGATCATGGACACCCGGGCTCGCGTGCTGATGGACCTCGGCCGCATCGAGGAGGCCGTGGTGCAGATGCAGGCGGCCGCGAAACGGGATGAGGGCCTGGGCGGCGCCAACGTCAGCCAGACGATCAACCTCGGCTGGTTCTACCTCAGGGCCGGCGACAACGCCCGGGCCATCGCCACCGTCAAGACGGTCGACCCCGACATGGCCACGGGCTACGGCGTCATGCAGGCCATGCATGTGCGGGGCTGCGCCGCCGAGGCGATGGGCGATCAGGCGACGGCGGCGCCCGCCTTCTCCCACATGGCGCAGAACTGGCGCGATGCGCCGCTGACCTGGGTCGAGGCCCAGGCCTGCCGCGGCGATGCCGACGGGGCCGCGGACACGCTGCTGTTGATCCTCGCCGACGAGACCCTTGCCGACAGCGGCGTGGGAACCCTGCACGGCTATCAGGTGATCCAGCGGGCTACCGACTATGATCGCCGCGTCGGCGAGGCGCTGGCCGCGGCCTACGCGCGGCCGGATGTCGTCGCCGCTCGCGACCGGGTGGCGCGTGCCTTCACCATCCCCACCACCGGGGCCCAGTTCTAGATCAGCAGCGCCCCTTCGTGCCGCAGCAGCCAGCCCTTGCGCTCCAGACCGCCGCCGAAGCCCACCAGGGCGCCGTCGGCGCCGATCACCCGGTGACAGGCGAGCACCAGCGGGATCGGATTGCGGTTCAGGGCCACCCCCGCCGCCTGGGCGGCCCCAGGCTCGCCCGCCCGCCGCGCCATCTCGCCGTAGCTGATGGTCACGCCGGCCGGCACCTCGGCCAGCGCCCGCCACACCCGCGCCTGGAAGCCGTCGCCCGCGGCCGCGCCCTCCAGCGACCACGGCGTCCGGGTCAGCGCCTCCCGGTCGCCGGCGAAATAGGCCGCGATCGTGCGCGCCACGGCCGCCGGGGTCTCGCCGTCGGCCAGAGCCGCCGCCGGATATTCGCGCCGCATCGCCTTGATCAGCCCGTCCCCGAAGGACACGCCGCGCACGACGCCGCCGTCGTCGCAGGCCAGCGCCAGTGGGCCGATCGGGCTGTCCAGCCACGACAGGGTCAGACGGGCGGGCGCCTCCCTCATCGCGCCTCCGGCATCATGGCGTTCAGCTCGCCCCAGCCCAGGGCGCCCTCGGACAGCGGCGCCGAGCGGCCGTCGTCGAGGAAGCCGCGGGTCAGCGCCGCCGCCCGGCCCAGCGCCGCCCCGACGATGCCGGACCCGGCGCTCAGCCGCCGCACGCCCAGCCGCTCCAGCGTCCGCGCGTCCGGCAGGCCCGGAAAGGCCAGCAGGTTCAGCGGCATGTCCGTCGCCCTGACCAGTTCGGCGATGCCCGCCTCATCGACCAGCCCCGGCGCGAACAACCCGTCCGCCCCCGCGGCCCGGTAGATCGCGCCCCGCCGCGTCGCCTCGGCCGCCCGTCCCGCCGCCTCGCCCACGCCCCTCAGCCATAGGTCGCAGCGGGCGTTGATGAACAGATCCGGGCCCACCGCCGCGCGGATGGCCGCGATCTTGGCCGCCAGCGCCTCCGGCGATCCGCCGCCGTCCTCGATGTTGATGCCCTGCGCCCCGGCCTCGACCACCTGCCGGGCCGAGGCGGCGACCTCGGCCGGGTCGTCGGCATAGCCGCCCTCGAAGTCCACGGAGACCGGCAGCCCCTGCGCCGCCCGCACCACATCCCGCGCGGCCTGGACCACCCGCCCGATCGGCAGGGCGTCGCCGTCCGGCCAGCCCAGCGCCCAGGCCACGCCGGCGCTGGTGGTGGCGATCGCCTTCGCCCCCAGCGAGCGCATCAGCGCCGCCGAGCCTCCGTCCCAGGCGTTGGGCAGGATCAGCAGGCCGGATCGGTGCAGCTCGCGAAAGGCGGTCATGGGGGGGCTCCTCTGGTGAACGGATAACATGGCGCCGCCGCCCGCGCGCGCTGGCGGTTTCCGGCCCTGCTCACCCGTCCTGCCGCCACCCTCCTGCCACCATGCTGTCAGCAGTGCAGCCCGCGCGCCGTCCGCACGTTGTGGCGCTGTCGGCTTCCGCCCCCTAGATTGCGTTCATGGCCCGTTCCCCCAGCAAGCCCGTCCACGTCCCCGGCCAGTCGGGTCTCGCCGAGGCCCCGGCGAAATTCCTCCACGATCCGGCGGCGGCGAAGAACCGCATGCCGATGTTCGCCCCCGTCACCGGCCCGCGCCTGACGCCCGAGGAGGCCCCCGGCAAGCCCTCCGACTGGGTCCCGCACCGCCCCGACCGCCCGGCTGACCGCAAGCACATCCCCTTCCGGCTGGAGACGAAATACACCCCCGCCGGCGACCAGCCCGCCGCCATCGCCGAGCTCGTCGCCACGGCGAAGACGGGCGAACGCGACCAGGTCCTGCTCGGCGTCACCGGCTCGGGCAAGACCTTCACCATGGCCAAGGTCATCGAACAGACCCAGCGCCCCGCCCTGATCCTCGCCCACAACAAGACCCTCGCCGCCCAGCTCTACAGCGAGTTCAAAAGCTTCTTCCCGGACAACGCGGTCGAGTATTTCGTCTCGTACTACGACTACTACCAACCGGAAGCTTACGTACCCAGAACAGACACTTACATCGAGAAAGACAGTTCGGTGAACGAGCAGATCGACCGCATGCGCCACTCGGCGACGCGGGCGATCCTGGAGCGGGATGATGTGATTGTCGTCGCCTCGGTCAGCTGCATCTACGGCATCGGGTCGGTCGAGACCTCTACCGCGATGACCTTCACGCTGAAGGTCGGCGACCAGATCGACGAGGCCAAGCTGAGGGCCGATCTGATCGCGCTGCAGTACAAGCGCAACGACGCCGCCTTCGAACGCGGCATGTTCCGCAAGCGCGGCGACGTCATCGAAATCTTCCCCGTCCACCTCGAGGACCGGGCCTGGCGCGTGTCGCTGTTCGGGGACGAGGTGGAGGCGATCCAGGAGTTCGACCCGCTGACCGGCAAGAAGACGGCGGACCTGACCGAGGTCACCGTCTACGCCGCCAGCCACTACGTCACCCCCCGGCCCACGCTCAACCCGGCCATCGGCGGCATCAAGGCCGAGCTGAAGGAGACGCTCGACTGGATGGTCGAAAACGGCAAGCTGCTGGAGGCCCAGCGGCTGGAGCAGCGCACCCGCTTCG
>NZ_DASWTO010000158.1:0-1791 GCF_036402095.1 Brevundimonas sp. | reverse complement strand
GAAGTTGCACCTGCGCTCGATCATCGTCGAACTGCTGTGGTTCCTTCGCGGCGAGACCAACATCGGCTGGTTGAAGGAAAACGGCGTCAGCATCTGGGACGAATGGGCCAACGCCGAGGGCGAGCTGGGGCCCGTCTACGGGAAGCAGTGGCGCTCGTGGGCGGCGCCGGACGGGCGCGTCATCGACCAGATCGAGAAGCTGATCCACGGGCTGAAGACCAATCCGAACGGACGCCGGCACATCGTCAGCGCCTGGAACCCGGCCGATGTCGACGACATGGCCCTGCCGCCGTGCCACTGCCTGTTCCAGTTCTTCGTCGCCGACGGCAAGCTGAGCTGCCAGCTGTACCAGCGGTCGGCCGATGTGTTCCTCGGCGTGCCCTTCAACATCGCCTCCTACGCCCTGCTGACCATGATGATGGCCCAGGTGATCGGGCTGGAGCCCGGCGAGTTCGTGCACACCTTCGGCGACGCCCACCTGTATCTGAACCACGTCGAGCAGGCGGAGCTGCAGCTGAGCCGCGAGCCGCGGCCGCTGCCGTCGATGACCATCACGCCGAAGGATGACCTGTTCGCCTACCGGCTGGAGGATTTCGTGCTCGAGGGCTACGAGCCGTGGCCGCACATCAAGGCGCCGGTGGCGGTCTGAGGCCATGCAGCTGAAGACCTTGCAGGCCGACGTCCTGCGCATCTCCGACATCTATGCGGCCGAGCACGGCATCGAGCGGTCCGGCGACTGGGCTCTGCTGAAGGTGCAGGAGGAGCTGGGCGAACTGACCGCCGAGCATCTTCGGATGAGCGGACGGGCGCGGGGCGCGGCGGACGCCGACAAGCTGGGTGATGAGGCGGCGGACGTGCTGGGGATGCTGCTGATCTATTGCGATCGGGCCGGGATTGACCTTGAGGCGGCCATGCAACGGAAGTGGCTGCACTGGCTGGAGGACAAGGCGTGAGCGCCCTGCCCCATCTCGCCCTGGTCGTGGCCCGCGCCCGAAACGGCGTGATCGGCAGGGACGGCGGGCTGCCGTGGCGGCTGCGGAGCGACCTCCAGCGGTTCAAGGCGGTGACCATGGGCAAGCCGTGCATCATGGGGCGGCGGACGTGGGAGAGCCTGCCCCTGAAGCCGCTGCCGGGGCGGCTGAACCTGGTGCTGTCGAAGGACGAGTCGTTCGAGGCGAAGGGGGCGGTGGTCTGCACGACGCTGGACGAGGCGGTGGAGATCGCGCGCGAGCAGGCCATGGACGACGGGGTCGAGGAGGTCTGCGTCATCGGCGGCACGGCGCTGTTCGCCGCGGCGCTGCCTCGGGCGAAGCGGCTGTATCTGACCGAGGTCGAGGCGGAGCCCGAAGGGGACGCGGTGTTCCCGGCGTTCGACGAGACAGCGTGGGTCGAGGTATCGTCGGAGGCCGTTCCGGCGGGCGAGAAGGACGACCATGACTTCGTCTTCCGGGTGCTGGAGCGACGCTGAACAGCAGCTCCCGCCATGCTGATCGTGACCACCAATGACGCGCCCGGCTACAGGGTGGTGAGGACGCTCGGGCTGGTGCGGGGGATTACGGTGCGGTCGCGCAACGTCATTTCAGACGCCATAGGCGGGCTGCAGTCGATGCTGGGCGGACGCGTCGGCGCCTATGTCAAACTGGCCGAGGCGTCGCGGGCCGAGGCCTATGAGGAACTGGTCGCGCATGCGCAGGCCATGGGCGCCAACGCCGTGATCGCCATGCGCTACGAGGCCAACGAGATCATGGAGGGCGTCACCGAGGTCCTGGCCTACGGCACGGCGGTGGTGGT
>NZ_DASWTO010000157.1:0-9950 GCF_036402095.1 Brevundimonas sp. | reverse complement strand
GAAGGCGACCGGGGTGCGCAACTTCACCCAGTGCGACAGCCTGCTGATCGGCAAGGAGTGCGGCTCGCACACCGTGCCCTATATCGAGGCCCGCAACGGCTCGGCCCAGCTGGAGCACGAGGCGACGACGACGCGCCTGTCCGACGACCAGCTGTTCTATGCGCAGCAGCGCGGGCTGTCGCAGGAGGAGGCGGTGGCCCTGCTGGTCAACGGCTTCGTGCGCGACGTGCTGCAGGAGCTGCCGATGGAGTTCGCCGTCGAGGCGCAGAAGCTGGTGGCGATCTCGCTGGAAGGGTCAGTCGGATGACTGACAAAAACGCTGATCCCACGCTCGATTGGGAGACCCGCTACCACCAGGCGCACTGGAATGCGGCTCAGGATTGGGCCGAGTTGGACCGGACCAACCCCTTCGATTTCTCCGCGATCGATGACCTGCTTACGAAGACCTCCAACGATCTTCTCGACGCTGGCGTAAAGGCGAAGGACGTCAGACGCGCACTCGTCCGGGCCTATTTTCAAACAGACCTCCATCCCCGTCTTCCCCGTTTCTGGTTCCGCCGCTGATGCTCTCCATCTCCAACCTCCACGTCTCCGTCGGCGACAAGCCGATCCTCAAGGGGCTGACGCTCGATGTGCCGGCGGGCGAGGTGCACGCCATCATGGGGCCGAACGGGGCCGGCAAGTCGACGCTGGGCTACGCCCTGTCGGGACGACCCGGATACGAGGCGACCGAGGGCGCCGTCGCCTGGAAGGGCCAGGATCTGCTGGGTCTCGAACCCGCCGAGCGGGCGGCGAAGGGCGTCTTCCTGTCGTTCCAGTATCCGATCGAGATTCCCGGCGTCCCGGCCCTGACCTTCGTGCGCACGGCGCTGAACGCCCAGAAGCGGGCGCGCGGCGAGGAGGAGGTGTCGGCCCCCGCCTTCCTGAAGATGGTCAAGGCGGCGTCGGCGGCGCTGAAGATGGACTTCGACATGCTCAAGCGGCCGCTCAATGTCGGCTTCTCGGGCGGCGAGAAGAAGCGGATGGAGATCCTGCAGATGGCCCTGCTGGAGCCGTCGCTGCTGATCCTCGACGAGACGGATTCCGGCCTCGACATCGACGCCCTGCGCATCGTCGCCGACGGGGTCAACGCCCTGCGCAGCCCCGAGCGGGCCATGCTGGTCATCACCCACTACCAGCGGCTGCTGGACTACATCAAACCTGACCGGGTGCATGTGCTGGCCGCCGGGCGGATCGTCGCCTCGGGCGGGCCGGAGCTGGCGCATCAGCTGGAGGCGGAAGGGTACGACAAATACCTGCCGGAGGCGGCGTGAACGCCCTGCCGATCATCGATCTGAAGGACGCCTCCAGCTTCCCGTCGCGACGGGTGGAGGCGTGGAAATACAGCGATCTGCGCAAATATCTTCGCGAAGCACCGCAGCCGTCGCCCTCGGCGGCCATTCCGATCGCCGGGGGCGGGCCGTTCGAGGCGCTGGGCGGCGAGGCCATGGTGTTCGTCAACGGCCGGGCTGTGGGGGCGAGCGCCTTCATGGGATCGAGCCAACAGACGGTGCGGCTGCGCTTCATCTCCAAGGCGACGGACACGGGGCACGCGGCGACCGCCCGCATCTCGGCCCGGGCCGGGGCGAAGCTGCTGATCCTCGAGACCCACGAGGGCGAGGGCGCGGCCTATGTGGCGCACAACCGGCTTGAGCTGGACGTGGCGCGCGGCGCCGAGGTGACGCGGATCGTCCTGACCGACGAGCCGGAGGACGCGATCTCGATCACCCAGGCCCAGGTGCGGGTCGAGGCCGGCGGCCGGTACCGGCAGACCGTCGCGACGACGGGCGCGCGGCTGCAGCGCCTCGAGACCGAGGTGCGGCATCCGGGGCAGGGCGCCGACGTGCGCATCGACGGGCTCTATGTCCTGTCGGACTCGCGGCAGGCGGACCTGACCAGCGTGGTCGATCATGTCGCCGCCCACGGGACCACCTCGCAGCTGACCAAGGGGGTGGTTCGCGATACCGCGCGCGGCGTCTTCCAGGGCCGGATCGTGGTCGAGCGCGGGGCCGACGGCACAGACGCCCGGATGGGGCACCACGCCCTGATCCTCGGCGAACGGGCCGAGGTCGACGCCAAGCCGGAGCTGGTCATCTACGCCGACGACGTGCAGTGCGCCCACGGAAACACCGTCGGCAATCTGGATGCGGCGGCGCTGTTCTATCTGCAGCAGCGCGGGATTCCGCTGGACGAGGCGCGGGCCCTGCTGACCGAGGCCTTCCTGGTCGAGGTGGTCGACCGGATCGAACACGACGGCGCGAGAGAGGTGGTGCGGGAATGGCTGACGGCTCGCCTGTGACCCGTTTTGACGCCGAGGCCGCGCGCGCCCAGTTCCCGATCCTGTCGCGGACGGTGAACGGCCGGCCGCTGGTCTATCTGGACTCGGCCGCCTCGGCGCAGAAGCCGCAGGCGGTGATCGACGCCATGGTGAGGACCATGGAGGGGAGCTACGCCAACGTCCACCGCGGCCTGCACACCCTGGCCAACGAGACCACCGAGGCGTTCGAGACGGCGCGCGAGAGCGTGGCGCGGTTCCTGAACGCGGAAGCGGCCTCCAACATCGTCTGGACCAAGGGCGGGACCGAGGCGATCAACCTCGTGGCCTCCGGCATCGGCCAGTCGATCCAGCCGGGCGACGAGATCATTGTCTCGGAGATGGAGCACCACTCCAACATCGTGCCGTGGCATCTGCTGCGCGAGCGCAAGGGCGCGGTGCTGAAGTGGATCCCGGTGAGGGACGACGGCTCGCTGGACATGGCGGCCTACGCCGATCTGCTGGGGCCGCGCACGCGCATGGTGGCGGTGACCCACATGTCGAACGTCCTGGGCACCATCAATCCGGTGCGGGCGATCACGGAAATGGCCCACGCCGCCGGGGCGCAGGTGCTGATCGACGGTTGTCAGGGGGCGGTGCACGCCGCGCCGGACGTGCAGGCTATCGGCTGCGACTTCTACGTCTTCACCGGCCACAAGCTGTACGGCCCGTCCGGGATCGGAGCCCTGTACGGGACGGCCGGAGCGCTGGAGGCCCTGCCGCCGTACCAGGGTGGCGGCGAGATGATCGAGACGGTCACCCGGGACGAGGTCCGGTATGCCAAGCCGCCGCACCGGTTCGAGGCGGGGACGCCGCCGATCGTCGAGGCCATCGGTCTGGGCGCGGCGATCGAATGGCTGGCCCAGTTCGACAAGGCTGCGATCACCGCCCACGAGCGGGCGCTGTACGATCACGCCCGGTCGCGGCTGGAGGGCGTCAACTGGCTGCGCGTCATCGGCGAGTCGGAGGGGAAGGGGGCCATCCTGACCTTCACCGTCGACGGCGCCCACGCCCACGACATCGCCCAGGTGATGGACCGCTACGGCGTCGCCGTGCGCGCCGGCCTGCACTGCGCCGAGCCACTGGCGAAAAGGTTCGGACTGACGTCGAGCGCCCGCGCCAGCTTCGCCCTATATAACACCCTCGAGGACGCCGACGCCTTCGCCGACGCCCTGATCAAGGCCCGTGAGTTCTTTGCATGAGCGACCAGACGACCCCAGTTGAAGCCGGCGCCGTGGATGACGGGGGACGCACCGCGGCCGTGGCCTCGGGCAAGATCAGCCAGCCCGAGCTCGACCGGTTGACCGACGAGATCATCGAGGCGCTGAAGAGCGTCTACGATCCCGAGATCCCGGTCGACATCTACGAACTGGGCCTGATCTATAAGGTCGACCTGTCGGACGAGCGCGACGTGGCGGTGGAGATGACCCTGACCGCGCCGGGCTGTCCCGTGGCAGGCGAAATGCCCATGTGGGTCGAGCAGGCGATCATGAAGGTCGAGGGCATCCGCTCGGCCACCGCCGAGCTGACGTTCGATCCGCCGTGGGATCCGTCGAAGATGAGCGACGAGGCCAAGCTGGCCCTGAACATGTTCTGAGGACGCGATGACCGAGCTTCAGACCACCGCCCGTCCCCGCCGCCCGCGCCCCAGGGTCGTGTCCCTGACCGAGGCGGCGGCCGCGCGCGTGCGCGAGATCATGGCGAACGCGGACAAGCCCTACGTCGCGCTGCGGGTGGGAGTGAAGAACGGCGGCTGCGCGGGACAGGAATACACCTTCGCCTATGCCGAAAAGATCGAGCCGCTGGACGAGGTGGTCGAGGACAAGGGCGTCACCATCCTGATCGATCCAAAGGCCGTGCTGTTCCTGATCGGCTCGGAGATCGACTACGAGACGACGAAGCTGGCCTCGAAATTCGTGTTCCGCAATCCGAACCAGACCGACGCCTGCGGATGCGGCGAGAGCGTCACCATCATCCCCGCCAGGGCCCTGGACGCCGGCTGATGATCCAGCTGGACGGGGTGACGAAGCGCTTCCGGAGCGCGGCGGGCGAGCGCGTGGCGCTGGACAGGGTCGATCTGACCGTCGAGGCGGGACAGGTGTTCGGCGTCGTCGGCCGCTCGGGCGCAGGCAAGTCGACGCTGATCCGGACGATCAACCTGCTGGAACGGCCGGATGCCGGCCGGGTGATCGTGGATGGTCAGGAGATCACGGCGCTGGCGCCCGCGGAGCTGCGGGCGGCGCGGCGGCGGATCGGCATGATCTTCCAGCATTTCAACCTGCTGAACGCGAAGACCATCGCCGAGAACGTGGCCTTTCCTCTACGGCTCGAGGGGCGGCCGGGGGCGGAGGTGGACCGGCGGGTGACGGAACTGCTGGAGCGGCTGGGTCTGACCGAACACGCGCACAAGCATCCGGCGCAGCTGTCCGGCGGGCAGAAACAGCGGGTCGGCATCGCGCGGGCGCTGGCCACGGAGCCGAAGGTGCTGCTGTGCGACGAGGCGACCAGCGCGCTGGATCCGGAGACGACGGACGACATTCTCAGCCTGCTGGATCAACTGAACCGGGAGCTTGGGCTGACCATCGTGCTCATCACCCACCAGATGGAGGTGGTGCGCCGGGTCTGCGATCGGGTCGCCGTGCTCAAGGACGGACGGGTGGTGGAGGCGGGGGCGACCGCCGACGTCTTCCTGCATCCGAAGCATCTGGCGACCCGGGCCATGCTGGCCGAGGGCGAGGAGGCGTTCGACGCCACCCTGGCGCCGGCCGGCGGGCGGCTGGCGAGACTGACCTTCCGCGGCGGCTCGACCTATGAGCCGGAGCTGAGCCGCGTCGCCCGTTCGGTCGGGGTGGACTATTCGATCCTGTCGGGCCGCATCAGCCGCATCCGGGGCGAACCCTACGGCCAGCTGGTGGTGGCCTTCACTGGAGGCGACGCCGAGGCCGCGGTGGCCCAGCTGGGCGCGCGCGGCGTCGTGGTGGAGGCGGTCTGATGGAAGGCTTCTTCGCCAATGTGGATTGGCCGGAGATCGGCCGGGCGACGTGGGACACCCTGCTGATGCTCGGCGGCTCGATGGCCCTGACGGTGCTGTTCGGCGTGCCGCTGGGCGTGCTGCTCTACCTGTCGGGCAGGGGGCGGCTGGCGGCCAATCCGATGCTCAACGCCGTACTGTCGCTGATGGTCAATATCCTGCGCTCGGTGCCGTTCATCATCCTGCTGATCGTCATGTTGCCGGTGACCGTGCTGCTCGTCGGAACCTCGCTGGGCGTCGCCGGAGCCATTCCGCCGCTGGTGGTGGGGGCGGCGCCCTTCTACGCCCGCCTCGTCGAGACGGCGCTGCGCGAGGTCGACAAGGGCGTCGTCGAGGCGACCCAGGCGATGGGCGGCTCGACCTTCCAGATCGTCACCCGGGCGCTGCTGCCCGAGGCCATGCCCGGCGTCATCGCCGGCGCGACGGTCACGGCCATCGCCCTGGTCAGCTACACCGCCATGGCCGGAGTGGTCGGGGCGGGCGGCCTCGGCGATCTGGCCATCCGTTTCGGCTACCAGCGGTTCCAGACCGATGTCATGGTGGTCACCGTCATCCTGCTCCTGCTGCTGGTGCAGGCGCTGCAAATGCTCGGCGACCGGCTGGTCGCCGCCGTTTCCCACCGCTGATCGCTCCCCCGAAAGGCCTTCCATGATCCGCCGCACCCTCCTGACCCTCGCCGCCGCCGCTGTGACGCTCGCCGCCTGCGGGCAGGGCGGCGCCGAAAAGGCCGCGGGCGCCGACGCGCCGCTGATCGTGGGCGCCACGGCCGTGCCGCACGCCGAGATCCTCGAACACATCAAGCCGCTGCTGGCGGCCGAGGGCGTCGAGATCGAGATCAAGGTGTTCAACGACTACGTCCAGCCCAACACCCAGCTGGCCGAGCGGCGGCTGGACGTGAACTATTTCCAGACCAAGCCCTATCTGGACGAGTTCAACGCCTCGCGCGGGTCGGACCTGATCACCGTCGCCGGCGTCCATGTCGAGCCGCTTGGGGCCTATTCGCGGCGCTACCGGTCGCTGGCCGAACTGCCGCAGGGGGCGCAGGTGGCCGTGCCCAACGACGCCTCGTCGATCGGCCGCTCGCTGATCCTGCTGCAGAAGGCCGGACTGATCCGGCTGAGGGACCCGGCCAATCCGCTGCAGAGCCTGCGCGACATCGTCGACAATCCCAGGGGACTGCGCTTCCGCGAGCTGGAGTCGGCGACCCTGCCGCGCGTGCTGGACCAGGTCGACATGGCGGTGATCAACACCAACTACGCCCTCGACGCCGGGCTGAAGCCGCGCACCGACGCCCTGACGCTGGAGGGCGCCGACAGCCCCTATGTCAACTATCTGGTGGCGCGTCCCGACAACCGGACCGATCCGCGGATCGTGGCGCTGGCGGCCATGCTGCGCAGCCAGGCGGTGAAGGACTTCATCGCCCGGAAGTACGACGGCGCGGTCATCCCGGCGGCCTGAGGCATGGCCTACGATCCCGACTTCGGCGAATGGGTGCGCGAGCACCTTGCGGCGCTGGGTCCGCTTGAGATCAAGCGCATGTTCGGCGGCGCCGCCGTCTATGTGAACGGCCTGATCTTCGCCCTGCTGGACGACGGGGTGATCTGGCTCAAGGCCGACGAGGTCAATGCGCCCCTGCTGGCGCAGGCGGGGGCGCGGCAGTTCACCTATCCGGCGAAGGACGGGAGAGAGATGGCGATGGCCTACTGGTCGTTGCCGGAGAGCGCTCTGGACGACCCGGACGAGGCCGCGGACTGGGCGCGGCGGTCGATCGAGGCGGCCCTGCGCAAGGCGACCGCCCGGACGCCCCGGAAACCGAAGCCGAAGGGCTAGGCGGGGACGGGTTTCGCCCGGGCCGCCTCGTCGGGCGCGAGAACGCGAACCGCCGGCGTGACCGGTCCGCCGCTGGCCTCGGCGATCAGTTCGGCGGTCTTGCCCTCCACGGCGGCTTCCAGCCGGGCGAGGAATTCCTCCTTGGGCAGGCCGGTCGGGATCGGATCGAGGAACTCCAGCGTGGCCGTGCCCGGGTGTTTCGCGAACGCCTCCTGCGGCCAGAACAGGCCGAGGTTGGTGGCGAGCGGGACGACCGGCATGTCGAAGTCGCGGTACATGTGCCAGACGCCGGCGCGGTAGCGGAATTTCTCCCCGACCTTCGCCAGATTGCCCTCGGGGTAGATCAGGATCCGTCGGCCGGCGGCATGGGCGTCGGCGGCGCGGTCCTTCAACGCCTCGCGGGCTTCGCGGCCGCCGCAGTTGTTGACGACGATGGCCCCCAGCTTGCGCAGCACCGTGGCCATCAGCGGAAACTTCTCCAGATGGTCGCCGGTGACGAAGGCCAGGTCGTCGAAGCGATCGTAGACCGAGAAGCCGTCGCCCCAACTCTGATGCTTGGCGGCGATTATGAAGGCGCCCGAAGGCAGTCGTTCCTCGCCCCGATACTGGATGCGGATGCCGGCCAGCAGTCGCATGGCCTGAACCATGCGCTTGACGTAGCGGCGGATGATCCAGCCGGTCGCGCCGCGGCCGGGAGCCAGGGCGGCGATCACGGCGGCGAGGGTGTAGCCGATGGACAAGACCCAGTAGGCGATGTTGAAGGCGAAGCTTCGCATCGGACGACTATGGCGCGATTTGGCGGGGGGTCTAGGCGGCTGCGTCGTCCAGCCAGTCGGCGCAGGTCACGCGGTTCCGGCCCGAACGCTTGGAGGCGTAGAGGGCGGCGTCTGCGCGCCCGAGCAGGCTGCTGGCGGTCTCGCTGGCGCGCCGGTGGGCGAAGCCGATGGAGACGGTGACGGCGCCCAGATCGTCATTGGTCGAGCGGCGACGCAGCGAGCGCGAGCCGATCTCCCGGCGGATGGCCTCCAGCGCCGTCTCCACCTCCGGCAGACTCTCGCGCGGGAAGATGATGGCGAATTCCTCGCCGCCGTAGCGGGCCGCGATGCGGGGCGACTTCGCGGCCTTGGCCAGGACGCTGGCGACATAGCGCAGAACCTGGTCGCCGGTCTGGTGGCCCCAAGTGTCGTTGAAGCGCTTGAAATGGTCGATGTCGAGCACGGCCAGGGACAGACGTTCGCCCCCGGCCAGGGCGGCCTGGCAGGTGATCTCCAGCTGCTCGTCAAACGCCTTGCGGTTGGCGAGGTTGGTCAGGGCGTCGGTCATGGAGTCGCGCCGCACCTGTTCGAGGTGCTCGCTGAGCCGGGCGATCTCGCGCGTCGACATCTCCAGCTTCTTCTCGAGCGCCTGGTTGTCGCGTTTGATCTTGCTGGTGGCGTCGGACAGGTCGGAGACGATGGCCCGGATCTGGGGCGCGCCGTCGGCGGACTCCAGGCTGCCGGCGGCGCCCTCGAGGGTGCGGCCATAGTCGGACTGGGCCTTGTGCGCGCGGGAAATCGCCTCGGAGACGCTGGACAGTTCGCGGTCCAGCACCCGGCCGGCGTCGCGAATTTCCTCGGTCAGGCGGCCGCGGGGCAGATATTCGGCCGCGAGCATCTCGGCCGTGGCTTCGGTGAACGGTTCGCCGGCCGCCAGCATGCGCTCGATCTCCCGGCCGAGCGGGCCTTCCGGCTCGCCGAGATACTGCAGCCACAGTTCGAAATTCAGCGGGGTCGGCCAGACCGAAGCGGCCTCCATGGCCTCGACGGCCCGTCGCGCCAGGGAATAGGCTTCGGGTCCCCTCAGCGTGGCTTCGACCGCTTCCGTCATGGATATCCTCTGGCGGATCGCCTTGAGACGGCGACCTCATGGCCGCAAGCTAGACGGGGGTTCGGTAACGGCGGGTTAAATCCGGCCCGGAAAGCCGGACGCCCCGAGCCTTCAGCCCTTGATGGACACCGGACGGCGCAGGAAGGCCGGGACCTCTGATTCACCGAAGGGGCGGCCGTTACTGCGCTGGGGTTCGGCTTCGGCGCGGGCGCCGCGCCGGTCCGATTGGCGGAGGTGCGCCTGCTGCGCCGGCCGTTCCGCGGCGGGCGCCGCGACGGTCGACTCGGCGACCGGTTCGGTCGGGTCGGCCTCGACGGGCGCAGGCGCGGTCCTGGCGCCACCGCGACGGCCGCGGCTGCGGCTCCGGCGGGCGGTAGCTTCGCCCTCGACCTCCGCGGCCGCGGGGGCGGCCTGCGCGAGGGCCGGCGCTTCCGCGACGGCTTCCACCGGCTCGACGGCCTCGGCGGGGGCTTCGGTCGGGACGGGGGCGCGCCGCGAACGCGACGACCGTTCCCCGCGCTCGCGCGCCGGCTCCGCCCGTTCAGTCTTCTCGGGCCGACGGCTGGAGCCGCCGCCCAGGTCGACGCTGTCGAGGGTCAGTTCCTCGGGCTTCATCTTGATGAGCTTGAGGACCTTGTCGAGCGAGCGGTCGTCGGCCGGGGTGACGATCATGAAGGTCTGGCCGGTCTTGCCGGCGCGGCCGGTGCGGCCGATGCGGTGCACATAGTCGTCTGCGTGGTGCGAGACGTCGTAGTTGAAGACGTGGCTGACGTCCGGGATGTCGAGACCGCGGGCGGCGACGTCTGACGCCACCAGCAGCTTCAGCTCGCCCGAGCGGAAGGCGGCCAGGGTCTTCATGCGCAGCGACTG
>NZ_DASWTO010000156.1:0-14392 GCF_036402095.1 Brevundimonas sp. | reverse complement strand
TTCCTCCTCGATCACCGTGTGGACCTTGAGTTCGAGGCAGATCTGCTCCGCCAGCCGCTGCTTTGTGGCCTTGCCGGTGGTCTGCTCGAACTTCTCGAACAGCTCCTCCACCTTGCGGTGGTCGGCCTTCAGCATCGCGATCGCGTCCATCTCTTCGTAGGTCTGGGCCATGTCTCATTCCTCCTTGGAATTTGGCGGGGTATGGCCGCTTAAGTCCCGGAAGCCGCGCCTGTTCCCGAGGCCCGGTCAGGTGAGAGTCGTTCGCGCGATCCGACCTGCGTGGTGTCCGCATGCCGCCCGCCGCCCTCGCACACAGGCAAAATACTTGACGTTGACGTAAACGTAGGGTTTCTGGCGGGCACGCTTCGAACCGTCCTTATTGGAGACTGACTCCCATGACCGACGCCTACATCTATGACGCGGTCCGCACCCCGCGCGGCAAGGGCAAGAAGGACGGCTCGCTGCACGAGATCACCGGACTCAGCCTCGCCACCCAGGTGCTGGAGGCGCTGCGCGACCGCAACGACCTCGACACCTCCAGGGTGGATGACGTCATCCTCGGCTGCGTCACCCCGGTCGGCGAACTCGGCGCCGACATCGCCCGCACAGCCGTGCTCTCGGCCGGCTGGGCCCAGACCACCGCCGGCGTCCAGATCAACCGCTTCTGCGCCTCGGGCCTTGAGGCTGTGAACATGGCGGCGGCCAAGGTGAAGTCCGGCGAGGCCGACTTCGCCGTCGGCGGCGGGGTCGAGGTGATGAGCCGGGTGCCGATGGGCTCCGACGGCGGCGCCTGGCCGGTCGATCCGTCCAGCGCCTTCCCGACCTATTTCGTGCCCCAAGGCGTCTCGGCCGACATGATCGCCACCAAATACGGCTTCAGCCGCGACGACGTCGACGCCTACTCCATGGAAAGTCACAAGCGCGCCGCCGCCGCCTGGGCCGATGGCCGCTTCTCGAAGTCGGTCGTCCCGGTGAAGAACCAGCTTGGTCTCGTTCAGCTGGACCGCGACGAGACCATCCGCCCGAACACCGACATGCAGACCCTCGGCGCGCTGAACCCGTCCTTCGCCATGATGGGCGAGATGGCTTTCGACAGCGTCATCAACCAGCGCTACCCCGAGGTCGAGCGGGTCAACCATGTCCACACCCCGGGCAACTCCTCGGGCATCGTCGACGGCTCGGCGGGCGTGTTGATCGGCACCCTCGAAGCCGGCCAGGCGTTGGGCCTCAAGCCCCGCGCCCGCATCCTCGGAGCCGCCTCGATCGGCTCCGAGCCCTCCATCATGCTCACCGGCCCCGAGTTCGTGACCAAAAAGCTGCTCGGCAAGCTGGGCATGACCACCGCCGACATCGACGTGTGGGAGCTGAACGAGGCCTTCGCCGCCGTGGTGCTGCGCTACATGCAGGCGCTCGACATCCCGCACGACAAGATGAACGTGAACGGCGGCGGCATCTCGATGGGTCACCCGCTCGGCGCCACCGGGGCCATGATCACCGGCATCGCCCTCGACGAGCTGGAGCGGTCGGGCAAGTCCACCGCCCTCATCACCCTGTGCATCGGCGGCGGCATGGGCACCGCCACCGTCATCGAACGCGTCTGATCGGGAGCTTGAGAGCCATGGAAAACTTCAAGATCGACGTCGACGCCGATGGCATCGCCCTGATCACCTTCGACGTCCCCGGGCGGTCGATGAACACCCTGACCTCGGGCGTGATGGCCGAGATTCCGCAGTGGGTCGAACGGGTGAAGACCGACGACGCCATCAAGGGCGCGGTCCTGACCTCGGGCAAGGCCTCGGGCTTCTGCGCCGGCGCCGATCTCGGCGACATGGCCTCGGGCATGCTGGGCGGGGCCGACCTGCAGGCGGCCTATGACGCCGGCTGGAGGCTGAACGGCGCCCTGCGCGCGCTGGAGACCTGCGGCAAGCCTGTGGCGGCGGCGATCAACGGCCTCGCCCTCGGCGGCGGCCTCGAGCTGACGCTGGCCTGTCACTACCGGGTCGTCGGCGACAGCCCGAAGATCCAGCTTGGCCTGCCCGAGATCAAGGTCGGCCTCTTCCCGGGCGGCGGCGGCACCCAGCGCCTCTCGCGCCTGATCGGCGTCCAGGCCGCCATGATGGCCATGAGCGAAGGCAAGTCCTTCCGCCCCAGTGACGCCAAAGGCGCCGGCATCGTCCACGAGGTCGTGCCGGTCGGCGGCGAGGTCGAGGCCGCCAGGGCGTGGATCAGGGGTGGCGGCAAGGCCGTGCAGCCGTGGGACGAGAAGTCGTTCAAACTGCCCGGCGGCGACCCCTACCACCCGGCGGGCATCCAGAATTTCCTCGTCGGCAACGCCATGCTGCGCAAGCAGTCCTACGGCAACTACCCGGCCGTCCTGAACCTGATGAAGGCCGTGTACGAAGGCACGCAGGTGCCGATGGACGCCGCCCTTCGCATCGAGACCCGCTATTTCATCAAGACGCTGATGACGCCGCAGGCGCAGGGCATGATCCGCAGCCTGTTCCTGTCCAAGCAGGAGCTCGACAAGGGCGCGGTGCGCCCGGCCGGCGTGCCGAAGTCCGATCCGAAGAAGGTCACCGTCCTCGGCGCCGGCATGATGGGCGCCGGCATCGCCTATGTGCAGGCCCTCGCCGGCATCGAGACCATCCTTATCGACCGCGATCAGGAAGCGGCCGACAAGGGCAAGGCCCATGTCGAGGAGTTGCTGAAGAAGCGCCTCTCGCGCGGCCAGATCGACCAGGCGAAGTTCGACGCCCTGCTGGGCTCGGTCACCGCCACCACCGACTACGATCTGATCAAGGGCTCGGACCTCGTCATCGAGGCGGTGTTCGAGAACCGCGAGATCAAGGCCGAGGTCACGAAGCGCGCCGAGGCCCAGCTGGCCCCCGGCGCCGTATTCGGCTCCAACACCTCGACCCTCCCGATCACCGGCCTGGCCGAGGCCTCGGTCCGTCCCGAAGACTTCATCGGCATCCACTTCTTCTCGCCCGTCGACAAGATGATGCTGGTGGAGATCATCCTCGGCGAGAAGACCGGCGAGGCCGCCATTGCGAAGTCGCTGGACTACGTGATGAAGATCAGGAAGACCCCGATCGTCGTCAACGACGGCCGCGGCTTCTACACCTCGCGCTGCTTCGGCACCTATGTCGCCGAGGGCCTCGCCATGCTCGAGGAGGGTTACGCGCCGGCCCTGATCGACAACATCGGCCGCATGACTGGCATGCCCCGCGGCCCGCTGGAGATGCACGACGACGTCGCGCTGGATCTGTCGGTGAAGATCGCCAAACAGACGAAGGAAGACCTCGGGGACCAGTACCAGCCGCTGCCCGGCTGGAAGATCGTCCAGACCATGGTCGAGGATCTCGGCCGCTTCGGCCGCAAGAACGGCAAGGGCTTCTACGACTACGAAACGAAGCCGAAAAAGCTGTGGTCCGGCCTGTCGGACCTGGCCCCCGTCAGGATCAACGACTCGACGCCGGAGCTGGTCGAGGACCAGAAGCGCCGCCTGCTCTACCGCCAGGCGATCGAGGTGGCCCGCTGCTGGGAGGAGGGCGTCATCGACGACCCGCGCGAGGCCGATGTCGGCGCCATCCTCGCCTGGGGTTTCGCGCCCTGGACCGGCGGCCCGATCACCATGATCGACCAGACCGGACTGAAGGCCTTCGTCGAACAGGCGGACAAGTACGCCGCGAAGTACGGCGACCGCTTCTCGCCCCCGCAGCTGCTGCGTGACATGGCTGAACAGGGCCGCACCTTCTACGGCGATTTCGCCGGCAAGCAGAAGGCGGCGGCCTGATGGAGGCCGGGGCGGTCAATGCAGGCTTCGCGGCGGCCGCCCTGCTCTCCCTCGTCACATTTGGGGTGCATACCTTCGTGGGCGGGGTCTTCGTGGCCCGCCCCCTGCTCGCCTCCCGCGACCTGACTCCCGCCAGCCGCTGGCTCAACTACTACTGCTGGCACATCGTCACGGCCCTGCTGCTGCTGATGGCCGCAGGCTACGCCTGGGCGGCGACCCGGCCGCAGGCCCTGGACCTGGCCGTGTTTCTGACCCTTCTGGCCGCGATCCTGTCGCCGCTGTGCGTGTGGGTGGCCCTGAAGGGCCGGATCGCTCCGTGGCGCTTCCCGGCGGCTTCGCTGTTCGCGCTGATCGTCGCCGCGGGGCTCTGGGGCTGCTTCGGCGCCGGCGGGCCCCTCGCCGCCGGTTTCCCGGCCGTCGGCTAGAGGTTCACCACCTCGAACCCGTCCTCGGCCTGCAGCCGTTCGGCCAGCGCCGCGCGGTGGCAGCCCGCATGGTCCGCCTCGAAGCAGAGCAGGGCGGTCGGCCGGTCCTTCGCGATCTCTCTCAGCCGTTCGAAGGCCAACTGCGACGGCGGCTCTTCCATGTGTTCGGCGAAGATCGCCCGCATCTCGCCGATCCGCCCCTTGCGCGCCGCATCCCGTCCGGCCTTGGGCGTGCCGAGATCGCGCAGATGCACGTATTCGATTCCGGCTTCGGCCAGGCTGGAACCCAGCACCGTCTTGGAGAAGCCCGCCCGCCGCGACGCCGCCACGGCCCGGACGTCGGCCAGCACCCTGACCCCGGCCGCCTTCAGCCGGTCGATCACCGCCGCCTGCGGCTCGCCTTCATAGCCGATGGTGAACAGCTTCATTCTCGGTCCTCAGGGCAGGGCGCCGCCTTCGATCGCCTCGTCGACGCAGGACCGCAGCTCAGCCCTGTAGGCCTCCGGATCGGCGGCCTTGCGCTCCGCCATGGAAAGCCCGAGCCGCGTCCGCTGTTCCGCGCTCCACGCTTCCGGGTTGTCGTCCTCCGGCAGCCGCGCCGTCCACCAGCTGCGAATGAACCAGCTGGGCCCCGCGACGCGGCCGGTCTCGCGCTGCGTCTCCGCGATCATGGCCTCGACATGGGCGAGGCAGAGTTCGGCCCGCGGCGGCTCGGGGTCTGCGGGCGGCAGGGACAGCAACAGGGCGGCGACGATCATGACCTTCCTCCTGACCCGGACCTTGACGGAGCGTCCGTGGTAAGGCGAGTCCGAACTCCGCCAGACTCAGGAACCGTCAGATGCGCCGCACCCTCCTTCTCGCCCTGCTGCTCGGTTCCGCCGCCTGGAACGCCCAGGCCCAGGAACTGCTGATCCACGGCGGCGTCATCTATACCGGCGTGGAAGGTCAGCCGACCGCCGAGGTGGTCCTCGTCCAGGACGGCCGCATCGCCTACGTCGGCTCCGCCGCCGGCGCCCCGGAGGTCGACTACGCCGAGGCGCTCGACCTGAAGGGGGCGGTCATGTTTCCCGGCTTCACCGACGGCCATGCTCACCTCGACGGCATCGGCTGGCGCGAACTGACCCTGAATCTGGAGGGCTCGACGTCCGTTGCGGACGCCATGGCCCGCCTTTCGGCCTGGGCGCAGGATCATCCGGAAGGGCCCGTGATCGGGCGCGGCTGGATCGAGACGCACTGGCCGGAAGCGCGTTTCCTGACCCGCGCCGACCTCGACGCCGCCGCGCCGGGCCGGATCGTGCTGCTGGGCCGCGCCGACGGCCATGCCGTGGTCGCCTCGAGCGCCGCGCTGGCCGCCGCCGGCGTCACGGCTGAAACCGCGGCGCCCTCCGGGGGCGAAATCCTGAAGGACGAGCACGGCCAGCCGACCGGAGTCCTCGTCGACGCCGCCGAACAGCTGGTCTCTGGCCTGACGCCGCAGGCCAACCCCACGGCCCTCCGCAACGCCTATCGCGCCGGCTTCCGCGTCGAGGCCGAATACGGCTGGACCGGCATCCACTTCATGAGCGCCCCGTGGCGGGACGTGCCGCTGATGGAAGACATGGCCCTGCACGGCGAGGCCCCCATCCGTGTCTACAACAGCATCACGCCCGACGGCGCGGCCGAACTGATCGCCGGGGGACCGCGCAGCGTCGCCGACGGGCGGATCATCACCCGGGCGATCAAATATTACGCCGACGGCGCTCTCGGCTCGCGTGGCGCGGCCCTGTTCGAGCCCTACGCCGACCGGCCCGACACCACGGGCCTGATGCAGATCGGCGAACAGGAGATCGTGCCGCTCTACCAGGCGGCCCTGAAGGGGGGCATCCAGATCGCCACCCACGCCATCGGCGATCGCGGCAACGCCTCGGTGATCGAGTGGTACCAGCAGGCTCTGGCCGGCGTCGCCCCCGCCGACCGGCCGAACGGCGCCGACGTGCGCTGGCGCATCGAGCACGCCCAGATCCTGCGGCCGACCGACTACCACTGGTTCAGGGACCTGCCGATCGTCGCCTCGATGCAGCCGAGCCACGCCATCGGCGACCTGCATTTCGCGCCGGCGCGGCTCGGCGACGCCCGGCTGGACGGGGCCTATGCCTGGCACAGTCTGGCCGATCTCGGCGTCGTGGTGGTCGGCGGCTCGGACGCGCCGGTCGAGCGCGGCGCGCCGCTGATCGAATTCTACGCCGCCGTGGCCCGCCGCGATCTCGAGGGCTTCCAGGGCCCTGACTGGCGCCCGCACGAGGCGGTGGACCGCCAGACGGCCCTGAAGATGTTCACCCTCTGGCCGGCCTGGGCCAGCTTCCGCGAGGCCGAGCTGGGCACCATCGAGGTCGGCAAGCGGGCCGACTTCACGGCCTTCGACGTCGACCTGATGACCGCGCCCGAGGCTGACATCCCCAAGGGACGCGCGGTGCTGACGGTGGTCGACGGCGTCGTCGTCCACCGCGCGGACCAGGCCGACGACTAGAACGTCTTGCGCACCCGGACCTGGAAGAAGGTCCGCGGGTCGATGTAGCGGTGCTCGACGAAGGCGATGGGACGGGCCGGGGTGCGATCGGCGTAGACCGTGCGCTCGACGTCGAAATCGTTCCAGATGTTGACCTGCGCCCGGATCGACAGGGTCGGGGTCGGCTTGTACTCGGCCCAGGCCTCGAAATAGTCGTGCCCCCGCCAGCCTGAGGTCTGGTCCGGATCGAAGCTCTTCTGGCCCATCAGCGGGATGTAGGCGCCGCCGTACTGCAGTTTCCAGCTGGTGATGTCCTGCTCCCAGGAGATCACGGCCTGGCTGGCCCGGAGATTCGAGATGGGGCGAATCTCGCCCGTGGTGGGGTCGGTGACCTCCGTGTGGTTCCAGGTGTTCCGGAAGCGGAACATGCCGCCGGAAACGCCCAGCTTGTCCGTCGGTATCGCGACGGTGAGCGCCAGCTGATCCAGCGTGCCGTCGCCGATGTTGCCGACCGCCGACAGGCCCATGTCCAGGGGGATCACGTCGATGGCGTCGGTGATCTCGTCGTGACGCAGGCCGACGCTGACGATGCCGTCGCCCCAGAAGCGGCGCTCGTAGATCAGTTCGCTGATCCAGCGCTGCTCCGGCTCGAGGTCGACGTTGCCGCCCAGCACGTTCTCGTCGTCAAGATCGGCCGAGGCGGCGAAATCGCCGAAATCGAGCTGACCGACCTCGCGCTCGAAGCGCAGACGCAGCTGGTTGTTGGCCATCGGCGTCCACGTGGCGAGAAAGCGGGGCTTGGCGAAGAAGAAGCTCTTCTCCTGCTCGGCGTCCCCCGACTGGCTGATGGTCGAGCTCTCGAGCCGCAGGCCGCCCTCGACCGTCAGATCGGGCCGCACCCGCCAGGTCCCCTTGCCGAAGAGTTCGCCGCGCGTCTCCTCGACCTTCACGGAGGCCGACGGCAGCGGCACGTCGACGCCGCCGATCGAGAAGGCCTGGTCGACCTCCAGCATGTTGTAGGCCACCTCGCCGCCGGTCTCGAAGGTCAGGGCGGCCGACTTCTCGAACCGCACAAGGCCCCGCAGGATGCTCTCCGACGACTCGCCCTCGCCGACGAACTGCTGCTCCGGGCTGTCGACGCCGCCCAGCTGGGTGCGCGAGGTCGAGACGGATTCGAAGCTGTTCCACTGGTGGATCAACCGCGTCTCTATGTTCAGCCTGTCGCTCAGGGGGCGGGTGTAGACCGCGCCGAATTCCCCGCCGTCGCCGTCGTTGTCGAACAGGTTTTCGCGGCGAACGGCGGGGGCGGTCTGCAGGCTGACGTTATGGAAGTCGTTGACGCCGTAGCGTGCGGTCAGGTCGATCTTGCCGCCGAACATCGGCGCCGCGTAGTTGCCCCGCACGGACTGGCCGCCGCCCCACGAGTCGTTGAAATAGTCCTCCTGGCGAATGACGGCGCCGTTGGCGTCGGTCCGGACCACCGGGCCCACGCCGTTGGCGTCGCTGATCGAGACCCCGTCGCTGAGCGTCACGCCCCAGGTCCGTTCGCCCTCGCGGGCCGTGAACTGGTAGGAGCCGGCGAACGAATCCCGGCCGCCGTCGAACAGGAAACCGCTGGCGGTGAGGATCGACTGCCGGGTGTTCTCGGTCTTCAGGATCACGTTCACGACGACCGAATAGCCCTGCATGTCGATGCCGGGAGCCCCGCCGCGGATCAGCTCGATGCGCTCGACCTGGTTGGCCGGGGTGCGCGAAAGGACGTTGGATCCGGTGTCGTTCTTGGAGGCGGGGCGGGCGTTGTTGATCAGGATGTTGCCCACCGCGCCCTCGAAGCCGCGGCTGCCCGAGCCGTCGTTGATCGAGAAACCCGGCACGCGGGCGACCATGTCGAGGGCGGTGTTGGGCCGCTGGTCGGCGAAGAAGTCGGGGGTGAAGACCAGAACGCCCTGCTGGGCGGCGTCGGTCTGGGGCGCCTGGCTGGTCGGGCCGGTGGGAACCGGGGCCTGGGCGACCTGCGGATCGGGGCCATCCGAGGCGGTCTGCGCCGCGGCCACGCCTCCGGTCAGCAGGACGGCGGTCGTGGCGAGCAGGACGGTCTTCGTCATTGCAGGATTCCCCTTGTCGTGTGACGAAGGTGTGGCGTCCTGACGCGGGCCGCTCCAGTTACAAGACGGCAAGGTGGATTAAAAAGCAGACAGCATTACAGCGCTGTCATCCTCGTGTTCTGATCAGGGCAGACGTTTTTCCTTCTATATTATGGGCGGCAGGTAATCGTGAGATCATTGTTCGCACTGTTTTTCGGCCTGGCCCTCGTCGCCACGGCGGCGCCGCACGGCGTCCGGGCGCAGACGCCGGAGGAGCAGGAGCCGACCGTCGTGGAGGACGTGGTGGTGCTGGCCCGGCGGTCGGGCGCGCCGATGTGGACCGTGACGCGCGGCGACAGCACCCTGATTCTGGTCGGCGCCATCACTGGCATTCCGCGCGACCTGCAGTGGCGCCCGGACGACCTCGAGGCGGCGGCCGCGCGATCGCAGCAGATCCTGACGCCGCAGGAGGGGCGCGCCTCCGTCACCGACCTGCTGCGGGTGATCTGGCGCATCCGCACCATCGCCCGCATGCCGCGCGGCCAGACCAGCGCCGACTACCTGACGCCCGAGTGGCAGGCGCGGCTTGAGGCCGTCATGGCGGGCGAACGTAATCAGGACTGGCGGGAAAAGAGCTTGCTGATCCTCGGCTTCGACCTGATGCAGGACAAGGCGGGCTATACGGGCCGCCGGGGCGGCGACGACGCCATGGACGTGATACGCCGCGCGGCCCGCCGGGCGCGGGTCACGACCCGGCCGGTCGGCACGGTCCGCGGGGACGAGCTGATCGACAGCCTGATCGAGGCGCCGCAGTCGGCCCACGTCCCCTGCGTGGAGGCCGCGATCGCCGCCGCCGAGCGGGGACCGGACGCCGCCCGCGAACGGGCCGAGGACTGGCGCGCGCTGCGCGTCGCCCTGGTCGTGGAATCGGCGCTCGACAAGGCCCTTAACCAGTGCTGGCCGTGGGGCGATCCCGAGATCGCTCCCCAGCTGCACCAGCAATGGGCGGCGGCGATCGAAACCGCCCTGATCTCGCCCGGCGTGACCATGGGCGTGGCCCCGCTGCGCCTGCTGGCCGAAGACGGCGGGGTTCTGGACGGGCTGGAAGCGCGCGGCTTCGACGTGGTCGGGCCGGACTGGAAGTAAGGTCGTAGGGCGACAGGCAGCACACAGGTCTGCACCGGACCGACTGCCGGCTCCTGCCCTGCTAGACCGCCGTTCCGCCCACCGTCAGCCCGCCGATCTTCAGACTGGGCTGGCCGATGCCGACGGGAACGCCCTGGCCGGCCTTGCCGCAGACGCCGACGCCGGGGTCGAAGGCGAAGTCGTCGCCGATCATCTGCACGCGCTGCAGCGCCGTGGCCCCGTCGCCGATCAGGGTGGCGCCCCGCACCGGGGCCGTGATCCGGCCGTCCTCGATCAGATAGGCCTCGGTGCACTGGAAGACGAATTTGCCGTTGGTGATGTCGACCTGCCCGCCGCCGAAATTCGCCGCATAGAGGCCGCGCCTGGTCGAGGCGATCATGTCGGCCTGCGAGTCCCGGCCGCCCTCCATGAAGGTGTTGGTCATGCGCGGCATCGGCATGTGGGCGAAGGACTGCCGCCGCCCGTTGCCGGTCGCCTGCGCGCCGAGCTGACGCGCTGACAGCCGGTCGTGCATCAGGCCGACCATGATCCCGTCCTCGATCAGGACCGTGCGCGAGGTCGGCGTGCCCTCGTCGTCGATGCTGAGCGAACCGCGGCGGCCGGCGATGGAGCCGTCGTCGACGACGGTCACGCCCGGCGCGGCGACGCGCTTGCCCATCATGCCTGTGAAGACAGACGAGCCCTTGCGGTGGAAATCGCCCTCGAAGCCGTGGCCGATGGCCTCATGCAGCAGCACGCCCGGCCAGCCGGCCCCGAGCACTACATCCATCTCGCCCGCCGGACAGTCGACGGCCTCGAGATTGACCAGGGCCTGACGCAGGGCCTCGTCGACCTGGCCTTGCCAGCGCTCCGGGGCGATCCAGCTCTCGAACCCGGCCCGGCCTCCGGCCCCCGCCGAGGCGCTCTCGCGGCGTCCGTCCTTCTCCACCGTGACCGAGACGTTGAGCCGGACCAGCGGGCGGATGTCGGAGACGCGCCGTCCGTCGCCGCGCAGAATCTCGATATGGCGGCGCTCGCCGACCAGAGAGGCCGAGACCTGCACCACGCGGGGATCGCGGGCGCGGGCCCAGGCGTCGATCTCGGACAGCAGGGCGATCTTGTCGGAGAAGGCGGGCGAGGCCAGGGGATCGACCGCGTCGTAGAGCTTCTGGTTGGTGGCCCGGGGGGGCTCGGCCACGGACCCTGCGTGCCCGGCCTTGGCGAGGGCGGCGCTGTCGGCGGCGCGGCGCAGGGCCGGGCCGCTGATCTCGTTGGCGTGGGCGTAGCCGGCGGTCTCTCCCGCCACGACGCGCAGGCCGAATCCCTCGGCGGCGTCCCAGGCCGACGCCTTCAGCCGCCCGTCGTCGAAGACCAGCGATTCCGACTCGGCGCGTTCGAGGAACAGTTCGCCGTCGTCGGCTCCGGCCAGGGCGTCCTGAAGGATGGTGAGAGCCTCGTCGGCGGCGATGTCGGCCGAATCGAGGATGGCGGGCGGCGCGGCGTGCAAGGTCATGCCGCTGAAATAGGGGGTGAGGCCGGCGAAGTCACCGGCCTCACCTGGTCGTCAACGCTGATTGACGTCGCCCGAACCGGAGATGTTCTGGGTCAGGCTGGCCGGGCGGCGGGTCAGATCGACGTCGCCGGACCCGGAGATGGTGATCCGGGCGGCCCCTGTGGGACCGACCGCCGCCTCTCCCGAACCCGAGATCTCGACATCGGCGTCGCGGGTGTCGAGGGCCGACAGATCGGCCTCGCCCGAGCCGTGGATGTCGAGTTCGACGCTCTCCGTGCGGCCGGCGGCGGCGACGTCGCCGGAACCCTCGATGGCGATCATCATGTCCGGCTGGTCGTAGTCGCGGATCTCGAGGTCCCCGGAGCTGGACAGGCTGAAGTTGCGGACCGAAGGCGCGGTGACCGTGATCCTGAGCCGTTCGCTGTTGTGCCAGCCGAACACGACCACCTCGACATTGTCGTCGTCGTCGAACGTCAGCCGGCCGCCGCTGAGTCGCAGTCCCTCGACCTGGTTGCGCGGGCCGGTGACGACGACCGAGGCCTCGTCGCCCTGGACGTAGACGACGTCGGCCGCGACATCGACATCGAGGCGGTCGCCGCCCGTCCAGGCGAGGGTGCGGGTGACGCTGGGGCCGTCGTCGGCCCGCTCGAAGCGGGCCGTCTCCGCATGGCTGCCCTCGCGGAAGGTCCAGCTCCAGCCGTGGCGGGCCAGGTCGTTGCCGCCGAGCGCGGCGGCCCCGCCCAGGGAGGCGGCGCAGAGCACCAGGCTCGCGCCGGTGATGATCAGAAGGGTGCGGATCATTCGGGTCTCTCCTCAGGCCTGGGCTTGGGGTTCAAGGGCCGGCTTGAGCAGCCGGTAGTGCAGGCGGGCGTACCAGACGGTGGCGTTGACCAGCAGGATGGTCACGACCGCGGTCAGGGCTGCGATCGCGGTGGCTCCGGCCATCAGGCCGAGACCGCCGAGGATGGCGGCGAGCGGACCGCCGGGGAAACCGGCGAACGGTCCGGCGACCATCACCGCGCCCCCGCCGATGAACAGGCCGATGGCGGCCATGAAGAAGCCGAACAGGGCCCCGACCACCCCCATGGCGATGGGCAGCAGGATCAGGATGTCGATCGCGCCCAGGCCCAGCACCGCGAATACGGCGGCGGCGGCGGCGGACGGGTTCTTTTCCTGGTCCCAGCGGCGGGCGCCGGCCTCGGCCCGCAGCTCGCGGGCGAGCCGGTCGGGATCGCCGAGCGCCGCGGCGACTTCCGCCTCGGTGCGGCCGGCGGCGGCGCCGTCCTCGAAATGCATCTCATAGTCGGACGCGATCTCGGCGGCGGCGCTGATCGGCATGCCGACGAGGCCTCTCCTCAACCGGCCCATGAATTCGGCGCGGGTCATTGTTCAGCTCCCCTTTCAGCAGGTTTGGCGGCCGCCGGCAAAGCCGGATCGGCGTCGGCGTTCATCACGCCCTCGACGGCGGTGACGAAGGCGCGCCATTCGGCGGTCTGCGTCTCCAGTGCGGCCCGGCCGGCATCGGTCAGGCGATAGTATTTGCGCGACGGTCCGGCGGACGATTCGACCAGATAGGTCTCGACCTGGCCGTCGGACTGCATCCGCCGCATCAGCGGGTAGATCGTCCCTTCCCCCATGTCGATCGCATCCGACAGGGTCGAGGCGATCTCATAGGCGTAGCTGTCGCGGCGATTGAGAAGGGCCAGCACGCACAGTGTGAGCGCCCCCTTCTTCAGCTGGATTTCAATGGTTTCAGGCACCTCGGCGTCTCCCTTGATGACGAACGAGTATCGCAAGGTATCTGGTGATGCAAGGTAGCTGTCGAAACATGACAGCGATTTAATCGGGCCGCTTGAGACCGGTGCGGCGTCCAATCGCTTGGCAAGCGCGGGGGAGGGCGATATGGACGCCGCGAAGAACCGCCGCGGGCCTCCGCCCCGGCGCCTGCTTGCGATTCACTCGCAAGCGCTTGCGACAGAACGGTTTAATGAGGATGTCTGGCATGGGGATGGGCACGCGGGCCCGGGGTCTGATCGGGGGCGGCGCGACCGTCCTGGCCCTGGCCCTTTTCGCCGCCGGTTGCAGCAAGGGGCCTGAACTGGTCGGCCAGCCGACCGATGGCGCCGTTGGACTGCAGACGGCTGCCGCGCCGCTGATGGTCGAGGCGCACATGTTCCACGACGCCATCCTGCTGCCGATCATCACCTTCATCTGCCTGCTGGTGCTGGGGCTGCTGACCTGGATCGTGGTCCGCTACAACAAGAAGTCCAACCCGGTGCCGGCCAAGTGGAGCCATAACACCCTGGTTGAGGTGATCTGGACGGTCGTGCCGGTCCTGATCCTGGTCTTCATCTCGCTGTTCTCGTTCCGCCTGCTGTTCAACTATCACGACATGCCGGAGCCGGATCTGACCGTGAAGGTCACCGGCAACCAGTGGAACTGGGCCTACGAATATCCGGACCAGGGCATCGCCGAATACATTTCGAACATGCTGCCGGAAGAGCAGATCGCCGAGCGCGGCATGCCGCACAGCCTGTACCGCCTGGCCGCCGACGAGCCGATGGTGGTGCCGGAGGGCGCCAACGTCCGCCTGCTGATCACCGCCGCCGACGTCATCCACGCCGTGGCCATGCCGGCCTTCGGCCTGAAGACCGACGCCGTCCCGGGCCGGGTCAACGAGACCTGGTTCCGCGCCGACCGTCGCGGCGTCTACTACGGCCAGTGCTCGGAACTGTGCGGCGTCGACCACGCCTTCATGCCGATCCAGATCAACGTCGTCTCGCGCGCCGAGTTCGCCGCCTGGGTCGCTTCCAAGGGCGGCTCGATGACGCCGAGGACGGCGGAACAGGCCCCGGGCGGAACGGCGGCGCAGATTGCGGCCGGCACCACCGGCGGCATCGCCACGCGCAACGTCTCCGCCGACGCGGCCCGGGCCGGCCCCGGCTCCGGCGCTCCGGCCGGCCA
>NZ_DASWTO010000155.1:0-15627 GCF_036402095.1 Brevundimonas sp. | reverse complement strand
AACGGATCCAGCGCGAGGCCGAGGCTGAACTGCAGGGCGGGCGCCGCATGGAGAGCGTCGGTCGCCTGACCGGCGGGCTGGCGCATGATGTCAACGCCGTGCTCGGGGTGATGACCGGGGCGCTGGACCTGATGCTGCGCCAGGCCGACGACCCGGCGCGGGTGCGACGGATCGGCGAGGCCGCGTTGGCGGCGGGCCAGAAGGGCGAACTGCTGACCCGGCGCCTGACCGCCTTTTCGCAGGGCGACGACGAGCCCGTGCTGAGGGTCATGGAGGCCGGCGTGCTGCTGCGGGGAATGGAGAGCCGGCTGCGGGAAATGGCTGGCCCCGGCGTCGATCTGATGATCGAGGGACCGGCCGAGGGGGCGTCGGCGCGGATCGATCCGGTCGGGTTCGAGGGGGCGGTCAAGGCGCTGACCCGGAACGCGGTCGAGGCGATCGACGGACAGGGCTCGGTGGCCGTCCGCCTGGAGGCGCTACTGGAGGGCGGCCTGCGCCTGAGCGTTCGTGACAGCGGCCCCGGCATGGATCGGGACATGGCCGCCCGGGCGGTGGAGCCCTTCTTCACGACACGGGAGGGAGCGGCGGGCCTCGGGCTGTCGCAGGCCTACGCCTTCGCGCGGCAGTCGGGCGGCGTGCTGTCGGTCGACAGCCAGCCGGGGCAGGGGGCGGAGGTGTCGATCACCCTGCCCGCCGCAGTCGCCTGATCGGGGCAGCCGCTGGCGTCGCCGGCGGAGCGGTGTAGAGTGGTTAACGCCTGTGGGAGGGTTGATCATGAAGCTGCTGCGTTTCGTCGTGGTCGTCGCGGTTCTGGCTTATGCCGGCTGGCTGGCGTGGCCGTTCGTATCGCCCCTCATCGAGGGCGCGGCGCCGGCGACGACGGCCTTGCAGGCCGGAGGCGGCGAGGCCCTGTTCGGATTCCTGCCGGTCTGGACGCTGTGGGTCGCGGCCATCGGCCTGTATGTGATCGCCGCCCTGATGTTGGGCGGGGGCGATTCGAGGGCCGTCGGGGCCTATTTCCTCGGGTTTCTCGCCGATGCCGGGCTGCGGCTGGCGCTGGAGGGGCAGGGTGGCGGCGCCGCCGCGTCGGGCCCGGCCACGATGGCGACGCCCGAGGCGCTCTCAGGCCTGCCGGTCGAGCCCCTGTGGCTGCTGCTGGGCGGCCTGGCGCTACTGGGCGTGCTGGTGATGGTCGCTGCGCGCCGCATCCGGCGGACGCGTACGCCGGGACAGCTCGCCTACTAGGCTCCGGGACGCCTCGCGTCGGCCGTTCCGGCGCCTATATCGGTCGGGACGGTTGACGCGCACCCGCGCACCGCTAGGTTCCGCGCGCGCTCCCCCGCGCCCATTGAAACGAGAGACCCCATGGCCGAAGCCGCCTCCCCCAGCGCCGCGTATGATGTCGTCATCATCGGTGGCGGGCCGGGCGGCTACAACGCCGCCATCCGGGCCGGCCAGCTGGGGCTGAAGGCGGCCTGCGTGGAGATGCGAGACACCCTGGGCGGCACCTGCCTGAACGTCGGCTGCATGCCCTCGAAGGCGCTGCTGCACGCGTCCGAACTCTACGAAATGGCGGGTAAGGAATTCGCCGGCCTCGGCATCGACGTCGGGACGCCCAAGCTGAATCTGGCGCAGATGATGGCCCAGAAGGCCGACAGCGTCGGGGCCCTGACCAAGGGCATCGAGTTCCTGTTCAAGAAGAACAAGGTCGAGTGGGTCAAGGGCCGCGGCCGCATCGCCGGACCGGGTCAGGTCGAGGTGACCGCCGCCGACGGGTCGAAGACGACGCTGGCGGCGCGGAACGTCGTCATCGCCACCGGCTCGGAGCCGACGCCGCTGCCGGGCGTGGCCTTTGAGGACGGCAAGGTGGTGGATTCCACCGGCGCCCTGTCGCTGCCGGCCGTGCCGAAGCAGCTGATCGTCGTCGGGGCGGGCATCATCGGCCTGGAGCTCGGCTCGGTCTGGCGCCGGCTGGGCGCGCAGGTGACGGTGGTCGAATATCTGGACCGCATTACGCCCGGAATGGACAGCGAGGTGGCGAAGGCGTTTCAGCGGGCGCTGACCAAGCAGGGCATGAGCTTCAGGCTCGGGGCCAAGGTCACCGGGGCGAAGACGTCGAAGGACGGCGTCGAACTGACAATCGAACCGGCCGCGGGCGGCGCCGCCGAGACCCTGAAGGGCGATGTGGTGCTGGTCGCCATCGGCCGGCGTCCGTACACCGAGGGGCTGGGGCTCGAGACCGTCGGCGTGAATCCCGACAAGCGCGGCTTCGTGGCCAACGACCACTTCAAGGTGGCGGACGGCGTCTGGGTCATCGGCGACGTGACCCATGGCCCGATGCTGGCGCACAAGGCGGAAGAGGACGCCGTGGCGGTCATCGAGCTGATCGCGGGAAAGGCCGGCCACGTCGACTACGACCTGGTGCCGAGCGTGGTCTATACCGCGCCCGAGGTGGCCTGGGTCGGCAAGACCGAGGATCAGCTGAAGGAGGCGGGCGTCGCCTACAGGAGCGGCAAATTCCCGTTCACCGCCAACAGCCGGGCCAAGATCAACCATGAGACCGAGGGTTTCGTGAAGGTGCTGGCCGACGCCGACACCGACCGCATTCTGGGTGTCCACATCCTCGGGCCGCAGGCGGGCGAGATGATCGGCGAGGCCTGCGTGGCCATGGCGTTCGGCGGCTCCTCCGAGGACATCGCCCGCATCTGCCACCCCCATCCGACCCGCTCTGAGGCCGTCAAACAGGCGGCCATGGGCGTCGACGGCTGGACCATGCAGGCCTAGCGCAGCGGCCGGAGCCCCCGGAACGCCATGCGCGAGCGGCCGAAGTCCAGGCTGACCTCGCGGAAGCGGTAGAGCAGGTCGGCCCCGATCAGCAGGGCGGGGCGCTCGATCAGCTCCAGCACCTCGAAGGCGTGAAGGTCGGCGAAGAGCAGGGGCGTCGGTCCAAGCCGCTGGGTCCCCAGACGCAGATCCCTGACGTGGCCGCTGGCCGCGGCGAGAAGCTGTCCGGTGACGCCGTAGACGGTGACCCGCTCCAGCCCCGCCGGATCGCCGCCCACGGCGTCCAGCAGCGCCATGTTGCCGATCGAATACTGGGCGCCGGTGTCGACGAAGACGTCGATCTCGCGACCCTCCGCCAGGCCACGCAGGATCAGGGCGCCGAAGCGGCCGTGCCGGGCGGGCCGTTCCTGGGTCGGCAGGCGGGTTGCCCGGTAGCCGGCGGAGCCGACCGCCATCACGTCCGGCCCGGACGGCGTCAGACGCACGCGGCGGGTGGCGATGTTCAGGTCGAGGCGGAAACGGCCCAGCACGTCCAGTCCCATCAGGCCGTCGGCCGCGAGCACCGCCCGGGGAAAGACAGGGGCCTGCAAGTCCCGGATGCGCCGTCCGCCGACCCCGAAGCGTTCGATGAGCACCGAGGGCGCCATCTGGGCCGCGGTCAGGCCGTGCACCAGCACCGGCGGGCCCGGCGGGAGGTTCCAGGCCTGGGCGAGATCCTCGGAAATCACCGTGCGCCCGGCCCCGGTGTCGAGCACGAACACCGCGCCCCGGCGGCCGTTGACGGCCACGCGCAGGGCCATGCGGGTCAGCAGATTGGCCAGCAGGCGAGGCTCGGCCTCCGGCGGTTCCTGCGCAGATGCGACGCCGGCTCCGCCGACCAGCAGGCCGGCCAGGCCGAGCGCCACGCAGCGCCGGTTCAGGATCGGGACCGTATCGTCCGCCAGAGCCGCCTCCCCGCGTTCTCCCGGAACAGTCTAGGCCCGGGGATGCGCCGATGCATAGGCGTCGAGCAGGCGGGCGGCGTCGACGGCGGTGTATTTCTGGGTCGTCGACAGGCTGGCGTGGCCGAGCAGTTCCTGGATCGAGCGCAGGTCGGCTCCGGCCCCGAGCAGGTGGGTGGCGAAGCTGTGGCGAAGGGCGTGGGGCGTGGCGCTGGCGGGCAGGCCCAGCCGGCCGCGCAGACGCTGCACCGTGGCCTGGACGTGGCGTGGGCTGAGCGGACCGCCGCGGCGGGCGCGGAACAGGGCGTCGCCGGGGGCCAGGGGGAAGGGCTGCAAGGCCAGATAGGCGGCGACCGCCTGGCGCACGGCGGGCAGGACGGGGGCCAGCCGGGTCTTGCCGCCCTTGCCGGTGATGCGCAGGGCGTCGGCCAGGGGGGCGTCGGCGCGGGTCAGGGACAGACCCTCGGAGATGCGCAGGCCGCAGCCGTAGAGCAGGGTCAGAACGGCGCGGTCGCGGGCGGCCTCCCACGGTTCGGCGTCGGGATCGGCCTCGCTTTCCTGCATCAGGCCGCGGGCCTGATCCTCGGTGACAGGGCGGGGCAGGGAAGGTTTGACGCGGGGTCCGCGGACGAGGGCGAGTTGGGGCGCGGGCACGCCGCAGCGCCGGTCGAGGAAGGCGTGGAAGGTGCGGATCGCCGACAGGGTCTGGCTGGTCGAACGGGCGCTGAGCGGCTTGTCGCCGGAGCGGCGCCCGGCGAGGTGGGCGCGGAGCTCGGCGGGGGTGACGGTTCCGAGATCGGCGAGCCGCTGGGTCTCGCCCCGGTGGCGCTGCAGAAAGGCGAGATACTGGCGGCCGATGTGGCCGTAGGCTTCAAGCGTCCGGGGCGACAGGCGGCGTTCGTGGGCCAGATGCTCCAGCCAGACGGCCAGCCCCTGATCGGCGCTCAGCTGAGGATCGGCCATCGTTCGGCCGTGCGCTCGACCACCCGGGCGATGAAGGCGACCAGTTCGCAGCCCATGGTCGGGGTGAAGCCGTCGTCTTCCGCCGAGCCGAAGGCGCACAGGGCCGGGCGGGCGCCGGCGTCTTCACCCGGAAAGACGGGGGTCATGCGGATCAGGGCGACCGACTTCACCTCGGCCTCGACGGCCCCGAACAGGTTCAGCCCGTCGAAATTCGGTCCAAGCCACGTCAGGCCGTGCTCGCCGAGCAGCTTGTCGACGCCGTCGGCCTCGAGCGATTTCCAGCCGAACGGCACGGCGCCGGGCTTCTCGAGCGCAATGGCGGCCCCGGCGAGGCCGAAGCGGCCCTGGGCCACGGCGTCGAGCCGGCGGGCGAGGTCGGAGAGGTTGCGCGCCTCCATCAGATCGAGGGCGGCGACGTGGGTCTGGGTCTGGGCCGCGAAATTGGCCCGGGCCACGGCCTCGATCCGCTTGCGGGCGTCGGCCTCGCGTTCGGCGGCCTCCTCAAGCCGGGTCAGGGCGGCGCGACCGAACTCGACGACGTTGCGGCCGTGCGGCTTGAGGCCGATCTCCTCCAGCAGCGAGCGGTCGTCGAGCAGGATCTGCGGATTGGCCTGCAGCCAGGCGCGGATTTCCGGCCAGTGCGGCTCGGGGAGGTCCGAAGAGAGGTCAGGCGATACGCTCACAGACCTCTCCTCGAGGCGTCATTCAGAGAATGGACTGGCCCGTCTTGCCCCAGTCCGCAAGGAAGGCATCAAGCCCCTTGTCGGTTAACGGGTGTTTGACCAAGGCCTTGAAAACGTCGGCCGGGATGGTCGCGGCGTCGGCGCCGGCGACGGCGGCGGCCGAGACGTGGCCCGGGTTGCGGAGGCTGGCGGCGAGGATTTCGGTGGTGAAGTCGTGGGTGTCGAACAGCACCCGGATCTCCTCCAGCAGACCGATGCCGTCGGCGCCGTGGTCCTCGAGGCGGCCGACGAAGGGCGAGACGAAGGTGGCGCCGGCCTTGGCGGCTAGCATGGCCTGGGCGGCCGAGAAGCACAGGGTGACGTTGGTGCGGACGCCCTTGTCGGCGAAGACGCGGGTGGCGCGCAGCCCGTCCCAGGTCAGGGGCAGTTTGACGACCACGTTGGGAGCGATGGCGGCCAGCTTGTCGCCCTCGCGGACCATGGTCTCGAAATCGGTCGCCACGGCCTCGGCGGAGATCGGGCCCTCGACGAGGGCGCAAATCTCGGCGATGACCTCAGCGATGTTGCGACCGGATTTGGCGATCAGCGAGGGATTGGTGGTGACGCCGTCCACCATTCCGGTGGGGACCATGTCCTTGATGACGGCGACGTCGGCGGTGTCGAGGAAGAGTTTCATGGCCGGGCTTCTAGCCCTTTGGAGCCGCCGGTGAAAGTCGCCTCGGTCCTTATCCCGCTGCCGGTGCCCGAGGCCTTCGACTACGAGGTTCCGGAGGCGCTGGCGCTGGCGCGGGGCGATCAGGTGGCCGTGCCGCTGGGGCCGCGGCTGATGCGCGGCGTCGTGGCGGAGGTGCGGGAGACCACGGGCTCGAACCGCCGGCTCAAGGCGGTCGAGCAGGTGCTGGACGATCCGCGCCTGCCCGAGCGGACCGTGGACTTCGTGGAATGGGCGGCGCGGTGGACGCTGAGCGCGCCGGGGGAGATGGCCTCGGCGGCGCTGAAGGGGCTGCGGGCGCCACGGCCCCGGCCGGAGCGGCGCGTGCGGCGGGTCGGGGACCGGGCGCCGGTGAAGATGACGGCGCCCCGGGCGGCGGTGCTGGAGGCGCTGGGCGAGCGGGCCATGACCAGTCCCGATCTGGCGCGGGCGGCCGGGGTGTCGTCCGGCGTGGTCAAGGGGCTGCTGGACGAGGGGGTGCTGGAGGTGGTGGAGGTCGAGGCGCTGGCCGCCTTCGACGCCCCCGAGCCGGATCACGCCCCGGCGCGGTTGAACGCCGACCAGGCGGCGGCGGCGGCGGCCATGGCCGAGGCGACGGCCAGGGGCGGGTTCGCGCCCTTCCTGCTGGACGGGGTCACCGGCTCGGGCAAGACCGAGGCCTATCTGGAGGCGGCGGCGCGGACGCTGAAGGCAGATCCGGCGGCCCAGATCCTGATCCTGCTGCCCGAGATCGCCCTGACCCAGGCCCTGATCGAGCGGATCGCGGCGCGGTTCGGCGCGGCCCCGGCTGAGTGGCATTCCGGCGTCGCCCCGCCGCGGCGACGGCAGGTCTGGGAGGCGGTGGTCGCGGGGCGGTGCAATATCGTGGTCGGGGCGCGCTCGGCCCTGTTCCTGCCCTACGCCAACCTGCGGCTGCTGGTCGTCGACGAGGAGCACGACGGCTCGTTCAAACAGGAGGAGGGGCTGGTCTATCACGGCCGCGACCTGGCCGTGGCGCGGGCCCGGATCGAGGGGGCGACGGTGGTGCTGGCGTCGGCCACGCCGTCGCTGGAGACGCTGTGGAACGCGCAGCAGGGGCGCTACGGCTGGCTGAAGCTGGCGGCGCGGCACGGGGCGGCGGTGCTGCCGGAAATCGCGCTGCTGGACCTGCGGCAGAGCCCCCCCGATCCGCAGACGTGGCTGTCGCAGCCGCTGCGCGAGGCGATCGGCGAGACGCTGGCGCGGGGCGAACAGACGCTGCTGTTCCTCAACCGGCGAGGGTATGCGCCGGTGGTGCTGTGCCGGGCCTGCGGGCACCGGCTGACGGCGCCGGACACGGACAGCTGGCTGGTCGAGCATCGCTATACCGGAAGGCTGGTCTGCCACCTGACCGGCTTCACCATGCCGCGGCCGAAGCATTGCCCGTCGTGCGGGGCGGAGGACTCGCTGGTCTCGGTCGGGCCCGGGGTCGAGCGGGTCGAGGAGGAGGTGCGCCAGCTGTTCCCGCAGGCGCGGACGGCGGTGTTCAGCTCCGACACCGTGCCGGACGGCAAGTCGGCCCGGGCGCTGATCCAGCGGATGGCCGAGGGCGAGATCGACATCCTGGTGGCGACCCAGGCGGCGGCCAAGGGGCACAATTTCCCGCACCTGACCCTCGTCGGTGTGGTCGACGCCGACCTGGGGCTGAGGGGCGGGGACCTGCGGGCGGCCGAGCGGACCTTCCAGCTGCTGACCCAGGCGACGGGCCGGGCCGGGCGGGCGGACAAGCCGGGGCGGGCCATTCTCCAGACCTGGACGCCGGAGCATCCGGTGCTGAAGGCGCTGGCGGCCGGCGACCGCGACGCCTTCGTCGAGGCCGAGATGGCGGAACGCGAGGCGGCCTCGCTGCCGCCGCACGGCCGGCTGGCGGCCATCATCCTGTCGGGCGAGAACGCCGCGGCGGTGGAGAAGGTGGCGCGCGAACTGGCCGGGTCGATCCCCAACGCAGAGCGGCTGGAGGTCTATGGGCCGGCCGACGCGCCGCTGGCCCTGGTCCGGGGACGGCGGCGCAAGAGGCTGCTGGTCCGGGCCGACCGCGACGTGGACCTGCAGGGCTTCCTGCGGGCCTGGCTGGCGAGGGTGAAGGTCCCGGCCAGCGTGCGGCTGAACGTCGACGTGGACCCGTACAGCTTCCTGTAGGGGTTCCGCCCGGGTGAAAACCGGAAAAAACGGTGGGGCGCCGTCGGCAGTGTCGGCAGGGTCGGCGGGAATCCACGGGGGCGGAGTCGGCAGAGTCGGCATCGACGCGCCTGTGGCGGTGCGGCGGGGATGCGGTTGTCAAAGACCGGCGCCTGCCGGGCGACAGGGGGGGCGGCATTATGCGCCCGCCGGCTCTCCCGGCGGGAAGATCGGCTCGAGAAAAGGCGATGTGCCTGGAAAGGCGGGAGGTTTTCCGCGCTGCCGGGCTACAATTCCGCGGATCGCCGGCAGAGCGTCAAACGCCCGGTTCGGCGGTTTCGGCCTTGTTGAGCTGGGCCTGCCGCGCCTCGAGCGCGGCGGCCTTCTTCTGCGCGGCCTTGCGGCCCATCATGTTGAGGCTCTCGACCAGGGCGGAGAAGGCCATGGCGGCGTAGATGTAGCCCTTGGGCACATGGACGCCGAAGCCGTCGGCGATCAGCACCATGCCGATCATCAGCAGGAAGCCGAGGGCCAGCATGACCACGGTCGGATTCTTGTCGATGAACTCGGCCAGCGGGTCGGAGGCGAACAGCATCGCGGCCACGGCGATGATCACGGCCACCATCATGATCGGCACGTGATCGGTCATGCCGACGGCGGTCAGGATCGAGTCGATCGAGAAGACCAGGTCCAGCAGGATGATCTGGACGATGGCCGAACCGACGTTGTTGATCACGGCGGTGGTCTTGTCCTTCTCCAGCATGTCGTCGCTGGGGGTGGTGTCGACGGCGTGGTGGATTTCCTTGGTGGCCTTCCAGACGAGGAACAGCCCGCCGGCGATGAGGATCAGGTCGCGCCAGCTGAACGCCGTGTCCCAGCCCGCGCCGGACAGACCCAGATCCACCACCTCGGCCTTGAGACCGATAATCCAGCCGATGGTGGCGAGCAGACCGAGACGCATGATCAGGGCGAGCGCGATGCCGATGCGGCGGGTGCGCTGGCGATGCTCGGGCGGCAGCTTGTTCGACAGGATCGAGATGAAGATCAGATTGTCGATCCCAAGCACGACTTCCATGATCACCAGGGTGATCAGGGCGGCCCAGGCGGCGGGGTCGGTCAGGAGTGCGGCGATTTCGGTCATGGGCCCCGGGATAAGGCAGGCGTGGAAACAGCGCCATATTTTTTCGCCGCAACCTGCGCGTCAGAGCGCCGCTGCAGACCGGTGGCTCTGGACCCGGGTCTCCGGCTCGCCTAGCCAAGGGCGACCCTCTCCGTTTGTCAGGTGACGCGTGCCCTCAGGTCTTGCCGCCCTTCTCGATGATGTCGCCACCATCGCCAAGGTGGCCGCAGCCTCCGTCGATGACGTGTCCGCCGCCGCCGGCCGCGCCGGCGTCAAGGCCGCCGGGGTCGTGGTCGACGACGCCGCGGTCACGCCGGGCTATGCGATGGGATTTTCGCCGGCGCGCGAGCTGCCGATCATTCGCAAGATCGCCATCGGCTCGCTGAAGAACAAATTCCTCATCCTCCTGCCCGGAGCGCTGCTGATCAGCGCCCTGGCGCCGTGGGCGCTGACGCCGCTGCTGATGCTCGGGGGGGCCTATCTCTGTTTCGAGGCGTCCGAAAAGATCCTCGCGAACCTGGCGGGCCACGGAAAGGGCGAGGCCTCGCCGGACGATCTGGCCATGTCGTCCGAGGAGAAGGAAAAGACGATGGTCGGTTCGGCGATCCGGACGGACCTGATCCTTTCGGCCGAGATCACCGCCATCGCCTTGGCCGACCTGGCCGAGCGCCCGCTGGCGACCCAGGCGGCGGCCCTGGCGCTTGTCGGCCTGCTGATCACCGTGGGGGTCTATGGCGCGGTGGCGCTGATCGTGAAGATGGACGATATCGGCCTGCATCTGGCCGAGCGCCGGTCGGCTTCGGCGCGGGCGGCGGGCCGTGCGCTGGTCCACGCCATGCCGATGGTGCTGGGTGGGCTGGCGACGATCGGGACCGCGGCGATGCTGTGGGTCGGAGGCGGAATCCTCGTCCACGGGCTCCATGAATACCACCTCGACGCCCTGCCGGCGCTGATCGAAGGTCTGGGACATGCCGCCGCCGGCGTCCCGCTTGTCGGCTCCGTCACCGGATGGCTGGCGACGGCCGCCGCCTCGGCGGTGGTCGGTCTCGTGGTCGGCGGCGTGGTCGTGGCGATCATGCATTTCATCCCCCGCAAGCGCGCCGCCCACTGACCGGCGGGCGTGGCGGGGCGTTACGGCTTCAGCGCCTGACCGGGGTCAGGTCCGCCACCACGGGAAAATGGTCCGAGATGACCCGGCCGCCGAAGGAGTCGGTGGGCACGGCGAACCGCTCGACCGCCAGTCCGGGGCTGACGAAGACGTGGTCGATGGCCACGCCGCCGTTGTCATTGGCGATGTCGAAGGCGTTGAAGGTGCCGGCGGGGCCGAAGTCGACCGGACTGACGGTGCGGGCGTCGCGCAGGCCCGCGGCGACGATGCGGCGATACGGCGCGGTGTCCGGCCCGGTGTTGAAGTCGCCCATCAGCACGACCTCGGCGCGCGCGCCGTCGAGCTCGGCGGGGGCGAGGGTGGAGACCAGTTCGGCGCATTGTTCGCGGGCCACGACGCCGACGTGGTCGAAATGGGTGTTGCGCACGTCCAGCAGCCGGCCGTCGCGGCGGTCGCGCAGCACGACCCGGGTGACGGTGCGCGGGTAGGCGGCGTCCCAGCCCTTCGACGGGACCGCCGGGGTCGGCGAGCACCAGAAGGTCTCCGTGCGCAGGGACTCGTAGCGGTCGCGGCGCCAGAACAGCGCAGCGCTCTCGCCGACGCGGCCGTCGTCGCGGCCGACGCCGTAATGGTCATGGAGGGGCAGCCGCTCCGCCAGGTAGGCCACCTGATGGGGCAGCGCCTCCTGCAGGCCCAGCAGGTCGGGGTCGAGGAAGGCGATCTGGTTCGCCAGGTGCGGGCGGCGCTCGCTCCACGGCGGATTGTCGGCCGGGACGTCGACGCGGATGTTGTAGCTCATCACCCGGAACGAGGACGGATCCCCGGCCGCGGCGGCGGGGGCCAGGGCGACAACGGCGGCGGCGGCCGCCGCGGGGAGCAGGCGGGCGGGGCGGCCGAGGGCGGAGCGGGAGAGGGGGCGGGGGCGGGTCATGGCCGCCAGTCTTGGTCCGGCGGAGACGCGAGGCCACGTCAAATCGCGTTACGCTGCGGCGGACCGCCTCGGTTGCGGTCGGGGGGTTAGGGTGCTATCAGGCGCCCGGCTGAGCCGGAGGGCGCGTTGCGAGACGCGTCCCCAGCGTGCTTTCTTCAAGCATTACAGGCCTTTGATCGGTGCGAATCCCGCCGCCGGTCGACAACCCGAACGCTAACCCGCGCGGACCATAAAGTGGCTGACGATTACAGGACGACGGAAGTCGGCGAGCGCTACGCACAGGCGCTGTTCGACCTCGCTGACGAGACGGGCGTCCTCGACGCCGTGCGCGCCGATCTCAAGTCGCTGCGCGCCGCGTGGAACGACAGTGCGGACCTGCGCCGCCTGGCCAACTCGCCGGTGATCGCCGCCGAGGACCAGCAGAAGGGTCTCGTGGCCATCGCCGACGCGGCGAAGTTCAACGGCGTGACCCGCAACTTCCTCGGCCTGCTGGCCCAGAACGGCCGCTCGCGCGACCTGCCGGGCGTGATCGCCGGCTTCGAGGCCCTGTATGCGAAGAAGACGGGCGTGGTCGCCGCCGAGGTCATCTCGGCCCAGGCGCTGAGCGCCGCCCAGATGAAATCCATCCAGTCCGCCCTGCGCGCCTCGCTGGGCAAGGACCCGGAAATGACCGCCCGCGTCGATCCGTCGATCCTCGGCGGCCTCAAGGTCAAGGTGGGGTCGAAGCTGTTCGACGCCTCGCTGAAGACCAAGCTCGACCAGATGAAATTCGCCCTCAAGCGTGCGTAAGCACGCGCCGACAACAAGAATGCAGCGCGCCTGACGGCCCGCCCTGAAGACGAAGACAGAGAGATCCAAATGGACATCCGCGCCGCCGAAATCTCGGCCATCCTCAAGTCGCAGATCGCCAATTTCGGCGTGGAAGCGGACGTCTCGGACGTCGGCCAGGTGCTGTCGGTCGGTGACGGCATCGCCCGCATCCACGGTCTGGACAACGTCCAGGCCGGCGAGATGATCGAGTTCCCGAAGGCGGGCGTGAAGGGCATGGCCCTGAACCTCGAGCGCGACAACGTCGGCGCCGTGATCTTCGGCCAGGACAACCAGATCGCCGAGGGCGACGAGGTCCGCCGTCTGGGCGAGATCGTGGACGTGCCGGTCGGCAAGGGCCTGCTGGGCCGCGTCGTCAACCCGCTGGGCGAGCCGATCGACGGCAAGGGCCCGATCCAGTTCACCGAGCGCCGCCGCGTGGACGTCAAGGCTCCGGGCATCATCCCGCGGAAGTCGGTGCACGAGCCGATGCAGACCGGCCTGAAGGCCATCGACACCCTGATCCCGATCGGCCGCGGCCAGCGCGAGCTGATCATCGGCGACCGCCAGGTCGGCAAGACCGCCGTGGCCGTCGACACCATCCTGAACCAGAAGGCCACCAACGCCGCCGCCGCGTCGGAAGGCGAGAAGCTGTACTGCATCTACGTCGCCATCGGCCAGAAGCGCTCGACCGTGGCCCAGATCGTCAAGACGCTCGAGGAGCGCGGCGCCCTGGACTACACCATCGTCGTCGCCGCCACGGCGTCGGAGCCGGCCCCGCTGCAGTTCCTGGCCCCGTTCGCCGGCACGGCCATGGGCGAGTTCTTCCGCGACAACGGCATGCACGCCCTGATCGTCTATGACGACCTGTCGAAGCAGGCCGTGGCCTACCGCCAGATGTCGCTGCTGCTGCGCCGCCCGCCGGGCCGCGAAGCCTATCCGGGCGACGTCTTCTACCTGCACTCGCGCCTGCTGGAGCGTTCGGCCAAGCTGAACGAGGAAAACGGCGCCGGCTCGATGACCGCCCTGCCGCTGATCGAGACCCAGGCCAACGACGTGTCGGCCTACATCCCGACCAATGTGATCTCGATCACCGACGGCCAGATCTTCCTCGAGTCCGACCTGTTCTACCAGGGCATCCGTCCGGCCGTGAACGTCGGCATCTCGGTGTCGCGCGTGGGCTCGTCGGCCCAGATCAAGGCGATGAAGCAGGTCGCCGGCTCGATCAAGGGCGAGCTGGCCCAGTACCGGGAGATGGCCGCCTTCGCCAAGTTCGGTTCGGACCTCGACGCCTCGACCCAGAAGCTGCTGGCCCGCGGCGCCCGCCTGACCGAGCTGCTGAAGCAGCCGCAATACTCGCCGCTGACGGTCGAGGAGCAGGTCGTCTCGGTCTACGCCGGCACGCGCGGCTACCTCGACAACATCGCGGTGGCCGACATCGGCCGCTTCGAGCGCGAACTGCTGGCCCGCCTGCACTCGGCCCACGCCTCGATCCTGGACGGCATCCGCACCCAGAAGGCGCTGTCGAAGGAGCTGGAAGCCGAGCTGAAGGCCGCCATCGAAGCCTTCGCCAAGACCTTCGCCTGACCTGACCTGTAGGGACTAGAAAGAGCAGCCCGAATGGCCAGCCTCAAGGAAATGCGCAATCGGATCGGAAGCGTGAAAGCCACGCAGAAGATCACGAAGGCCATGCAGATGGTCGCCGCGGCCAAGCTGAAACGCGCCCAGGACCAGGCCATCGCGGCCCGGCCCTACGCCTCGCGCATGGCGGCCGTCATCGCCAACCTGGCGGCCGGCGTCTCGGGCGAGGGCGCGCCGAAGCTTCTGGCCGGCACCGGCTCGGACCAGCGCCACCTGATCGTGGTGGCCTCGTCCGACAAGGGCCTGGCCGGCGGCTTCTCGTCGAACATCATCCGCGCCGCCCGCGAACGCATCAACAGCCTGATCGCCAACGGCAAGGACGTCCGCGTCATCGCCGTCGGCCGCAAGTCGCGCGACCAACTGACCCGGATGTACGGGGACAAGATCGTGCGGACGTTCGAGCTGTCGGAGCACAAGACCATCGGCCTGCCGTCGGCCCAGCCGATCGCCGAGCTGATCGCCGACGAGTTCGAGAACGGCCGCGCCGACGTGGTCACCCTGTTCTACAGCCAGTTCAAGTCGGTGATCTCGCAGATCCCGACCGCCAAGCAGCTGATCCCCGCGGTGGTCGAGGGCGGCGCCGCCCCGATCGACCAGAACGGCGCGGTCTACGACTACGAGCCGTCCGAGGAGGAGATCCTCGACACCCTGCTGCCGCGCAACATCACCACCCAGATCCTGGCCTCTCTCTACGAGAACCAGGCCGGTTTCTACGGGGCCCAGATGGGCGCCATGGACGCGGCCACGCGCAACGCCGGCGACATGATTTCCGCCCTCACCCTGCAATACAACCGATCCCGCCAGGCGCAGATCACCAAGGAGCTGATCGAGATCATCTCCGGCGCCGAAGCCCTCTGATCTGAACCTGACCGCACAAGACGACAACGGACCCGCACCGATGACCGACACCACCGCTCCCAAGAAGACCGCCGCCCGCAAGCCGGCGGCCCCGAAAGCTCCGAAGGCCGCCGCCGCCACCGGCAACGCCGTGGTCACCGCCGGCACTGGCGTGGGCAAGATCGCCCAGGTCATCGGCGCCGTCGTCGACGTCGAGTTCGAAGGCCAGCTGCCGGCCATCCTGAACGCGCTGGAAACGACCAACGTCGACCAGAAGACCGGCCAGCCCTTCCGCCTCGTGCTGGAGGTCGCCCAGCACCTCGGCGAGAACATGGTCCGCACCATCGCCATGGACACGACCGAGGGCCTGACCCGCGGCCAGGCCGTGACCGACACCGGCACCTCGATCCTGGCCCCGGTCGGACCGGGCACGCTGGGCCGCATCATGAACGTCGTCGGCGCGCCGATCGACGAGGCCGGCCCGATCAAGACGCAGATGTACCGCCCGATCCACCGCGAGGCGCCGTCGTTTGAAGAGCAGTCAACCTCGTCGGAAATCCTCGTCACGGGGATCAAGGTCATCGACCTGATCTGCCCCTACACCAAGGGCGGCAAGATCGGCCTGTTCGGCGGCGCCGGCGTCGGCAAGACCGTGACCATGCAGGAGCTGATCAACAACATCGCCAAGGCGTACGGCGGCTACTCCGTCCTGGCCGGCGTGGGCGAGCGCACCCGTGAGGGCAACGACCTGTACCACGAGATGATCGAGTCCAACGTGAACGTGGACCCGTCCAAGAACAACGGCTCGACCGAAGGCTCGAAATGCGCCCTCGTCTACGGCCAGATGAACGAGCCGCCGGGCGCCCGCGCCCGCGTCGCCCTGACCGGCCTGGCCCAGGCCGAGTACTTCCGCGACGAGGAAGGCAAGGACGTGCTGCTGTTCGTCGACAACATCTTCCGCTTC
>NZ_DASWTO010000154.1:0-7818 GCF_036402095.1 Brevundimonas sp. | reverse complement strand
GGCCGCCCGCGTCGTGACCGGCCGCGACGTGCCCGGCTGGGCGGCCGACCTGGCGGCGGGGTTCGCGGCGATCCACGCCGAGGCCTTCGCGGGGCCGCATGAGACGCCTTGGAACGCCGCGGCCTTCGCCGCTCTGTTGACCCAGGCCGGCGTGTTTTCGGTCTGCGGACGGGACGGCTTCATCCTGATGCGGGCCGTGGCCGACGAGGCGGAGATCCTGACCCTGGCGGTGCGGCCGGCGGCGCGCCGGGCGGGGGAGGGCGGCCGGCTGGTCCGCGAGGGTCTGGCCCGGGCGCGGGAGCTGGGGGCGACGCGGGTGTTCCTCGAGGTGGCGGAGGACAATGCGGCGGCGCGGGCGCTGTACGAAAAGGCGGGCTTCACCGAGGCCGGCCGCCGTCCCGGCTACTACGCCGGCGCCGGGGCCGCGCGGCGCGACGCCCTGCTTCTGGCCCTAAACTTGGCCGCGCCGCTTCCCTAGCCCGTCCGGCCCGCTTATCCTGCGCCGATGGACCGGATCGAGAAACTCTGCGCCGAGCGCGGCATGCGCATGACCGAGCAGCGGCGCGTCATCGCCCGGGTCCTGTCCAGCGCCGACGATCACCCCGACGTCGAGGAGCTGTACCGCCGCGCCTCGTCGATCGATCCGCACATCTCGATCGCCACCGTCTACCGCACGGTCCGGCTGTTCGAGGAGGCGGGGGTGGTCGAGAAGCACGATTTCGGCGACGGCCGCTCGCGCTACGAAGAGGCCGGCGACGACCACCACGACCACCTGATCGACACCCGCACCGGCGAGGTGATCGAATTCTTCGACGCCGAGATCGAGCGGCTGAAGACCGAGATCGCCGAACGGCTGGGCTTCGAACTGATCGGCCACAAGCTGGAGCTCTACGGCAAGCCGATCGAGGGGGCCGAGCCGTCCAGCCGCGAGGGGCTGATCTTCAAGCGCCACGGCGCGCGCGACGAGGCCTGACCGGACGCGCAAGTAGCGCCCGCGGCGTCCGCGCACTAAAAGACCAGCCATGACCGAAACCCTCGTCCCGCCCGAGACGTCGGATGCGACCGGCGCGCCGCCGAAGCGCCTGTTCATCAAGACCTACGGCTGCCAGATGAACGTCTATGACTCCGAGCGCATGGCCGATGTGCTGCGCCCGCTGGGCTATGCCGCGACCGACAGCGCCGAGGACGCCGACTTCGTCATCCTCAACACCTGCCACATCCGCGAGAAGGCGGCCGAGAAGGTCTATTCCGAACTCGGCAAGCTGCGGGTGATGAAGGAGGCGCGGCCCGGGGACATGACCATCGCCGTGGCCGGCTGCGTCGCCCAGGCCGAGGGCGAGGAGATCATGAAGCGCCAGCCGGCGGTCGATCTGGTGGTCGGGCCGCAGGCCTATCACCAGCTGCCGGAGCTGCTGACCCGCACGGCGCGGGCGCGGGGCGAGCGCATCGGGGCGGATTTCGCGCCCAACGAAAAGTTCGACGCCCTGCAGGTCCCGCGGGGCGGCGACGGCGTGACGGCCTTCCTGACCGTGCAGGAGGGTTGCGACAAATTCTGCACCTTCTGCGTCGTGCCCTATACGCGCGGGGCGGAGTGGTCGCGGCCGGTCGCCGACGTGCTGGCGGAGGCGCGCGAACTGGCGGCGCGGGGCGTGCGCGAGGTCACCCTGCTGGGCCAGAACGTCAACGCCTATGACGGCGAGGGGGCCGACGGGAGGCCGTCGAGCCTGGCGCGGCTGGCCCATGCGCTGGCGGAGATCCCGGGGCTGGACCGGATCCGCTACACCACCAGCCACCCGAACGACATGTCGGACGACCTGATCGCGGCGCACGGCGAGCTGGAGGCGCTGATGCCGTATCTGCACCTGCCGGTGCAGTCGGGCTCCGACCGCATCCTGCGGCTGATGAACCGCAAGCACGGGCGGACGAAATATCTCGAGCTGGTCGACCGCATCCGCGCGGCGCGGCCGGACATGGCGCTGTCGGGCGACTTCATCGTCGGCTTCCCGGGCGAGACCGACGCCGACTTCGAGCAGACGATGGATCTGGTGCGGCGGGTGAACTACGCCAGCGCCTTCTCCTTCATGTATTCGCCGCGCCCGGGCACGCCGGCGGCGACGATGGCGGCGCAGGTTCCGGACGCGGTCAGCCGCGAGCGGCTGCACGCCCTGCAGGCCCTGCTGACGGAGCAGCAGGTCGCCTTCAACGCGGCGCAGGCGGGGCGGACCCTGGCGGTGCTGTTCGAACGCAAGGGGCGGCACGGGGCGCAGGCCATCGGCCGCTCGCCGTATCTGCAGTCGGTGCATGTCGAGGACGCGGATCATCTGATCGGCCGGATCGTTCCGGTGGAGATCGAGCGCGGCCAGCAGAACAGCCTCACGGGCCGGCTCCAGCAGAAGGCGGCCTGATGGCGCGTGAGAGTGAGTTCCTGGCGCTGGACGACGCCGCCCTGCGCGCCGTCGTGGGCCCGCACAGCCGGCACATCGCCCTGATCGAGGACGCCTACAAGGTGCTGGTCGAGGCGCCCGGCGGCGGCGTGACCATCAACGGCTCGACGCGCGACCGGGCCCAGGCGAAGCGGGTCATCCAGACGCTGGCCGAACGGGCCGACACGGGGGCGGTGATCACCGAGGCCGACGTGCGCACGGCGCTGGGGGCGGCGGCGACCCGGCCGCGGGACGGGCAGGGGACCGTGGCGCCCAACGCCGTCGCCCTGCCGGTCGGGCGGCGCGGAGCCATCGCGCCCAAGACGGCGGCCCAGGCCAACTATCTGGACATGCTGTCGAAATGCGAACTGACCTTCGGGGTCGGACCGGCGGGGACGGGCAAGACCTTCCTGGCGGCGGCCTACGGCGCCTCGCTGCTGCGGCGCGGGCAGGTCGACCGGCTGGTCATCACCCGCCCGGCCGTGGAGGCGGGCGAGAAGCTGGGCTTCCTGCCCGGCGACCTGAACGAGAAGGTCGATCCCTATCTGGCCCCGATCTGGGAAGCGCTGAACGACATCCTCGGGCCCGACGACGTGCGCCGGCGGCGCGACAAGGGCGAGATCGAGGCGGCCCCGATCGCCTTCATGCGCGGCCGCACCCTGGCCCACGCCTTCATCATCGTCGACGAGGCCCAGAACACCTCGCGGCTGCAGATGAAGATGGTGCTGACCCGGCTGGGCGAGGGGGCGCGCATGGTGGTGACCGGCGACCCGTCGCAGATCGACCTGCTCAACCCGCGCGACTCCGGCCTGCGTCATGCGCTGCGCATCCTCAAGGACGTCAAGGGCGTGGCCATCCAGACCTTCCAGGCCCAGGACGTGGTGCGCCACGCCATGGTCGAGCGCATCGTCCGCGCCTATGACGCCGACGCCGCGGCGCAACGCCCCGCCGCCGACCTCGAGGACCCGGACGCGTGAGGATCCGCGCGTGATCGAGGTCGAGATCGAGGACGAGGCCTGGACGGCGGCCCTGCCCGAGGCCGCCGCCGTGGCCGAACGCGCGGCGACCGCGGCCCTGGGGACGGTCGAGGGCGGCGTGGTCGTGCTGCTGACCGACGACGCCACGGTGCGCGATCTGAACGCCCGCTTCCGCGACCGGGACCGGGCGACCAATGTGCTGTCCTTTCCGGCCGCCGGGATGACGATCCCGGGTCAGGCGCCGCCGCTCGGCGACATCGTGCTGGCCTTTGGCGTCTGCGCGGCCGAGGCCGGGGCGCAGGGCAAGACCCTGGGCGACCACCTGTCGCACCTGACCGTCCACGGCGTGCTGCACCTGCTGGGCCGCGACCACGCGCACGAGGCCGAGGCGGAAGAGATGGAGGCCGAGGAGCGCAGCATCCTTGCCAGTCTGGGCGTCGCCGACCCATACAGGGCCGATGCTCAAGCTTGATCCCGCCTCCCGCCGCGACCGCCTGATCCTGCGCTTCGGCCGCATCGCCCTGGCCTTGCTGGCCGGCGCGGGCGCGGCCCTGGCCCACCCGCCGTTCGGCGTTCTGCCCGGCCTTCTGGGCTATCCGCTGCTGATGCTGCTGGCCGAGCGGTCGGTCACCGTGCGCGGCGGCTTCTGGATGGGCTGGCTGGCCGGCTTCGCCTATTTCTTCATCAGCTGCTGGTGGGTGGCCGAAGCCTTTCTGGTCAATCCGGCCCAGGCGTGGATGGCACCGTTCGCCGCCTCGCTGCTGCCGATCGGCCTGGGTCTGTTCTGGGGCGCGGCGACCGCCCTCTACCGGCGCTTCGCTCCGTCGGGCGTGGGGCGCGTGCTCGTGTTCGCGGGCCTGTTCTGCGCGCTGGAATGGCTGCGCGGCCATGTGCTGACCGGCTTTCCGTGGAACCCGGCGGGGGCCAGCTGGAAGGCGGGGTCGGCGGGATCCCAGTTCGCCTCGGTGGGGGGGGTCTACGGTCTCAGCCTGGTGACGGTGGCGGCGGTCTCGGCCTTCGGTCCGCTGGCGGGCCCCGGGCCGCGCAAGGTGCGCATGGGCGCGGCGGCCCTCGGCGCGCTGGCCCTGGCGGCGCTGCTCGCCGGCGGCGCCATGCGGCTGTCGGGCGCGCGCCTGGCCCTGACCGATACGGTGGTGAGGATCGTCCAGGCGGACGTGCCGCAGGAGTCGAAATGGACCCCCGCAGCCGATCGCGGCATCGTCGACCGCTATGTGAACCTGACCGAGCGGCCCGGCGCCGTGACGCCGGACGTGATCATCTGGCCCGAGGGCGCGCTGCCGGCCTCGGCCAACCAGGTGTTCGCCCCGGGCTCGCCGGACGCCGTCGCCATCGCCCGGGCGGTGCGGCCGGGCCAGAGCCTGATCCTCGGCCTCGGCCGCGGCGTGGCCGATCCGGCCGCTCCCGAGGGCGCCAGCTATTTCAACAGCCTGCTGGCCCTGACGGACGAGGGCGGCAACGGGCTGAGGATCACCGCCGCCTACGACAAATACCGGCTGGTGCCGTTCGGCGAATACCTGCCGGCCGGCGGGCTTCTCGGCGCCCTGGGGGTCCGCAGCCTGACGCATATGCCGCTGGATTTCAGCGCCGGCCCGCGGCCCGCGCCGATCGCCATCCCCGGCCTGCCGTCGGTCCAGCCGCTGATCTGCTACGAAAGCCTGTATCCGGGCTTCACCCCCGGCGGGGCGAAGCGGCCGAGCTGGATCGTCAACATCTCCAACGACGCCTGGTTCGGGCGCACCTCGGGCCCGCTGCAGCATCTGAACCTGGCCAGCTACCGCGCGATCGAGACCGGCCTGCCGGTGGTCCGTTCCACCCCGACCGGGGTGTCGGCGATGATCGATCCGTGGGGCCGGGTGGTCGGCGACCAGCGGCTGGAGCCGGGCGAAAGCGGCGTCATCGACGCCCGCCTGCCGCAGGCGGCCGCGGCGACCGTCTATGGCCGTTTCGGCGACCTGCTGTTCGCCATCGGCCTGCTGCTGGCTCTGGCTCCCCTGGCGGCCGGGCGGTGGATCCGGCCCGGCGCGGACCGCCGAATTCACCTTGGGTAAGGCGTTTTCTCGTCGTTGGTGAGGGGCTGAAACGGTTACGCAACTCCCGGCTGCGCCCAAGGCGAAAACGCCGCGTTTTTCCGTGACAGCGGGCCGAAGCAGGCGCATTCAAAGCGAGCTTCACCCATGAGAGGGCAAAACGAACAATGGCCAGAGGCAAGGGCGAGGACGGCCCTCATCCCGTGGACCGGCATGTCGGGCGTCGCGTGTGCGAGAAGCGGCTGGCGCTCGGCTATAACCAGAGCGATCTCGGTCGCGCCCTGGGCCTGACCTTTCAGCAGATCCAGAAATACGAGAAGGGCGCCAACCGCATTTCGGCGTCGAAGCTCTGGGACATCGCCCGCTTCTTCAAGGTCGACATCGGCTATTTCTTCGAGGGGCTGAGCGGAGCCCAGCTGGCCGGCATGGCCGAGGGCGCCGCCGCCTTCGATCACGACTATCCGGCCACCCGCTACACCATCGAGATCAGCCGCCTGGCCCCCCAGCTGTCGACCCGGCAACAGAAGCTGGCGCTGGAGCTGATCCGCGACATGGCCGACCGCAAGGAAACGGACGAGGCGTAGACCATTCCTGCTTCAGGTCGGATCGACCGGACTCCAGAGAAGTCTCCAGAATTAATGCAGAGCGAAATCCGGGTCGGATGCGGCGACGCCCAACCCGCCCGATTTTCGATCCAGGCCCGTCCCCCCGCCGCCTATTCGGAAGATCGCGCGCCGCGCCTGCCGAACGTCGGCGCGGCGGTCTTTTCCCGCACCCAGTAGGCGGCGCCGTCGCGCGGCTTGAACATGGTCTTGGCCACCCCGTCGCGCGACACCACGGCGAAGGTGTTGGTCGAGGCCTGGTAGAGCAGCACGTCGCCATTGGCGCGTTCGACGCGCTCGGTCCCGGCCGGGGGCCGCGCCGTGAAGCGCCGCACCTTGTCCAGATAGTCGGCGGCCGAGGTCGCGCCGAAGTCGGCGCCGTTACGCTCGAACAGCCGCGCCACCTTGGCGTCGACGGTTTCGCGGCGGTTGGCGGTCAGCACCGGCCTCGCCTTCGCCGGCGCCTCGGCCGCCGCCGCCGGGGCGCCCGCGGCCGAGGTCAGCACGGCTTCAGCGCCCTCGGCCGCCCGGTCCCGCGTCTCGACCGCCGATCCGCCGTTGCCGCAGGCGGCCAGCGCCAGCAGCGCCAGCGCCGCCGTCGCGCCCGTTCCCGTGTTTCTGCCGATCATCGAACCCTCCATCCGAAATCCCGCGGAGTCCATAACGCCGTTATCTTGTTCATGCAATGTTCTTGTTTCTCCCCGTCTCCCTCGACGCCGCGCGGCGGGATCGCTAGATCAACGGAATGACCGCAGCGACGCTTTCCGGACGCAAGATCCTGCTGATCGTCGGCGGCGGCATCGCCGCCTACAAGGCGCTGGAGCTGGTCAGGCTGCTGAGGAAGGCCGGGGCCGAAGTCCAGACGATCCTGACGGCGGCGGGCGCCGAGTTCGTCACGCCGATGTCGCTGGCGGCCCTGACCGGCCAGCCGGTGCGCCAAGCCCTGTTCATGCCCGAGGACGAGACGGCCATGGGCCATATCGAGCTGTCGCGCTGGGCCGATCTGGTGGTCACGGCGCCGGCGACCGCGGGGCTGATCGCCAAGGCCGCCAACGGACTGGCCGACGACCTCGCCTCGACCACCCTTCTGGCCACCGACAAGCGGGTGCTGCTGGCGCCGGCCATGAACGTGCGCATGTGGCTGCATCCGGCGGTGCAGGCCAATATGGAGCGGCTCAAGGGGTTCGACGGCCTGCACGGCGTGGCGGTGGTCGGGCCGGACGAGGGCGAGATGGCCTGCGGCGAGTTCGGCCCTGGCCGGATGGCGGAGCCGGCGGCGATCCTGGAAGCCATCGAGGGATTGCTGGCCGGGCCTGACGGTCGGCCGCTGGCCGGGCGCACGGCGGTGGTGACCGCGGGGCCGACGTTCGAGCCGGTCGATCCGGTGCGCGGGCTGACCAACCGCTCCAGCGGCAAGCAGGGCTATGCGATCGCCGCGGCGCTGGCGACGCTGGGCGCGCGGGTGACGCTGGTGTCGGGCCCGGTGGCGCTGGCTGCGCCAGCCGGGGTGGAGCGGGTCTGGGTCGAGACCGCCCGCGAGATGCAGGCGGCGGTGCAGGCGGCCCTGCCGGCGGATGTCGCCGTGATGAGCGCGGCCGTGGCCGACTGGCGCGTCGACGGCGTGGCCTCGGGCAAGATCAAGAAGGCCCCCGGCGGGCCGCCCTCACTGGCCCTGATCGAGAATCCCGACATTCTGGCCGGGGTGTCGGCGCCCGGCAAGAACCGGCCCCGGCTGGTGATCGGTTTCGCGGCCGAGACGACGGACCTC
>NZ_DASWTO010000153.1:0-4593 GCF_036402095.1 Brevundimonas sp. | reverse complement strand
CCTCGGGCGCCGGCAGCATGTGCGGCAGGTCGCTGTCCGGATCGGAACTGGCTTCGAGGTCGAAGAAGACGGCCCCCGGAAGCCGGGCGACCTCGAAATCGGGACGACCGTCGCGCCCGTCCAGATGCCAGCTGGCGTCGACGAGACGCAGATCGGGCTGGCCGAGGCGGGCGGCGAGATCGGCGGTGGAGATCAGCGGCGGGAGATCGGGCATGAGCCCACTGTAGCGCCGGGTCAGGCGCGCGAAAGCCCGAGCTGGATGACGTTGGTCCGGGCCACGCGGAAGCCGGCCTCGCAATAGGCGAGATAGAAGCGCCACAGGCGGCGGAAGCGTTCGTCGAAGCCGCCGATGCGGCTGACGTCGTCCCAGGCGGACTGGAAGCGTTCGTCCCACAACCGCAGCGTCTCGGCGTAGTCCAGTCCGAAACGCTCGACGGCGCCCCAGTCGAGGCCGGTGGCGGCGACGACCGGTTTGAGGGCTTGCTCGGAGGGCAGCATGCCGCCGGGGAAGATGTATTTCTGGATGAAGTCGGTGCGCTTGCGATAGCCGGCGAAGACGGCGTCGTCGATGGTGATGATCTGCAGTCCGGCGCGGCCGCCGGGTTCGAGGACTTCGCGAATCTTGCCGAAATAGGCGGGCCAGTATTCCTCGCCGACGGCCTCGAACATCTCGATCGAGGCGACCCGGTCGAAGCGTCCCCGGACGTCGCGATAGTCGACCAGCTGGATCTCGGCCCGCTCGGACAGACCGGTGTTGAACATCCGCCGGCGGGCGAAGTCGAACTGCTCGCGCGAGATGGTGATGCCGGTGACGCGGGCCCCGACCTCCCTGGCCGCGAACTCGGCGAACCCGCCCCAGCCGCAGCCGATCTCGAGCACAGACTGGCCCGCCTGCAGGTCCATGGTGCGGGCGAGGGCGGCGTATTTCTCGCGCTGTGCGGCCTCCAGCGACAGGCCGGGACGGGTGAAGCGCGCCGACGAATAGGTCATCGAGGGGTCGAGCCAGGCGGCGTAGAAGGCGTTGCCGATGTCGTAGTGGGCGTGAATGTTCTTGCGCGAGCCCGAGCGGCTGTTGCGGTTCATCCGGTGCGACAGCCAGTGGATGGACTTCATCACCGGATTGCCGCTGGTCAGGCGGCGGAAATTGTCCTGGTTGCGGGCGAGGGCCTCGAGCAGGTGGCCGAGGTGCGGGGTCTCCCACTCGCCGGCCATATAGCCTTCGGCGAAGCCGATATCGCCGGAGGCGAGGACGCGCCCGGCGAATCGGTAGTCGCGGATGTCGAGCGTGGCCGACGGTCCGGGCTCGCGTCCCTCGAGAATATGGCTGGAGCCGTTGGGAAGGCGGACGGTGAGGCGGCCGAAGGTCCAGTTGGTGGCCAGCAGGCGCAATAGCAGTCCGAACCCGCGGGGCATGCGGGCGGCGGCCTGCTGGCGATCGACGGTCACCGTCGTCATGCGGTGAAGGTGGGGTCGGAACGGGCGGAACGTCAATCCCCCGCGGAGGCGCGCGACCGGTGGCCTTGTCACGGGTCGCCGTGTAGCTTGCCAAGCCGAAGGTCCGACGCCACGTGATCGCCGCAGAGGCGCGTCACGGAGGCGCGCCGTCCAGCCGTCATTTCGGGAAATCGCCGTGTCCAAGCCCAACGCCATCATCGACATCAAGGACGGGCTGAAGCGCCCGGTCAGCATCGGCGGCGGTCAGCGCATCGTCTTCATCGCCGGTCCGTGCCAGCTGGAGAGCCGGCAGCATGCGCTGGAGATGGCGCACGCGCTGAAGGAGATCGGCGAGCGGCTGAACGTCGGGATCATCTACAAGACCAGTTTCGACAAGGCCAACCGGACCAGCGCCAATGCGGCGCGGGGACTGGGTCTGGCGGGCTCGCTGCCGATCTTCGCCGAAATCCGCGAAAGCGTGGGCCTGCCCGTGCTCACGGATGTGCACAACGAGGCGCATTGCGCCGAGGCCGCCCAGGCCGTCGACGTGCTGCAGATCCCCGCCTTCCTGAGCCGGCAGACCGATCTGCTTCTGGCGGCGGCGGCGACCGGCAAGGTGATCAACGTCAAGAAGGGCCAGTTCCTCGCCCCCTGGGACATGAAGAACGTCATCGCCAAGGTGGTCGGGGCGGGCAATCCGAACGTCATGGCCTGCGAGCGCGGGGCCAGCTTCGGCTACAACACCCTGGTCAGCGACATGCGGGCCCTGCCGATCCTGCGCGAGATCGGCTGCCCCGTGGTGTTCGACGCCACCCACAGCGTGCAGCAGCCGGGCGGGCAGGGCACATCCTCGGGCGGACAGCGCGAGTTCGTGCCGGTGCTGGCCCGCGCGGCCGTGGCCGTGGGCGTCGATGCGGTGTTCATGGAAACGCACCAGGACCCCGACAACGCGCCGTCGGACGGGCCCAACATGGTGCCGCTGGACCAGTTCGAGGCGCTGGCCGCCGACCTGATCGCCTACGACGACCTGACGAAGGCGCGGATGGCGAAGGCCGCCTGAATCCGTTAGTCGGATTGCATGGCTGAACGGACTCTCGATCTCGGCGGACTACAGGCCCTGCTGGAGCGCGTGCGCGGGCTGAAGGTGGCCTGCGTCGGCGACCTGATGCTGGATCGCTACGTCTATGGCGAGGTCTGCCGGATTTCGCCCGAGGCGCCCATACCGGTGCTGCGGATGCGGCGCACCACGGCCATGCCGGGCGGCGTCGGCAATGTGGCGCGCAACGTGGCCGCCCTCGGCGGGGTGGCGCGGCTGGGCGCCGTGGCGGGCCGGGACGCCGCCGGGGACGAGCTGGCGACGCTGATCGCCGCCGAACCGGGTATCGAGGACGCGGTCGAGCGGCGCGCGGGCGTGGCCACCATCGTCAAGACCCGCTTCGTCGCCGCTGGCCAGCAGCTGCTGCGGCTTGACGAGGAGGCGGCTGCCCTGATGGGCGAAGAAAGCGGAGCGTTTGCCGGTGCTTCCGTCTATCTGTTGTCAGACTATGCGAAGGGCGTGGTCAGCGATCTGGTGATCAGCCAGGCGCTGGCGGCCGCGGAGAAGACCGGCGCGCCGGTCGTGGTCGATCCCAAGGGGCGCGATTTCGCCCGCTACGGCGCCGTCGACCTGATCAAGCCCAACGCCAGCGAACTGGCCGGGGCCACGGGCCTGCCGGTGGAGACCGACGCGGAGGTCGAGGCGGCCCTCAAGGCGCTGCTGCACGCCACGACGGCGCAGGCCGTGGTGGTGACCCGGGCGGGCAGGGGCATGCGCCTGATGCGGCGCGGGGAGGCGGCGAAGCATTTCCCCGGGCGGGCGCGCGAGGTGTTCGACGTCTCGGGCGCCGGCGACACCGGACTGGCGGCGCTGGGGCTGGCGCTGGGCGCCGGGGCCTCGCTGGAGACGGCGGTGGAGTTCGCCATTCTCGCCTCGGGCGTGGTGGTCGGCAAGGCGGGCACGGCCGTGGTCACTCCGGCCGAGCTGATCGACGCCGAGATGAGCCAGCACGCCGCCGGGGCCCACGCCAAGGTGATGCCGCTTGAGGATCTGGCGCATGTGGTCGAGGGCTGGAAGCGGCAGGGGCTCAAGGTCGGCTTCACCAACGGCTGTTTCGACATCCTGCACCGCGGCCATGTGGCCTATCTGGCGCAGGCGCGAAGCTGGTGCGACCGGCTGGTGGTGGCGCTGAACACGGACGATTCCGTGCGGCGCCTGAAGGGCGAGGGCCGGCCGATCAACGATCTGGACAGCCGGGCCGTGGTCATCGGAGGACTGCAGAGCGTCGACCGGGTGACCTCGTTCGACGAGCCGACGCCGCTGGCCCTGATCGAGCGGCTGCGGCCCGACGTGCTGATCAAGGGCGCGGACTACACCCGTGAGGGCGTGGTGGGCGGCGACCTGGTCGAAAGCTGGGGCGGCGAGGTCCGGCTGGCGACGTTCGAGGACGGCTATTCCACCACCAGGACGATCGAGAAGATGAAGGACGACCGATGAGCCGGCGGATGATCGTGGTCACCGGCGGGGCCGGCTTCATCGGCTCGAACATCGTCGCCCGGCTGTGCGCCGAGGACCGCCGCGACGTGGTCGTGTGCGACCGGCTGGAGGACGCGGCGCTGGGCAAGTGGAAGAACATCGCCAAACACCCGATCGCCGACTTCTGGCAGCCGGAGGAGCTGTTCGAGCAGCTGGAGCGGCACGCCGAGCGGATCGAGGCCGTGGTGCACATGGGGGCGATCTCCTCGACCACGGAGGCGGACGCCGATCTGATCCTCCGCACCAACTTCACCCTGTCGCGGGACATCTGGGACTGGTGCGCGCTGAGGGACGCCCGGATGGTCTACGCCTCGTCGGCGGCCACCTACGGCGACGGCGAGCGGGGTTTCGAGGACGACGACAGCCTTGAAGGGCTGGCTTCGTTGCGGCCGCTAAACGCTTACGGTTATTCAAAAATGCTGTTCGACCAATATGCCGCCCGGCAGTCGGACCGGGGGCAGTCGCCGAGCCAGTGGGCGGGGCTGAAATTCTTCAACGTCTATGGGCCCAACGAATACCACAAGGGCGGCATGAAGTCGGTCGTGGCGCAGATCTGGCCGAGGGTGGCGGCGGGCGAACCGGTGACC
>NZ_DASWTO010000152.1:0-10607 GCF_036402095.1 Brevundimonas sp. | reverse complement strand
AAACGCGCCGTCCGCCAGAAGATCGCCGACGTCTTCAACGACGCCTCGAAGGGCGAGCGGCCGGTGCTGCGGCGGGCGGATGCGCTGTTTCCGTCCGACTCCGTGGCGTGGAAGGTCAACGGCGACGTCACCACCATGATGATCGGCGGCGTTTCCGGCCTGCTGCTGCAGATGCTGCATCCAGCGGTTCTGGCCGGGGTCTGGGACCATTCGGACTTCCGCGCCGACATGCACGGGCGGCTGCGGCGGACGGCCAAATTCATCGCGGTGACCACCTATGATCATGCCGAGGCCGGCCGGGCGGCGATCGACAGGGTCAACCGCATTCATGCGAAGCTGGGGGGCGTGCTCCCGGACGGGACGCCCTATCGGGTCAGTGATCCGGAGCTGCTGGCCTGGGTGCATGTCACCGAGACGATCAGCTTCCTCGACTCCTGGATCCGCTACGCCGAGCCGAACATGCTGCGCGCGGAGCAGGACGCGTATTTCGACGAGATGGCGCAGGTGGGCGAGGCGCTCCATGCCGATCCCCTGCCCCGCACCCGGGCCGAGGCGGAGGCCCTGATCCAGTCGTTCCGGCCGAAGCTGCGCGTCGATGCGCGAACCCATGAGGTGGCGGCCCTCGTCATGCGTCAGACGGTAGGCATGCCGGCGGTCGACCTCGCGGCCGGCGTGATCATGCAGGCCGGTATGGACCTGCTGCCGGACTGGGCCCGCGCCATGCACAGGCAGCCGCGCGGTCTGCCGAGAACGCTGGTGAAGTCGGGCGCGCTGACGACCGCGCGCTTCCTGCGCTGGGCCTTCGACGGTTCGCCGAACCGGCGCGTGCACCCAAGGGACGTGACCTCCTGGTAAGCGGGTTGCGCCCGCACGGCGTGCTGACATTTCCGGGATTGTCAGCAGGATTTTTCATATCGGGTCGCGCCAAATCAACAGCTTGCCGATTTCTCGAACCGATCTTCCCGCCTGGGAAGCGACCTGGCGCATACTGGAGGCCGTCTTCCTTTCCACCGGAAGGCGCCGGGTCCTTGAAAACCGAATCCCACGTCGCGCCGCCGCAAGGCACGGCTCAGCCAATATCGACCTTGCCGACTCCGCCCCCCGTTTCTTCGGTGCTGAATGCCGACTCTGTCGACTCCGCCACACCGTTTTTTCGCTGGAGGGCCCTCAGGTCGCCTTGCCGTACTCCAGCCGGGCGATGGTGCGGTTGTGGACCTCGTCGGGACCGTCGGCGATGCGCAGGGTGCGGACCATGGCGTACATCTCGGCCAGCGGCGTATCGGCCGAGACCCCGGCGCCGCCGTAGGCCTGGATGGCGTCGTCGATGATCTGCAGCGCCATGCGCGGGGCGGCGACCTTGATCTGGGCGATCTCGGACTTGGCGTTCTTGGCCCCGCCGTTGTCCATCATCCAGGCGGCCTTGAGCACCAGCAGGCGGCACATCTCGATCTGGGTCCGGGCCTCGCCGACGCGCTGCTCCCAGACCGAATGCTCGGCCAGGGTCTTGCGGAAGGCGGTGCGGCTGAGCAGCCGGGCGGTCATCAGCTCCAGCGCCCGTTCGGCCATGCCGATGACGCGCATGCAGTGATGGATGCGGCCCGGTCCGAGGCGGCCCTGGGCGATCTCGAAGCCCCTGCCCTCGCCGGCGATCAGGTTCTCGACCGGCACCCGGACGTTCTCCAGCACCACCTCGGCGTGACCGATGGGACGCTCGTCATAGCCAAAGACGGAGAGCATGCGCTCGACGCGGAAGCCCGGGGTATCGACGGGGACGATGATCTGCGACTGCTGGGTGTGGACCGAGGCGTCGGGATCGGTCTTGCCCATGACGATGGTCACCGCGACGTTGGGGTGGCCCATGTTGGTCGACCACCATTTGCGGCCGTTGATGACGTAGTGGTCACCGTCGCGCTCGATGCGGGTCTGGATGTTGGTGGCGTCCGACGAGGCCACCTCGGGCTCGGTCATCAGGAAGGCCGAGCGAATCTCCCCGGCCATCAGCGGCTTGAGCCAGCGAGCCTGCTGCTCGGCGTTCCCGTACATATGGAGCACTTCCATATTCCCGGTATCGGGGGCGTTGCAGTTGAACACCTCCGCCGACCACAGGTGACGGCCCATCAGCTCGGCCAGCGGGGCGTATTCGAGGTTGGTCAGGCCGGCGCCGTGCTCGCCGGGCAGGAACATGTTCCACAGGCCGGCCTCGCGGGCCTCGGCCTTCATCGCCTCCATGGCGGGCGGCTGGCGCGTGTGGTCCTCGCGCACCTGGGCCCAGTATTCCGCCGAGCGCGGCAGGACCCTGTCGTCCATGAAGCGGCGCACGCGATCCTGCCAGTGCAGGGCCTTGTCGCTGGGGCGGAAGTCCATGGCGCGGTCCTTCTCGAAAAGACAAACGGCGCGGGTCCCGTAGGACGCCGCGCCGTGGAGGTCGTTGTCTCAGGTCAAGCTCAGCGCTTCAGCAGCGGGGCCAGCTTCTGGGCGATCATCATGTCGCCGGCGATTTTCAGCTTGCCCTGCATGAAGGCCATCATCGGATCGAGCTGGCCGTTCGACAGGGCCATGAAGTCGTCCCACGACATCGAGACGGTGGCGTCGGCGGGCTTGTCCTCGTTGGTCACGGTGTTCGGGACGGAGGCGCCGTCGATGAAGATCTTGCCGCTGTCGCCCAGATCGATCTTCACGGTCTTGCCCAGACCGGAATTGTCGCCCACGGCGCCGCGGATGTGTTCGGTGACTTGAGCCAGATCGGCCATGGTGCGTCTCCTGACGAGGTTGAGCCACCGACCTAGACCGCGTGGGCGCGCGTGCCAAGATCACGTCAGGTCAAGTTGACGGGCTCAACTAGGCTGCGACGGCGACCCGCGGCTGGGCCGGGACTTCCGGGAAGGCTTCGCCGCCATCCAGGACGGCCATCAGGGCGGCCATCAGCCGGGCGGGATTGATGGGCTTGGGCACATGGCCGTTCATGCCGGCGGCGCGGCAGCGCTCGACATCGTCGCGCATCACGTCCGCCGTGACGGCCAGGATCGGCGCATCGGCGCAGGGCCCGCCGGACGCCCGGATCGCCCGCGTCGCCTCCAGACCGTCCATGCCCGGCATCCGCACATCCATGAGGATGCCGTCGTAGGCCGCGACGCCGGCGGCGGCGACGGCGGTCGCGCCATCGTCCGCCTCGACCACTTCGCAGCCATAGGAGGTCAGGATCAGGCGGGCGACCTCGCGGTTGGTCGGATGATCGTCGACGACCAGGATCACCGGCGCCCGCTCGGTCCCGGCGATCGCCCCGGCGGCGTCCGACGGAACCTCGGCCACCGGCAGGTCCAGCGCGAAGCGGAACACGGAGCCTCCGCCCGGGCGGGGTTCCCACGTCAGCTCGCCGCCCATCAGGTCGACGATCGACCGGCACATGGCCAGGCCCAGGCCGGCGCCCGACTGGCGGCGCGCCAGACCTGCGTCCAGCTGCGAGAAGGGCTGGAACAGCTCCGCACGGCGGTTCTCCGCCACGCCCGGGCCGGTGTCCTCGACGGCGACCTCCATCCGGTCGGCGCCGGTCCCGCAAGGCGTGAAGGCGACCCGCACCGTGACCGAGCCGGAGTCGGTGAATTTGACCGCATTGTCCGCCAGTCCCCCGACGACCTGACGCAGACGGCGGGCGTCGAAGCGGTGGCAGGCGGCGGCTTCGCCGTGCTGGACAAGTGTCAGCGCCAGCCCCTTGGCCGCCGCGGCGCCGCGCAGGCGGTCGACGGCCTCGCCGAGAACCGGAATTACCCCGGCAGCGGCCGGCTCCAGCTCCAGCCGGCCCCGCTCGAGACGCGAGAAGTCGAGGATGTCCTCGATGAGGGTGTTGAGCACCGCCGACGAGGCGGCGATCGACTCGGCCTGCCGCCGCGCCTCGGGATCGAGGTCCGTGCGCGCGGCCAGGGCCCCGGCGAACCCGGCGACGCCGTTGAGCGGCGTGCGGATCTCGTGGCTGACCACAGCGAGGAAGCGCTCGCGCGTGGCGATCATCTGCTCGCTCCGGGCCCGCACGGCGGCGGCCGAGGCCTCCTTGCGCCGCGCCCGGTGCTCGGTCCGCATGCGCTCGGCCAGGGCGCTGGTGGCCAGCGTCGCCGTCAGGAGGATGCTGCCGAGGAACAGGTGCAGCAGTCCGACCTGGGTGAAGCGCGGGAGGGCGTCGAACACCGCGATCGGGCCGCGGTCGGCCAGGGTCTGTACGGTGGCGATCTGGCCGACGACCCCGATCGACAGGAAGGCCCAGGCGGCGCCGAGCCGGAAGGCGGCGAACAGAACGGCCGGATAGATCAGCAAGATCAGCGGCTGGCCGGCGTGGGAGAAGGTCACGGCCGTCAGCGCGCCGAGGCCCAACAGCAGGGCGAGGCGCTCCAGCGGCCCGGCCACGCCCGAATACAGGGGATTGATGCCGCGCATCATCAGCAGGGTCGCAGGCAGCGCCAGAACCATGCCGACCCCGTCGCAGGCGGCCCAGCGCGGCCAGATGATGGCCCAGAGCCCGTGGTCCGGCGTGGTGAACAGGGCCCCGATCATGCCCTCAGCCACCGCGGCGGCCGCGACGATGGCGACGAAGGGCAGGAACCGCCGCAACCGCCCGAGGTCGAGAGCCGCGCCGCAGAACGTCCGCACCAGCACCGCGATGACGACGGAGAACGCCAGGTTCAGGGCGGTGAAGGCGAGATTGAGATTGAGCGGCAGGCCGCTGAAGACGTTGAGGCCGAGGTTCAGCGAGATGCAGGCGGCGACGAAGGTCCAGCCGACACGGGGGCTCAGCAGCAGAAGGCCGCCGGTCAGCACCCCGTTCGCCGCCCAGAACACCGTCGAGTTGTCGACCGAACGGGACCACAGCACGCCGGCGCACAGGGCCGCGGCATAGGCGACGAACAGGATCGCGGCGTCGCGCCAGCCCCTCTGCGGCTCACCCTTGCGGTACAGCCGCCACCGAACGCCAAACGCCGTCATCACCCCGCCCCTCCGCGTGGACGGCGATCACTGGCATAAAATCATTGGAGAGCCGTGAACGGCTCACGCCCGGCGATATCCCCGACCTGAACCTCAAGCTCGGGCGGAACCCATTCAGCCTGCCGCGCCTCACGCTCTTCCCGGGCGGCGCGATCCAGCGCCTCGAGACGGGCCCGGCGCGCCGCGCGTTCGGCCTGATAGTCCCGCCGCGGCGCATCGAACCCGAACCAGCGGCCTTCGTCCCGGGCGGGTGGGTGAGACGCGGGCGCCGGCGGGTGGACCACCGCAACCTCTGCGGCCGGCCGACGCCACGGCAGCTGCGGCAAGGGCGGGAGATCAGCCATCCAGTCCTCGGCGGAGGCCCACAGGGCGTCTTTCAGAGGCGGCTGCGGGGGCGGCACGCCCTGGAATCCCTCCACCAGCTCGCCCACGTCCATCGGGGCGCCGGGGCGGATCTCGGGCTCGACCGGATGCACCACCTCAATGCGCAGGCGCTCGCCGTCGGTGATCGGACGCGGCCCAGGCAGGTCGACAGCCCGAAGTCCGATGAGGCCGAACGCCGCAGCCGCCACGACCGATACGGCCACGACATGGCGCGCCTGAACCCCGGACGCTGTACGGCCGATAGTCTGGACGAGGCGTGACAGTGGGGGTTGAGAGGACATGGCGGCGCCAGCGACGGAAGTCCGGTGTGCAATCCCTCAACCGCGAACTGGTTCACGAACGCGGGTCGGTGGACGCTTTGCGAATGCGAGTGCGATTGACTCGCAAATACCGCCGTGCTGCAAGGCCTCTCCCTCCCCTGCTGTCCGGGTCTCACCGTGTCCAAAAGCCTGCTCGTCTCCGTCTCCGCGCTCGGTCTGATGATCGCCCTTCCCACCGCCGCACAGGAGGCGGAACCCGCGGTGCTCGACGAAGTGATCGTTACGGCTTCGCGCGTCGAGGCGCCCCGTTCGGCCCTCGCCGCGACGATCGAGGTTCTGGACGGCCGCTCCGTCGAGCAGCAGACCGCCCTCGCCGCTTCCGCGGTGGAGACGGTGTCGGCCCTCGTTCCGTCGTTCTCGCCGACCCGGCAGAAACTCTCCGGCTTCGGCGAGACCCTGCGCGGTCGTTCGCCGCTCTACCTCGTGGACGGCGTGCCGCAATCGACGCCGCTGCGCGACGACAGCCGCGACGGCTACACGATCGATCCCTTCTTCATCGACCGGGTGGAGGTCATCTTCGGCTCGAACGCCATCCAGGGCGTCGGAGCCACCGGCGGCGTGGTCAACTACGTCACCGCCAGCAAGCCGTCGGAGAACGCGGGCCTGACCGGCCGGATGATGGCCCAGGTCACCACCGACGACGAAGTCCAGGGCGACGGCGTCGGCTACAAGCTGGCGGCCATCGGCGGTCAGGATTTCGGCACGCTCGATCTGACCCTCGGCGCCGCCTTCGAGACCCGCGGCGCCTATTATGACGCCGAGGGCCGCCGTATCGGCTTCGACGGCGCCCAGGGCGAGGTGCAGGACTCGCAGGCCCTGTCGTTGTTCGCCCGCGCCGGCTGGGATCTGGGCGACGAGCGCCGGCTGGAGGCCTGGGTCAATCGTTTCGATCTGGAGGGTGACGGCGACTATGTCACCGTGGCCGGCAACCGCGCGACGGGCCTGCCGACCAGCGCGGTGCGCGGCGCGCCGGAAGGCTATCAGCCGTCGAACGAGGTCACCTCCGGGGCCCTGAGCTACACCGACCGGGACCTGTTCGGCGGCGTGTTCCGGGCCCAGGTGTTCGCCCATGACTATGCGGGCGTGTTCGGCGGAGGGAGCTTCCCCACCTTCCAGGACCCGGCCATCGCGCCGGTCGGGACGCTGTTCGACCAGTCGGCCAACAACTCCGAGAAGCTGGGCTTCAAGATCGACTGGCAGGGCGAAGTTCCCGGCGTGGACGGACTGAAGGCTCTGGTCGGGGTCGACGGCCTCCGCGACCGGACCTACCAGGAGCTGGTCCTGACCGGCCGCAACTGGGTGCCCGAGACCGCCTACGAGAGCCTGTCCCCCTTCGTGCAGCTGAACCAGTCGCTGATGGCGGACCGGCTGACACTGTCGGCCGGTGCGCGGCATGAGTCGGCGAAGCTCAAGGTCGATGACTTCGAGACCCTCTACTTCTATGGCCCACAGACGGTGGGCGGCGGGGAGCCGGGCTTCGAGGAGACGCTGTTCAACATCGGCGCTGCCTTCGAGGTCCGTCCTGACCTGCTGGTCTACGGCTCGTTCGCCCAAGGCTTCACCATGCCCGACGTCGGCCGGGTGCTGCGGGGCATCGACACGCCCAACGAGGACGTCGACGACTTCCTGGACCTCGAACCGGTGGTGACGGACAACACCGAAGTCGGCGTCGAGTATCGCGGCGACCGCCTCGAATTCTCCGCGGCCGTTTTCCGGTCGGAGACCGGGCGCGGGGCGCTGTACGTTCGCCAGCCCTCCGGCGATCTCACGGTGCAGCGTCGGGCCACGCGCATCGACGGCCTCGAACTGAAGGGACTGTGGCGCGCGACCGACGCCTTCACCGTGGGCGGCAGCTACGCCGCTCTGGACGGCCGCAGCGCCAGCGTCGAGAACGGCCCGATCAACCGCGATCTGGACGGCGCCAACATCTCGCCGGATCGTCTGCTGCTGTGGGGCGAGTATGAGGCCGGGCGGGTGGCGCTGCGGCTGCAGGCCCAGAATTTCCTCGAACGGGAGTTTGACGGCGAGCCAGCCGCAAACGACTTCGAGGGCTACACCGTGCTGGACGCCGTGGCGCGCTACGAGGCCGGCTTCGGCACGGTGTCGCTGGGCGTCCAGAACCTGCTGGACGAGCAGTATGTCTCCTACTTCTCCGACACCCAGGGACCGACCGACAACCTGCGCTACTTCGCCGGCCGCGGCCGCACCGCCACCCTGACGCTGACCCGGAGCTTCTGAGCCGGTGATGGGCGCGATCCGCACCCTGCATGCCTGGGCCGGGGCCGCGCTGGCGGCGCTGGCCATCGTCTTCGGCCTGACCGGATCGCTGCTGGTGCTGGAGGACGACTGGATTCGCGCCAGCGTCCCGGCCGCCCGCGCTGCGGTAAACCTCGACCCGGCGGCGCTCGGCCCGGCCCTGGAGGCGATCGAGGCGGCGGAGCCGGGCGTCAAGACGGCCGTGATCCCCTCGGGCAAGGTCGGCGCCTGGACGCTGTATCTGCCGGACGAGGGCTTCGCCTATGCCGACGCAGGCGGCGCCGTGGTCGAGCGCTGGCGGGGCGCGGGGCGGGCGGAGACTTTCATCTTCGACCTGCACCACGAACTGCTGGCCGGCCACACAGGCAAGCTGGTCGCCGGCGGCGCAGGCCTGGCCCTTGTGATCATGATCGTTACCGGCCTTATCGTCTGGATACCGGCGTGGCGGGCCTCCGGTTGGCGAATGTGGCCGCGTTCGGGAGCGCGGCGCGAATTGATCGGCAGCCACCGCAATCTGGGTCTGATCTTCGCCCTGCCCTTGCTGGCGTTTTCGCTCACGGGCGCCGCCATCGTCTTTCACGGGACGACCCAGGCCCTGCTCAACGGCGGTCCGCCGCCAGCGCCGGCGGCGCCCGAGGTTGGGGAGGGCGAGATCGACTGGACCGTGGCGCTGGCGGCGGCGCGAGCCCGCTTCCCCGACGCCACCCCCCGGATGGTCAGCTGGCCGGCCGCGCCCGGCAAGCCGGCGACGCTGCGGCTGCGCCACCCCGGCGAATGGCACCCGAACGGCCGCACCACGGTGACGATCGATCCCGCTACCGGCCGGGTGGTCGCGACCGTGGACGCCAACCGGCTGGGCCGGGGGCTTCGGGTCTACAACGCCCTGTATCCAGTGCACGCCGCCTCGGTCGGCGGCTGGTTGTACGAAACGGTGACGGTGCTGAGCGGCCTGGCCATGGCCGGGCTGGGCGCGGTCGGTCTGTGGGCGTTCATCGGACACCGGTTCCGGCCGGGCAACACGAGGCGGCGGCGCGCGGCGGCCTAGATCCGCCCCGAAGCCTCGTGTCAGAGCCGGATCGACCTGAGGCGCAGGGCGTTGCCGACCACGCTGACCGAGGACAGGGCCATGGCCAAGGCCGCCAGCGCCGGGGACAGCAGCCAGCCGAACACCGGGTAGAGCAGCCCCGCCGCGATGGGCACGCCAAGTGCATTGTAGCCGAAGGCGAACACGAGGTTCTGGCGGATGTTTCCCATCACGCCCCGGGACAGCCTGCGGACCCGGACGATGCCACGCAGGTCGCCGCTCAACAGGGTGACTCCAGCGCTCTCGATCGCCACGTCCGATCCCGCGCCCATCGCCACCCCGACATCGGCTGCGGCCAGCGCCGGGGCGTCGTTGACGCCGTCCCCGGCCATCGCCACGACGCGGCCTTCGGCGCGCAGGCGTTCGACCACGGAGGCCTTGTCCTGCGGCAGCACCTCGGCCTGAACGTCGTCGATGCCCAGCCGCCTCGCCACGGCCTCGGCCGTCGTGCGGTTGTCCCCGGTCATCATGACCAGCCGCAGGCCGGCGGCCTTCAGGTCCCGGATCGCGTCCGCGGTGGTGACCTTCACCGGGTCGGCGATGCCCAGCACGCCGGCGGCGACGCCGTCGATCGCCACGAGGATCGCCGTGGCCCCGTCGAGGCGCAGCCCCTCGGCCTCCGGTTCCAGCCCGGCGACGTCGACACCGCTGTCGCCAAGGAAACGGGCGTTGCCGAGCACGACACGACGGCCCTCGACCCGTCCGGAGACGCCGCGCCCCACCGGACTGTCGAAGTCGGTCGCCTCTGATAGCGGGAGATTGCGCTCCACGGCGGCGCGGACGATGGCGTCCGCCAGCGGGTGCTCGCTGCCGCGCTCCAGACTGGCCGACAGGCGCAACAGGCTGGTTTCATCGAAGCCCGCCGCCGGCCGGATCGCCGTGACCGACGGCCGTCCCTCGGTGAGCGTTCCGGTCTTGTCCAGCACCAGGGTGTCGACCTTCTCGAAGCGCTCGAGCGCCTCGGCGTTCTTGACCAGCACGCCGGCGCGGGCGCCGCTTCCGACGCCGACCATGATGGAGATGGGCGTGGCCAGGCCGAGGGCGCAGGGACAGGCGATGATCAGGACCGACACCGCCGCCACCAGCGCGTAGGACAGTCGCGGTTCCGGCCCGGCTACGCCCCATACGACGGCGGACAGCGCGGCGATGGCGATGACGGCCGGTACGAACCACCCGGACACGCGATCCGCGAGGCGCTGGATCGGCGCCCGGCTGCGCTGGGCCTGAGCCACCATCTGGACGATCTGGGCCAGCAGGGTGTCAGCCCCGACCCTGTCAGCCCGCATCAGGAACGAGCCTGTCTTGTTCAGCGAGCCCGCGACGACGCGCGCGCCGGGTTCCTTGGTGACCGGCATGGACTCGCCGGTGACGAGCGACTCGTCGATCGCCACCCGGCCTTCGAGGATTTCCCCGTCGACGGGGATTTTCTCCCCCGGTCTGACGCGAAGGCGGTCCCCGACGATGATGCGATCGAGCGTGACATCCTCGTCGACGCCGTCTTCGCCCACCCGCCGCGCGGTCTTCGGCGTGAGGTCAAGAAGGGCGCGGATCGCGCCGGAAGTCTGTTCGCGGGCCTGCATCTCCAGAATCTG
>NZ_DASWTO010000151.1:0-1676 GCF_036402095.1 Brevundimonas sp. | reverse complement strand
CGCGGCCTCGATGAAAACCAGAAGGTTTCCTACGAAATCGAGCGCGACAAGCGTTCGGGCAAGGAATCGGCTGGTCAGCTGAAGACCGAGGGCTGACTTCAGGCGCCGGTCTCCGGCGCGTGATTTGAACGGCGGCGGATGCGAAGGCGTCCGCCGCCGTTTTGCCGTCCGGGGCGCCCCTACGTGCGAAAGGCCGTTCCGGATCGCCGGTGTGGCCACTGGCCGCGGCGATGATCCGCCCGCGCCGCTCCGTCGTCTCTCTCTCCGAGCCGCAACGACGGCCGCTCAGGAGAGACACAGATGACCTTCACCCCCACGCGTTCCGTCCTCGTCGCCGGCGTCGCCGCCTGCGCCGTGATCGCCGGCGCCTGCTCGCCCGCCGAGACCCCCGCCGCGCCGGTCGCCGCCGAACCCGCCGCCGCGCAGCAGACCGTCACCGTCGGCGGCGCTCCCATGTACCCCAACAGGACCATCGTCCAGAACGCCGTCAACTCCGCCGACCACACCACACTGGTGACCGCGGTGACCGCCGCCGGCCTCGTCGAGACCCTGTCCGGCCCCGGCCCGTTCACGGTCTTCGCCCCGACCAACGCCGCCTTCGGCAAGCTGCCGGCTGGCACGGTCGAAAGCCTCGTGGAGCCGGCCAACAAGGCGCCCCTGACCAGGATCCTGACCTACCACGTGGTGCCCGGCCGGATCGCCTCGGCCGACCTGATCCAGCAGATCCAGGCCGGCGGCGGCAGCGCCCGCCTGACCACCGTCGAGGGCGGCGTGCTCACCGCTTCGCTGCGCGGCGCCGCCGTCATCCTGACCGACGAGAAGGGCGGCGAGGCCACCGTCACCCAGGCCGACGTGTTCCAGTCCAACGGCGTGATCCACGTCACCGATACGGTCTCCATGCCGAACTGACGGAGGCCGGCTCCGGGCCGCCGTCCTTCCCGGCGGTCCGGGGCGTTTCCGTCCCCGCCCTTGCTATTGGCGGGGAAAGGGCCCACCTGAGGCCTCGTCGATCTCTCTGCGAAACGCTGCTGCCCCTTTGCATCGCGCACCGAGGTCCAAAGCCGATCCCATTCAGACCCGACAGGCCGACCCGGAACCTCTTCCGGCGGTCAACTGCTAGCGGAGGTCCTGAAAATGGCTACCGGCACTGTGAAATGGTACAACTCCACCAAGGGCTATGGCTTCATCGCCCCTGACGACGGCGGCAAGGACGTGTTCGTCCACGCTTCGGCCGTCGAGGTCTCGGACCTGGGCTCGCTCAACGAAAACCAGAAGGTCTCCTACGAGATCGAGCGCGACTCGCGCTCGGGCAAGGAATCGGCCGGTCGCCTGAAGGCCGCCGAATAGTTTCCGACTGACGGAAGGGCCGGCCGCCGATCACGGCGCCGGCCCGACCACCGTATCCTTGTACTGGAGACTGCCATGACCCCGCTTGCCGACATGATCCCCGCCATGAGCGACCCCGACCTCAAGGCCCTGCGCGCCAACGCCGCCCGCCTGTCGGAATCCGGCTCCGCGGTCCAGATGAACGCCGCCGCCGAGATCCTGCCCCTGATCGACGCCGAAACCGCCCGCCGCGCCGCTGCGCCGGCCTCGACGGTCAAGAAGGTCCGCGCGCCGGCCAAGAAGAAGGTCGTCCCCGCGTCCGGCCACCAGACCGCCCTGCCCTCCAAGGC
>NZ_DASWTO010000150.1:0-22968 GCF_036402095.1 Brevundimonas sp. | reverse complement strand
CGCCACCGGCGGTTCCGAGGTGGAGACGATCTGAACCAGGTCCATGCCGGCCTCTTCGGCGGCTTCCAGCGCGGCGGACGTAGGCATGACGCCCTGCTTTTCGCCGTTCTGGTCGATCAGCAGAACGCGCGGCGCGCGGATGTCTTGGTTCATGGGCGGCCCGTCCTTGACGGGCGGCTGGTTCATCGGACGGCGAATGGGCGTCGTTTCCTTATTGTGGACGAAGGTCTGGCGAGACGAAGCGCGCGACGGATCGCGGTCTTCCCCTCACGCCGCCTATATGACCGCGAATGCCCGTCTCTTCAAGGTTTGACCGGCGTTCCGGCGCCGATGAAGGCGTCATGCAGACCCAGCACGGCCTCGAACACATGGTCGACGGTCAGCGCCTCGATGGGCGCGAACTCGCCGCGCGTCTCGTTGGACGCCACGGTGCGGGTCTTCGGACCCCACGGACCGTACAGCCACCACTCGGTCGGACCGAACAGGCCCAGGGTCGGCCGCCCGGCCGCGGCGGCCACATGCATCAGTCCGGAATCGTTGCCCACGAACAGGGCCGCGCCATGGATCGCCGCGGCCGAGGCGAGGATGTCGCCCTTGCCGACGAAGTCGAGGCCGCGGTCGCCCGCCTCCGCCAGGGCCGGGGCCGCGGGGGCGTGGTCGCCCGGCCCGCCGACCAGCATGAATCGCCAGCCCTTGAAGCGCGGCTCGGCCTTGAGCTTCGAGACCAGTTGGCCCCACCGGTCGGCGGGCCAGCTCTTGCCCGGCTGGTGGGCGATGGGGGCCAGCGCCAGGATCGGCCCCGGCCCGGGCCCATCCCATAGCTGCGGAGTCAACACTTCTCCCGCCTCGCGCTCGGCCCGGGCGTCGAGGAAGATTTCCGGATCCAGCGGCCGTTCCGCGCCCATCATGCGCGACACCATCTCGACCTTCGGCAGACCGGTCTCCAGGCCGCGATGATAGACCCGCCGCTTCTTCGCCCGCACCTGGAACGCCAGCGCCGAGCCGCGGATGTCGATGACCATGTCCCAGCGGGTCCGCCAGACCTGCTTCCACAGGTCGATCCAGTGTCCGGCGAACTTCTTCTTGTCGAGGATGATGACCCGTTCCACGCCGGGCGCGGACCGGAACAGCGGCGCCGGCGGGCGGCCACAGGCCACGGTGATGCGCGCACCCGGCAGCTGTCGGCCGATCTCGCGGATCACGCCTGAGGAGATGACGCAGTCGCCGATGCGGTTGGAAGTGACGAACAGGACCTTGGGTTCAGACACGCGGATTGGCCTTCGCTTCGCTTGCCGCGGTTCGCTATCAGTCCGCGAACGATTTCGCGAGAGGGACGCCGATGGACGACGTGGAACGCCTTGACCGCCCGGACGGCGAATTCCTGGCGCTCAGGCGGGTGCGGGGCGCGGGTCCGACGGTGGTCTGGATCGGCGGTTTTCGCTCGGACATGGAAGGGACCAAGGCGCTGGCCCTCGACGCGGCGGCGCGCGAGCGGGGCTGGAACTACGTCCGCTACGATCATTTCGCGCACGGGCGGTCGTCCGGCGACTGGCGCAAGGCCACCATCGGACGCTGGCGCGAGGATGCGATGGCCCTGCTCGACAGCCTTGAGGGCCCCGTCATCCCCGTCGGCTCGTCCATGGGCGGCTGGGTGGCCCTGCTGCTGGCCCTGGCCCGGCCCGACCGCCTCGCCGGTCTGGTGCTGGTCAATCCGGCTCCGGACTTCACCGAGGACCTGATGTGGCCGGGCCTCGCGGACCACGAGCGCCAGGCGATCCTGCGCGAGGGCGAAACCTTGGTGGTCGAGGACGGGCTGGGCGAATACGTCCTGACCCGCGCCATGTTCGAGGAGGCTCGCGACTGGCTGGTGTTGCGCGGTCCGCTGCCGCTCGCCGCGCCCGTGCATATCCTGCAGGGGCGGGCCGACGACGTGGTGCCGTGGCGGCGTCAGATCACCCTCGCCGAGCGCCTGACCGGAGCGGACGTGCGGCTGGACCTGATCGAGGGCGGCGACCACCGGCTTTCGTCGCCGGCCGACCTCGACCGCCTGATCGACGCGGTTGAACGGAACCGCCGTTCAAGCTCTACATTGTCCTGAGATCAACCGGGAGAACGCCGATGCGTGTCGTCCTATTCGCCGCCCCCGCGGCCCTCGCCCTGACCCTGTCAGCCTGCGCCTCCGCCATGGGCCCGGATCAGTACCAGACCGAACTGGAGCGGCTGGCGGCGGACTGCCAGGCCCGCGGCGGCATTCTGTCGCCGACCGGTCAGCAGAGCGGCCGTCCGCAGCTCGACAACGTCTGCAAGATCACCGGCCAGCCGTCGGGCCGCACCGGCGGCTGACGATCAGGCAGGGCCGCGATCGCGGCGCCTCCGGGCGTGGCGCGCCGGTCTTGTCTAGAGGAGCGCGGCTATGGCCGCGCGCGCCTGTTCCCCGAGGTCCGGCCGCTTCAGCGCCAGGGCCACGTTGGCGCGCAGCAGGCCGATCTTGTCGCCGCAGTCGTAGGTGACGCCCTCGTATTCGACCGCCGTGAAGCTCTGGTCCTTCATCAGCCGGGCCATGCCGTCGGTCAGCTGGATCTCGCCGCCGGCCCCGCGCGGCTGGTTCTCGAGGATGCCGAAGATCTCCGGCTGAAGGATGTAGCGCCCCGAGATCGACAGGTTGGACGGCGCCTCGCCGCGCGGCGGCTTCTCGACCATCCCCTTCATGCGGATATGGCGCCCGTCCCGGTTCTCGGGGTCGACGATGCCGTATTTGTGGGTCTCGCTCTCCGGCACCGCCTCGACCCCGATGACGTTGCCGCCGACCTCGGCGTAGACGTCGGCCAGCTGCTTCAGGGCGCCGGGGGCGGCGTCGACGATCACGTCCGGCAGCAGCACGGCGAACGGCTCGTCGCCGACGATGTCACGGGCGCACCATACGGCGTGGCCGAGGCCCAGCGGCTGCATCTGGCGGGTGAAGCTCATCTCGCCGGCGCTGGCCAGCTCGGCGTTCATCATGTCGAGGATGTCGGTCTTGCCCTTGGCCAGCAGCTGGGCCTCGAGCTCGATCTGATGGTCGAAATAGTCCTCGATCGCCCCCTTCGAGCGGCCGGTGACGAAGACGATGTGCTCGATCCCGGCCTCGCGCGCCTCTTCCACGATGTAGCTCAGGATCGGCCGGTCGACGACGTTGAGCAGCTCCTTCGGCGTGGTCTTGGTGCCGGGCAGCACCCGGGTGCCGAGGCCGGCGACGGGCAGGACGGCCTTGCGAAGGCGGCGGGCGTGGGCGGTCATGCGGAATCCTGAACAGCGAGGTCGGGCAGCCTAACGCATCTGCGTCCGGATGCGATCACTCGACGGTGACGGATTTCGCCAGGTTGCGCGGCTGGTCGACGTCGGTGCCCTTCTGGACCGCGACATAGTAGGCGAGCAGTTGCACCGGCACGGCGTAGACCAGCGGCGCGATCAGCGAGTGGCACTCCGGCGCGTCGACCCGGCGGATGCCGGCGCCGTGCGGATCGGGGGCCGACTTCGGGGCGATCATGATCACCGGCCCGCCGCGCGCCGCCACCTCCTGCAGGTTGGAGGCGGTCTTCTCGAACACCTCGTCCAGCGGGGCCAGGGCGACGATCGGCGTCAGCTCGTCCACAAGGGCGATCGGCCCGTGCTTGAGCTCGCCGGCGGCGTAGCCCTCGGCGTGGATGTAGCTGATCTCCTTCAGCTTCAGCGCCCCTTCCATGGCCAGCGGGAACATCGCGCCCCGACCGAGGAACAGCACGTCCGTGGCCTTGGCCACATCGTGCGCCACGGCCTTCAGCGCGTCCTCCATCAGCATGGCCTCGGCGATCAGGCGCGGCGCCTCGAACAGCGCCTTGACCAGCTCGGCCTCCTTCGCCGCGTCGATCCTGCCGCGCTGCACCCCGGCCGACACCGCCAGCGCCAGCAGGGCCGCCACCTGGGCGGTGAAGGCCTTGGTTGAGGCGACGCCGATCTCGGGTCCGGCGTGGGTCGGCCACAGCGTCTCGGCCTCGCGCGCCATCGACGAGGAATGGACGTTGACCAGCGCCGCCGTCTTCAGACCGTTGGCCTTGCACCACGACAGGCTCGCCAGGGTGTCCGCCGTCTCGCCAGACTGGCTGACCGCCACGGCCAGCGTCCCCGGCGTCAGCGCCGGCTGGCGGTAGCGGAATTCCGAGGCGATCTCGACGTCGCACGGCAGGCCGGCCAGCTTCTCGAACGCATAGCGCCCGATCTGTCCGGCGTAGAAGGCCGTGCCGCAGGCCACGATCTGGATGCGGTCCAGCGCGGCGAAATCGGTCCCGCCCGTCTTCGCCCGGCCGTTCACGAAGTCGAGGTATTCCGACAGGGTGTGCTGCACGCTGTCCGGCTGCTCGTGGATCTCCTTCTCCATGAAATGCCGGTACTCGCCCTTCTCGACCAGGGCCGAGGAGGCCGAGACCTGCACCACCGGCCGGTCCACGGCGTTGCCGCCCACGTCGAACATCCGCGCGCCCGAGCGGTCGATGCCGACGTAGTCGCCCTCTTCCAGATACGAGATCCTCTGCGTGAACGGACCCACCGCCAGGGCGTCCGAGCCGAGATACATCTCGCCCTCGCCCCAGCCGACCACCAGCGGGCTGCCGCGCCGCGCGCCCATGATCAGCCCCTCCTCGCCCTCGACCAGCACCGCCAGCGCATAGGCGCCGGTCAGCCGGTCCAGCACGCTCTTGAACGCCGCCAGCGGGTCGTTGCCCTTGCCCAGCTCGCGGTCCAGCAGATGGGCCACCACCTCGGTGTCGGTCTGGCTCTCGAAGGCGTGGCCCTCGGCGGTCAGTTCGGCCTTCAGCTCGGCGAAATTCTCGATGATGCCGTTGTGGACCAGCGTCACCCGGCCGGCCTTGTGCGGATGGGCGTTGGTGGTGGTCGGCGCGCCGTGGGTGGCCCAGCGGGTGTGCCCGATGCCGACGGTGGCGTTCAGCGGCTCGGCGGCCAGCACCGTCTCCAGTTCGCGGATCTTGCCCTTGGCCCGCCGCCGCTCGATCCGCCCGTCGACCAGCGCCGCCACCCCGGCGGAGTCATAGCCGCGGTACTCCAGCCGCTTCAGACTGTCGATCAGCCGCGGAACGACCGGACCGACGCCGGTGACACCGATGATGCCGCACATGAACAAGACCCTCGGAAAGTGGTTTCCCGCGCTTTGCGCAGGGGCGCGGGACGGTCTAAGCCGACCCTGACTGTTGGCGCCGATGTAGGCGACAGGGGTCCCGGTTTGCACCTAAAAAGCGGTTTCGCAAGGTTTCTGCGGCCGCGGCCAGAGGAAGACGACACTTGGGCGAGAGACGCTATTTCGGCACCGACGGCATCCGCGGGCGCGCCAACACCCACCCGATGACGCCCGAGGTCGCCATGCGCGTCGGTCTCGCCGCCGGCCGGATGTTCATGTCGTCGGACGACCGCCGCCACCTCGTCGTCATCGGCAAGGACACCCGCCTGTCCGGCTATATGATCGAGCCGGCGCTGGTGGCGGGCTTCTGCAGCGCGGGCATGGACGTGCGCACCTTCGGCCCCCTGCCGACCCCCGGCGTGGCGATGATGACCCGCTCGATGCGCGCCGACATCGGCGTGATGATCTCGGCCTCGCACAACGCCTTCCTCGACAACGGCATCAAGCTGTTCGGTCCCGATGGCTACAAGCTGTCTGACGCGGTCGAGCTCAAGATCGAATCCATGATGGACGAGGATCTCGGTTCGGGGCTCGCGCCCGCCGACCGCCTCGGCCGCGTCAAGCGCATCGACGACGCCCAGGCCCGCTACGTCGAGATCGCCAAGGCCAGCTTCCCCAAGGGCCTCAGCCTGCAGGGCCTGCGCATCGCCGTCGATTGCGCCAACGGCGCGGGCTACAGGGTCGCCCCCACCACCCTCTATGAACTGGGCGCCGAGGTCTGCGCCGTGGGCGTGGAGCCGAACGGCCTCAACATCAACGCTGACTGCGGCTCGACCCATCCGCAGACCATCGCCGAGGCGGTTCGCACCTATCGCGCCGACATCGGCATCGCCCTCGACGGCGACGCCGACCGGGTGATCATCTGCGACGAGAACGGCCGCGTCGTCGACGGCGACCAGATCATGGCCATGGTGGCGCTGGACTGGGCCCGGCGCGGCCTGCTCAAGGGCGGCGGTCTCGTCGCCACCGTCATGTCCAACCTCGGCCTCGAGCGCCGGCTGCAGGCCGAGGGCCTGACGCTGGAGCGGACGAAGGTCGGCGACCGCTATGTGATGGAGCGGATGCGCGAGGGCGGCTTCAATCTCGGCGGCGAACAGTCCGGCCACATCATCCTGCACGACCACGCGACCACCGGCGACGGCCTGATGTCGGCGCTGCAGGTTCTCGCCATCCTCGCCGAGAGCGGCAAGCCGATGAGCGAGCTCGCCCGCCAGTTCGAGCCCGTGCCGCAGAAGCTGGAGAATGTCCGCTATACCGCCGCCAGACCGCTGGATGACCCGAAGGTGAAGGCCGCCATCGCCGGCGCCGAGACCCGCCTCGCCGGCCAGGGCCGTCTGCTGGTCCGCCCCTCGGGCACCGAGAAGCTGATCCGGGTCATGGCCGAGGGCGACGACGCGAAACTGGTCAAGGCCGTGGTCGCCGACGTCGCCGCGGCGGTGAAGGCGGCGGGCTAGGCCTCCACCCGACCCTTGAGGTCCGCGAGCATGGCCACCGCCCCGCGTGCATAGGGCGCGATCCAGCGGTCGTGGACGGCCTTGATCGGCATGGCGTTGAGATGATTCCAGCGCTCGCGCCCCTGCCGGCGCACGATGACCAGGCCCGCCGCTTCAAGCGTCTTCAGATGCTGCATGACGGTGCAGCGATCCAGCCCGTTTTCCGCGTCGCACAACTGGCCGGTGGTTCGCGGCCCGTCCTTCATCGCATCCATCAACCGCCGGCGGACAGGATTCGCCAGGGCCTTGAAAACGCTGTCGAGATCGTCGCCGATTGACATGTTATGTTTCTATAACATATAACCCTCGCCGGCAACCACGGAGAGCACCAATGGAGCTGAAATTTGAGGTCTCGACCCGCATCGGTAAGCCGGTCCACGAGGTGTTCGAGGCCGTCGCCGATCCGGCCAGGCTTTCCGCCTACTTCACCACCGGCGGCGCCGTCGGCCGGTTGGAGACAGGCGCGACGGTCCAATGGGCGTTCGCGGAGTTCCCGGGGGCCTTTCCGGTGGAGGTGGTCGAGGTTGTCCAGGACGAACGTATCGTTCTGCGCTGGGAGGCCAGCGAAGGTGCGCCGGAGGGTGAAGATCCGGTCGTGAACGCGGGCTATATGACGACGGTCACCATCACCTTCGCGCCGCTCGATGACGGCGCCCGCACCCTCGTCCGCATTGCTGAGGAAGGTTGGCGCGAGACCCCGACGGGTCTCAAGGCCTCCTACGGCAACTGCATGGGCTGGTCGCAGATGCTGTCGGCGCTCAAGGCCAACGTCGAATACGGCATCAATCTCAGGACCGGCGCCTATCGCTAGGGAGCCCGATCCGCCCTGGTTCGCTGCCTGATCGCCCGACCTCAACTCAACCATGGAACCCGTCGCCGGACCGGCGCAGTCTGCCGACATGATTCCCGCCCGCCCGCGTGGCGCCCTGTCCCTGATCCCCGGCCTGCTGGCCTGCGCCGCCGTCGCCGTGGCCGCGGTCGCCGTGCAGGCGCTGGAGCTGCAGCTGTTCGGGCGCGGCTGGATCGACGCCATCGTGCTGGCCATCCTGATCGGGGCCGCCGTGCGTTCGGTGTGGACGCCGCCCGCCGTCCTGCGTCCCGGGGTCGAGTTCAGCGCCCGCACCTTGCTGGAGATCGCCGTGGTCCTGCTCGGCGCCTCGGTCAGCGCCGCCACGGTGATGGCCATCGGGCCCGGCCTGCTGCTCGGCACGGCGGTCGTCGTCACCCTCGCCGTGGTCGTCAGCTACGGCCTCGGCCGGCTGCTGCGCCTGCCGCGGCGGATGGCGGTGCTGATCGCCTGCGGCAACGCCATCTGCGGCAACTCGGCCATCGCCGCCGTGGCCCCGGTGATTGACGCGGACGCCGAGGACGTGTCGGCCGCCATCGCCTTCACTGCCGTGCTCGGAATCGTCGTCGTCCTGCTCCTGCCGCTGCTCGGAGCGGCCCTGGCGATGAGCGACGTCCGCTACGGCGTCCTCGCCGGCCTGACCGTCTACGCCGTGCCCCAGGTGCTGGCCGCCACCCTCCCGGTCGGCCCCGTGGCCGCCCAGGCGGGGACGCTTATCAAGCTCGTCCGGGTGCTGATGCTCGGCCCGGTCTGCCTCGCCCTTGCGGTCATCGTCGCCCTGCGCGGGCGGTCGGACGCCGACCCGGACGCCCCGCCGCGCCGCGTGCCGCTGGGCCATCTGCTGCCGTGGTTCATCGTCGGCTTCCTGCTGATGATGGGCGCGCGGTCGCTGGGCCTGATCCCGGCCGCCGCCCTGCCGGTGCTCGGCTGGCTCACCACCGCCCTGACCGTGCTGGCCATGGCCGCCCTCGGCCTCAGCACCGACGCCCGCGCCGTGGCCCGCTCCGGCCCCCGCATCGCCGCCGTCGTCACCCTGTCGCTTCTGGCGCTGGTCGGGCTCGCCCTCGCCCTTATCGGACTGCTGGCGCTGGTCTGACTCCCACGCCGGGGCTCACGTCAGCGCCCGCCACAGCCACCATCCGAGCACACCGGCCGCCGCGATCCAGATCGCCACGACCGCCACGGCCCCGGCGCGTCCCAGGGGTCGGCCGGTGGAGGCGGCCTGCGCCCGGAACTCGTCCATCAGACCCCGCGGGATCAGCCGCACCGCCAGCCAGACGCCCAGCGGCAGGATCAGCAGGTCGTCGAGATAGCCCAGCACCGGCACGAAGTCCGGGATCAGGTCGATGGGGCTGAAGGCGTAGGCCGCGACCGCCGCGGCCAGCAGTTTGGCGGTCAGGGGCGTGCGCCCGTCCCGGGCGGCGAGCCACAACGCCAGCACGTCGGTCTTCAGCCGACCGGCCCAGGTCTTCAGGGCGGCGAGACGGTCGCTCATCATCCCGAGGACGCCCCGGCCAGCGCAGTCGCCAGATCCTCGATCCGGCTCCGGATGTCCGGCACGGCGGTGGTCTCCCAGAAGGCGCCGCGCGCCGGCGGACCCAACACGAACAGACGCTCGTCCGGCGCCCCGTCCGCCCGCAGCACCCGTCCCGACGGATCGAGGGCGAGTCCCAGCCGCAGGGCGTCCAGCCGCGCCCGGCCCGACACGATCAATGGGCCGATCAGCGGATCGGCGGCCGGATCATGACCGGGCCCGCTGCAGTCGATCAGCCAGCGTCCGGCCAACCGCGGCCGGCGGGCGCCGTCCCGGGGGCGCCAGTCCAGGGCGACCCCGTCGCCGGTCTCGTCGAGCCGGCCGATGCGTCCGGCCAGGATTTCCAGCCGGCCGGCCGCCTCCAGCGCCTCGATGGTCAGGGCGATGGCGGGAGGAAGTCGGTGCCGGTGGACATCCCACCAGGGCCGCAGATGACGCAGGAAACGGGCGCGGGTGGCGCTGTCCGCGGAAGTCCACAGCCCGGCGGTCAGCGGCCGCAGCCCCTCCATGACGCCGCGCCACCCTTCCTGCTCCGCCAGACGCCGACCCTCTGCCAGCCGGGCGGAGAGCGGGCCAGCGGTCAGGGCGGGCGTGGGCGGAACGGGCGCGTCGTGGCCCACGCCGTGCTCGCGCGGCTTCAACCCGCGCCGGCTGAGCGCGGTCGCCTTGCCACGCCAGCCCTGCGCCTGCAGCCACAGCACCATGTCGACCATGGTCAGGCCGCTTCCGAGGATGACCACGTCGTCGTCGGCCCCGATCCGGTCGAGGGCCGCGGGCGCCCAGGGATCGTCTATGATCCGCCCGGTTCCGCCCGATGGCCCCGCTACATTCGGCGCGGGGTTGCCGGTCGTCAGAACCACCGCCCCGGCCTCGATGCCCCGGCCGTCGGCCAGGCGAACGGCTGACGCCTCGATGGCGGCGGCCTCGCCGGTGACGCGCTCGATCAGGCCTGGATGGGCGGCTTCGACGGCGGCCAGCCGGTCCTTCACATAGGACCCGTACAGTCGCCGCGGCGCGAAACCGTCGGCGTCGGCATGGCGGCGATGATGCGCTTTCAGCCAGCGCACGAAATCGTCGGGCCGGCCCTCGACCGCGCTCATCCGGCTCGAGCGCACGTTCAGCAGATGGCGGTCGAACTGGCTCGAATAGGCGACGCCGGGGCCGAACTCCCCGGTGCGTTCGATCAGGGCCGAGGCGACGCCCCGCTCCGCCAGCCGGGCGGCCAGCATGGCGCCGGAAAAGCCGCCGCCGATGATCGCCGTCCTCGTCCTCACCGCCGGAGTCCAGCCATTGGATACCCTGTCATCCCGGCCAAGGCCGACCAAACCCTGTCATCCCGGGCGCCGTTCGCGGCCCGGGCGCCAAGGCCTGCGTCCAACCTTGACGTATCGGCGTGCTGCAATGTCCTCATCCCCGCCGGGACGGTCTTTGACAACCCGCCACCGCCGCTCCCGCGCCAGGAAGCGGCTCCGCCCCGCCATCGCAGCGGCGCCCGCGCCGGTCGCCGGAGCGCGCCGGAGTGTCGGGATGACAGGGTTTCGCGATTTTCGGCGACCCTGTCAGATCTCCTGATTGTAGGCGCCGATCTCGCCGTACTTCGCCAGGCGCGGCTTCACCTCGTCGCGGAACAGGGCGCGCATGTCGGCCTCCGACCGCATGCTCTCGACCACGACCACCAGCTCCGGCTTGTTCGATGAGGCCCGCACCAGCACCCAGCTGCCGTCCTCGAGATGCACCCGCACCCCGTTGACGGTGATCGCCTCGACGATCCTCCGCCCGAGGATCTCGCCGCCGCTGTCGGCCAGCGCCTGATATTCGGCGACGATCCGCTCCAGCACCTCGTACTTCAGTTCGTCGTCGCAGTGCGGCGACATGGTCAGGCTGGTCCAGGCGTCCGGCAGGGCCCGCTTCAGGTCGCTGAGCTTCCGGCCCGGATTGCGGTCCAGCATGGCCAGGATCGCCCCGGCCGCGACGATGCCGTCGTCGTAGCCGTGGCCGATCGGGTCGCTGAAGAAGAAGTGGCCCGACTTCTCGAAGCCGGCCAGCGCCCCCAGCTCCGCCGTCTTGCGCTTGATATAGCTGTGGCCGGTCTTCCAGTAGACGGTCTCGGCCCCGTTCGCCTTCAGCACTGCGTCGGTCTTGTACAGACCGGTCGACTTCACATCGACGACGAAGGTGGCGTTCGGGTGCAGCGCCGACAGGTCGCGGCCCAGCATCAGGCCGATCTTGTCGGCGAAGATCTCCTCGCCGGTGTCGTCGACCACCCCGCAGCGGTCCCCGTCCCCGTCGAAGCCCAGCGCCACGTCGGCCCCCGTGTCCCGCACCTTCTGCGCCATCTGCATCAGCATGGCGTGGTCCTCGGGGTTCGGATTGTATTTGGGGAAGGTGTAGTCGAGCTCGGTGTCCATCTCGATCACCTCTGCCCCCATGCGGCGCAGGGCCTCGGGCGCGAAGGCGCCCGCCGTGCCGTTGCCGCAGGCCGCGACCACCCGGATCGGCCGCGTCAGCGTCGTCTTCGAGACGATGTCGGCGATGTAGCGTTCGCGGAAATCCTCCACCCGGGTCAGCGTACCGCCCCCGCGCGCCACGCCCTCGCCGTTCAGCACGATCTCCTTCAGCCGCCCGATCTCGTCGGGGCCGAAGGTCAGCGGCGGCTGGGCCCCCATCTTGACCCCGGTCCAGCCGTTCTCGTTGTGGCTGGCGGTGACCATGGCCACGCACGGGCAGTCCAGTTCGAACTGGGCGAAATAGGCCATCGGCGACAGGGCCAGGCCGATGTCGACCACCTCCATGCCGCCTTCGAGCAGACCGAGGGTCAGGGCCTGCTTCACCGCCAGCGAATAGGCGCGGTAGTCGTGCCCGACCACGATGCGCGGGCGCTGGCCGATCTCGTGGACATAGGTCGCCAGCCCGAGCCCCAACGCCTGGATGCCGAGCAGGTTGATCTCCGTCTCGAGGATCCAGCGGGCGTCGTACTCCCGGAACCCCGTCGGCTTCACCAGCGGCACGGTCTCGTACTCGGCCGTGTTCGGGCGAAGGTCCTGGCGGGGCTTGATCATGATCGGGTCCGTGGCTGGGGCGGCGCCCGGTATAGACAGGCGGCCGGAGGGTCACAACAACGCGGGAACGGCGGTATCGGCGCCGCGTTGCCGGAAAACCGCCAACCTTGACCGGTCGGAAGCCCGGGCCTACCCCCCGGGCGACGTCCATGGAGACCTGAATGCCCCGCCTGATCCTGCTGCGCCACGGCCAGAGCCAGTGGAACCTCGAGAACCGCTTCACCGGCTGGGTCGACGTCGACCTGACCGCCGAGGGCGAGGCCCAGGCGCGGCGCGGCGGCGAACTGATCGCCGGGGCCGGCTTCACCCCCGACGTCATGTTCACCTCGGTGCTCACGCGGGCCAGGCGCACCGGCGCCCTGGCCCTCGACTCCGCCGGGCTGAAGGACGTGCCCGTCATCGAGGACTGGCGTCTGAACGAGCGCCACTACGGCGGCCTGACCGGGCTGGACAAGGCTGAGACCGCGGCGAAGCACGGCGAGGACCAGGTGAAGATCTGGCGCCGCAGCTACGACGTGCCGCCCCCGCCCCTGGCCTCCGGCGGCGAGTTCGACTTCGCCTCCGACCCCCGCTACGCCGGCCAGACCATCCCGGACACGGAAAGCCTCAAGACCACCCTGGATCGCGTCCTGCCCTACTGGAACGAGGCCATCGCCCCGCGCCTGCGGGCCGGCGACGACGTGCTGATCGCCGCCCACGGCAACTCGCTGCGGGCCATCGTCAAACACCTGTTCGCCGTCCCCGACGACCGCATCGTCGGCGTCGAGATTCCCACCGGCAATCCGCTGGAGATCGACCTCGACGCCGACCTGAAACCCGTCGCCGCCCGCTATCTCGACGAGGCCCGGGCGACCGACCTGCCGCCCCTGCCGGGAGCCTGAACCCATGACCGACGCGCAGCAGGCCTCCGACGACATCCGCTTCATGGGCCGGGCCATAGCCCTGGCCAAGGCGCGGATGGGCCAGACCTGGCCCAATCCGGCGGTGGGCTGCGTCATCGTCAGGAACGGCGAGGTCGTCGCCGAGGCCGCCACCGCCCCCGGAGGCCGTCCCCACGCCGAGGAACAGGCCGTGCCCGCCGCCGGCGACCGGGCGAGGGGCGCCACCGCCTATGTCACCATGGAACCGTGCGGCGCGCGCTCCTCGGGCCGCACCTCCTGCTCCAACTATCTGATGGACGCAGGCATCGCCCGGGTCGTCGTCGCCGCCGTCGACCCCTCGCCCTTCGCCGCGGGCCGCGGCGTTGAGCGGCTGCGCAAGGCCGGGATGGAGGTCGAGACCGGCCTGCTCGCCCCGGACGCGGCCGTGCTCTACGAAGGCTATCTTCACCGGGTCGAGACCGGACGGCCGATGGTGCGGATCAGCGAGGACGGAGCCGGCTTCGACGCCCGTTTCGCCGCCTCGCCCAAGGCCGATCTGGCCACCGAGCTGAAGCGCCTCGGGGAAGCCGGCTACACCCGCGTCTGGGTCGGCCCGGGCGATCTGGCCGACGCTCTCGCTGCCCAGGGTCTGCTGACCCGATAACCGCCCTGATTCCTCACGCTTTCTTAAGCGGAGGCGTGCCATTCTGGGGCAATGTCGGGAACCACCGCCCCCATCGCCGCCAGAAGGCGGATCGACCAACAGGAACTGGACGCCATCTGCGCCCGGCACGATCGCCTGTGGCAGGCCAAGCCCGGCGGCGCCCGGGCCGTGTTCGCCTGGCTCGACCTGGCCGGCCTGTCGCTGGTGGGCCGCAACCTCGCCGACGCCGACTTCGCCGCCGCCAGCCTGATCGGGGCCGACCTGACCGGCGCCAAGCTGGACAACGCCACCTTCTTCGGCGCGGACATGCAGGACGTGATCCTGGTCGACGCCAGCCTGCGGCGGGCGGACCTGCGCGGCGCCTGCCTGCGCGGCGCCGATCTGACCGGCGCCGATCTGTTCGAGGCCGATCTGCGCGAGGGCGCCATCGCCGCCGCCGACTCGAAGCTCGGTTTCCGGGTCATCGAGGCCAAACAACGCAACGACACCCAGGCCACCGGCGCCTGTCTCGCGGGCGCCAATCTGGAGCGCTCCAAGCTGACCGGCATCGTCGCCGTCGCCGCCGATTTCTCCGACGCCATCATGAAGGACTGCAAGATGGTTCGGGCCAACCTGAAGCAGGCCAGCTTCCGGGGCGCCGACCTGGCCGGGGCCGACCTGTCGGGGGCGGACCTGTCAGGGGCGGATCTTCGCGACGCGGTGCTGGTCGGCGTCAAGATGGCCATGTGGCGGACCGACGGGGCCGACATGACCGGCGCCCTCACTGACGACCGCGCCGTCGGCAGTCCCGTCGACAAGATGCCCGCCGCCGAGATGCTGGCCGAGCACGCCCACTGGTGCGAGACCGGCGGCGCCGCCGGCCAGCCCTCCGTGTTCGACGGTGTCGACCTGCGGGCGCTGCGCTCCATCACCGGCTATAATCTGACGGCCCTGTCGGCCAAGGGCGCCGTCTTTTACGGCCTAGACATGGAGGGCGTGCAGCTCCAGGGCGCGCACCTCGAGGGCGCCGACCTGCGCTCGGTCAATCTGAAGGGCGCGGATCTGCGCGGGGCTCGGCTCACGCGTGCCCGGCTCAACGGCGCCGACCTGCGCCAGGCCCAGCTCGGACCGCTGATGATCGCCGCCGACCGGCTGATGCCGGCCGACCTGACCGGCGCCTGCCTGAAAGGCGCAGACCTGTCCGGAGCCGACCTGAAGCGCGCCAATCTGACGGACGCCGACCTGACCCGGGCGACCCTGCGGGGCGCCTGCCTGCGCCAGGCGGATCTGACCGGGACCGTCACGACAGGCGCGCGGGGCATGGAAGTCGACGCCGCCGCCTGACGAAAAAAGGGGCGACGCGAGCGCCGCCCCTTCAAGGACTTCAGGCTCAACCGGACTTACGCGGCGGCCTTGCCCTTCTTGCCTTCGATCAGCGCCTGGCCCGAACCGATCTCGATGCGGCGGGGCTTCAGGGCTTCCGGAAGCTCGCGCTCCAGATCGATCGACAGCAGGCCGTTGACCAGGTCGGCGTTCTTCACCACCACATAGTCGGCCAGCTGGAAGCGACGCTCGAAGTCGCGCTCGGCCAGGCCCCGGTGCAGGAAATTCCGCCCGGCGCCGTCGTCATTGGCGGTCTTGCGTCCGGTGACGGTGAGCAGGTTTTCCTTCACCTCGATGTTCAGCTCGTCGGGCTTGAAGCCGGCGACGGCGATCTCGATGCGGTAGGCGTTCTCGCCCGTGGTCTCGATGTTATAGGGCGGCCAGCCGTTTTCCTGGCTGGTGCGCGCGGCGCTTTCCAGCAGGTTGGCGAGCCGGTCGAAGCCGACGGCCGAGCGGTAGAGCGGGGTGAAATCATAGGTACGCATGTCATCCTCCTGAGGATCAGCAAGGTTGAGCCGCCCCTGCGTTTTGAGCCCGGGACGGCGGTGGGAGATCAGCCCCGGCGGTCCGTTGTCCGGCCCCGTCAGGTCTGAGGAGACCCGATGTCGGCGTCCCCGGATGCAGATGTGGGATGGCGAAAAAGTCCGTCAAGGGGGGTCTCGCCGCCGCCGGCGACGCTTCATTCTGTCGCCCGCCCGCCATCGTGACTTGCCCGAAATGCCCGAACCCAGCAGGGTCCTGCGTCAGCCTCCCTTCCCCTCCCCTGGAGACACCAGAATGCGCCTGCTCGCCCTCGCCGTGACCGCCGCGCTCGCCTTTCCGGCGTCGGCCTTCGCCCAGACCCTGCCGGACCTGCCCACGCTCGACGAGACGCCCGCCCAGCGCACGGCCCGTCGCGCCGCCATGACCCCGCCGGTCCCGCAGGAGGATACGGCCCTGCAGGCGGCGATCGGCTCGTCCGCCCGGCCGGCCGCCGACGTCGCCCGCGACGAGTGGCGTCGCCCGTTCGAGACCCTGACCTTCTGGGGCCTGACGCCGGGCTCGACCATCGTCGAGATAGAGCCCGGACGCGGCGGCTGGTGGCGCAACATCCTCGAGCCCTACGCCCAGGCGACCGGCGGGACCTACCACGCCGTCAGCCGCCCGCTCGAAGGCATGGGCGTCGTCGACGGAACCGCCGACCTGGTCGTGGTCGCCCGCGCCTTGCACAACTGGCACCGCGCCGGGCGGACCGAGCCCTATATGGCGGCCTTCTTCAAGGCGCTGAAGCCCGGCGGCGTGCTGGCGATCGAACAGCACCGCAGCGTCGACGGACTCAACCCCGACCAGACCGCGCCGACTGGCTATGTGCCCGAAAGCTACGTCATCCGGGCGGCCCTGGCCGCCGGTTTCGTGCTGGACGCCCGCAGCGAACTGAACGCCAATCCGAAGGACGATCGTGACCATCCGTACGGGGTCTGGACCCTGCCTCCGACCCGCGTCAGCGCCCCCCGGGAAGGCAACCCGATCGATCGTCCGACCCCTCTGACGGACGCCGAGCGAGCGGCTTTCGACGCGATCGGCGAAAGCGACCGGATGACCCTTCGTTTCCGCAAGCCGGCCTGATGCGGACAGAGGCGGCAACGGCTTTGACCGGCCACGGGAACAGGGTTAAGCCCTTGGCGAACGGGGACGAACCGTACGGCGCGAACGCGTCGCGGGGGACGTGAATGGCTGAATCAACCGAGGTCAGGCGACCGCTGGCGTCGCGTCGGAACGTGCTCTCCGGCGCGGTCGCCATGCTTGCCTTGGCCGGCTGCGGCCGGGAGAAGACGGCCGAGCCGCCGCCCCAGCCCGATGGCCCGCCCAAGGGATCGCTGGAGTGGGCCGTCGCGGGCCCGTGGCGCGCCCAGGACCGCGCCCGCGACGCATGGCGGCATCCGATGGAGACCCTGCGGTTCTTCGGCCTGCAGCCGAGCATGACCGTGGTCGAGTTCTGGCCGGGCAGCGGGTGGTGGACCGAAATCCTGGCGCCCTATCTGGCCGAGGGCGACGGCCGCTATATCGCCGCGGGCTTCCAGACCGGTCCCGGCGCCGACCCGGCCCAGAGCCAGCTGATGGCCGCCTTCCAGGAACGGTTCACCAATGACCGGCGGCTGTACGGGGAAATCGAGCTTTCCGCGTTCGGCCCGACCTCGGGGCCCGTCGCGCCGGCGGGGACAGCCGATCTGGCCCTGTTCATGCGCAACATCCACGCCTGGATGGCGGCTGGCATCGCCGAGAAGGCCTTCGCCGACGCCTACGCCGCGTTGCGGCCCGGCGGCATTCTCGGCGTCGAACAGCACCGGCTGGGCCCCGACAAGGATCAGGACCCCACGGCCGCCGATGGCTATGTCCAGGAGGCCTTTGTCCGGCAGTTGGCGGCCGAGGCCGGCTTCGCCTATGTCGCGTCGTCAGAAATCAACGCGAATGAAAGGGATACCAAGGATCATCCGTTCGGCGTCGAGACCCTGCCCCCGATGGGGCTGACGGCGCCGCGAGGATCGCCGCCGGACCCGACCTTCGACCGGTCGAAATATGACGAGATCGGCGAGAGCGACCGAATGACCTTGAAGTTCAGGAAACCCGAGTGAGCCGAGCCGCCGCCTACGCCGCCAACGCCCCCCTGATGGGGGTTCCGGGCGCCTCCGCGCCTCCGGGAGGAACCGGCGAATGGTTCCGGGGCGCCGGCGGACTGCGATTGCGCGCCGCCTTCTGGACGCCCTCGACCCTGGCCGCTCGCAAGCCGCGCGGCACGGTCATCCTCAGTCCGGGGCGCACCGAGCCGATCGAGAAATATTTCGAGGTCATCGGCAACTTCCTGGCGCGCGGCTGGTGTGTTCTCGCTCACGACTGGCGCGGCCAGGGGCTGTCGGCCCGGCTGCTGCCCGACCGGCTGAAGGGCCACGCCCGGGCGGTCGAGGAGTTTCTCGACGACTACGCCCGCCTTCTGGACGCCTATGAGGCCCGCGCGCCCAAGCCGTGGATCATGGTCGGCCATTCGATGGGCGCGGTGCTCAACCTGATGACCCTTCAGGCCGGCGACGAGCGGTTCTCCGGGGCCCTGCTGACCAGCCCCATGCTGCGGATCAAGACCGGCAAGCGCTCGATGTGGTCGGTCAAGCTGGCGGTGCGCTGGAATCTGCGTCACGGCAAGGCCGGCGACTATGTGCTCGACAATCCGGACGACCCCTTCGACCACACGTTCGAGAAGGACGCCCTGACCACCGACGAAAGCCGCTACGAGCAGTGGCGCCAGCAGCTCTACGCCTGCCCGCATCTGGCCGTCGGCGGTCCCACCTGGGGCTGGCTGGCCTTCGCCCTCGACGCCGGCGAACGGGCGCTCAAGCCCAAGGCGTTGAAGTCGGTGCGCATCCCGGTGGCCATCGTGCAGGCGGGCGAGGACGACCGCGTCTGGAAACAGACCAACAAATGGGCCGCGCGCCGGCTCGGCCGCGGTCGTTACGTCGAGATCCCCGGCGCGAAGCACGAGGTGGTCATGGAGACCGACGAACTGCGCGGCGTCTTCCTCGACGAGTTCGACGCCATGGGCGCCTATGTCTCGCCGGTCGAGGACCTGTCGCCGATCCCCGGGCCTCCGGTGGACAGCGAGCCGACCCGGGCCGCCTAGAGCGCGGCGCGCCGGAGGGCCACCAGCGCCTGATCCCGCAGGCGCGCGTCGCCCACGGCGAGGATCTGGCCGCTGTGGTCGGGCGTCCCGCCCCGCCAATTGGTCACCTCGCCCCCGGCCGCCTCGATGACCGGCACGAGCGCCGACCAGTCCCACACCTTCAATGCGCTCTCGGCCACCAGGTCGATACGCCCGGCCGCCAGCATGGCGTAGGCGTAGGCGTCGCAGCCCAGCCGGGCGAGGCGGGCGGCGGCGCGGACCTGGGTCCAGGCGCCGAGTTCCGCGCCCGTGAACAGGTTCGGATCGGTGGTGGCGATCAGCGCCTCGCTGAGGCTGGCGCAGGGCCGCGCGCGCAGCGGAGTCTCGCCGCCGCCCTGCAGCAGACGCGCCCCGGACGGTCCGCCCAGGAATATCTCGTCCAGATAAGGCTGGCCGATGACGCCGACGGCGGGCCGGCCTTCCGTCCTCAAGGCGATCAGATTGGTCCAGAGCGGCAGACCGGCGATGAAGGCGCGCGTCCCGTCGATCGGATCGAGCACCCAGACGTGTTCGGCGTCCGGCCGGTCCTCGCCGTACTCCTCGCCGATGACCCCGTGGGCGGGATAGCGATCGGCGATCAACCGCCGGATCGCGGCCTCGGCCTCGCGGTCGGCCTGGGTCACGGGATCGAAGCCGGCGGACCCGCCCTTGTCCTCCTGCTCGCAGGCGCCGCGGAAATACGGCAGCGAAACGCGGGCGGCCTCGCGGGCCAGTTCAACGGCGAACAGTTCGTACTCGGTCATGACAGGCGGGATACCCACGCCCCGCCGTCATGTCACCGGATCATTCGTCCCGCACGACGCGATGCGCCGTCGTCGGCGACGTCGGTCAGACCGCTTCGCCCTCGGTGTGCAGCGACTTGGCGAGGTCGAGCAGGCGCCGGCGCGGCCGCTCACCCAGCTGGTAATAGGCCTGGATCAGGTCGAGCGTTTCCTTGCGGGAAAACATCTCGCCGCCCTGGTTGGCCGCCTCCCGACGCTCGATCGCTTCCTCCAGCCCGTCGTAGAAATAGCTGACCGGCGACTCCAGCGCTTCGGACAGCTGCCACAGACGGGCGGCGGAGATGCGGTTGGCGCCGCACTCGTACTTCTGGATCTGCTGGAAGCGGATGCCGACCTGGGTGGCCAGCTGCTGCTGCGTCAGGCCCAGCAGACGGCGGCGGCGGCGCAGGCGGCGTCCAAGATGAAGGTCGATGTCGGTGGCCATGGCCCCAATTCCCCTTGTTCCCAACCTGTCCCGATGCGGGACGGCTCGCCCTTCCGGGGGCAAGGGGCGTGCCGCCTTCCCGCCGGGGGCGAGAACCGCCGAACAGGGTTCGTTGTCCGCTGGAGCAACCGTTGCGCTTCCGACGCATTAAACGGCCATCGATCATCCTTGGAAGGAGCGGACTATGAGCGGGTTTGGATGGGTTGCGTGGATTGTCATCGGCATCATCGCCGGCTGGCTGGCTGAGCAGATCATGGGGCGCAACCACGGCCTCCTGACCAATCTGGTCGTCGGCGTCGTCGGCGCCCTGATCGGCGGTTTCCTGTTCAACACTCTCGGTGGCGACGCCGGGGGCAACTGGATCATCGGACTGATCGTCGCCACCCTGGGCGCCATCATCCTGCTGTTCCTGCTGGGTCTGGTGAAGCGACGGGCCTGACGGTCCCCGCCTTCAAGGGACAAAAAAAGGGCGGCTCCGCGAGGAGCCGCCCTTCTCTTTTGCACCTTCCGGATCAGCCGTTCGGCTTGCCCGGGGGGTTGGCCGGGGCGTTGCCGGCGCCTTCACCGGGCCGCGGAGAGGCCGGGGTGTCCGGCGGCAGGGTGGGCGGAGTGCGTTCCGGCGGCGTGGCGGGAACCGCCGGCGTGGCCGGCACGGCCGGGGCTACGCCGGGTTGCGCCGGGGTCGCGGGCACGGCCGGCGTGGCGGGCGTCGCGCCGCGATCCTCGTCCGGATCGGCGTCCGCGTCGTCGTCCTCGTCGGCGTCGTCATCGCCGTCGTCAGCGGTGCGGTTGCCGGGCACAGCGGGCGTGGCCGGAGTCGCCGGGGTCACACCCGGTTCCGCGGGCGTGGCGGGCGTGGCCGGCTGGGTCACGGTATCGGCGGCGCCGAACTGTTCGAGGGTGAAGTCGACGACGACCACGTCGCCTTCCTGGCGGATGCCGTCGATCGGCACCGCGCGGACCGTGCCGTCGGCGCCCCGGACCGTCAGCTGTTGCCGGCCGCCGTTCAGGCGGGCGCCGACAAGGACGCCGAGCTCGCCGTCCGAGCCCCGCACCGTCGCGCCGGGTTCAAGCGTCAGGGTCGGCGCCCGGGCCGCCTGTCCCGGCGGGGTGGCCGGCGGGGTCGCGGCGGGCGGAGTCTGGGGGGCCGTGCTGTCCTGGGCGATCGCGGGGGCGGTCACGAGGAACAGGCCGGCGACCCCTGTCAGGAGCGCGGTCTTTCGCATGATGGTCAGCCTTGCGTTAAGCGAGCGGATCGGCTCGCACCGACTGGCAAACACCGGCGCAGGGCGGATTGTTGCGTCGGCCCCGAAATGGCCCCGGGATCGCCCGGATTGGCCGAATTCCGATCGGCCGGACGGCGCCGACGCCTCCATCAAGGCGTCCGCGCGGGGGGCTTCACGCCTGCATCAACCGGCCCCGCCGCCAATGGTTTCGGCGAAGGCCTGCCGGTTCAGTCCTCGCGGACGCGCTTCTTGCGGAACGAAGGGTTCAGCACCTGCTTGCGCAGGCGGATCGACTTGGGCGTGACCTCGACCAGCTCGTCCTCCTCGATGTAGGCGATCGCCTGTTCGAGCGACGGGCGGCGCGGCGGGGTGAGACGCACGGCCTCGTCCTTGCCGGCGGCGCGGATGTTGTTCAGCTGCTTGGCCTTCATCGGGTTGACGTCGAGGTCGTCCCAGCGGCTGTTCTCGCCGATGATCATGCCCTGGTAGGTCTTCTCGCCGGCGCCGACGAACATCACGCCGCGCTCCTCGAGATTCCACAGGGCGAAGGCGGCGGTCTCGCCGTCGCCGTTCGAAACCAGCACGCCCTTCAGGCGGCCCTCGATGGCGCCCTTGTGCGGCTCGTAGTGGCTGAACACGCGGTTCAGCACGCCGGAGCCGCGCGTGTCGGTCAGGAACTCGCCCTGGTAGCCGATCAGCGAGCGGGACGGCGACTTCAGCACCAGCCGCGTCTTGCCGGCGCCCGACGGGCCCATGTCCTTCAGCTCGGCCTTGCGGGCCGAAAGCTTCTCGATGACGACGCCGGTGTATTCGTCGTCGACGTCGATGACGACGTCCTCGATCGGCTCCAGACGCTCGCCGTTCTCGCCGGTCTGATAGACCACGCGCGGACGGCTGATCGACAGTTCGAAGCCCTCGCGGCGCATGTTCTCGATCAGCACGCCCAGCTGCAGTTCGCCGCGGCCGGCGACCTCGAAGGCGTCCTTGCCGCCGGTCTCGGTGACGCGGATGGCGACGTTGGCCTCGGCCTCCTTGAGCAGGCGGTCGCGGATGACGCGCGACTGCACCTTGTCGCCCTCGCGGCCCGCCAGCGGGCTGTCGTTGACCGAGACGGTCATCGAGATGGTCGGCGGGTCGATCGGCTGGGCGGGGAGCGCCTCGGTGACCTCCAGCGCGCAGAGTGTGTCGGCCACGGTGGCCTTCGACATCCCGGCGATGGCGACGATGTCGCCCGCCTCGGCCTCGTCGACCGGCTGGCGTTTCAGGCCACGGAAGGCCAGCACCTTGGTGATGCGGCCCTGTTCAATGGTCTTGCCGTCGCGCGACAGGGCCTTGATGGCCATGCCCGGAACGGCCTTGCCGCTCTCGATGCGGCCGGTCAGCAGGCGGCCGAGGAAGGGGTCGCTCTCGATCAGCACGTTCAGGATCTGGAACGGCTTGTCCTTGTTTTCCACGACCTTGGGCGCCGGCACGTGCTCGACGATCAGGTCGAACAGCGGGGCCAGGTTGTCGCTCGGCTGGTTCAGGTCCAGCGTCGCCCAGCCGGCGCGGCCCGAGGCGTAGATGTGCGGGAAATCCAGCTGCTCGTCGGTCGCGCCGATGGCGGCGAACAGGTCGAAGGCGGCGTTGTGGACCTTGTCCGGATCGGCGTGGGCGCGGTCGACCTTGTTGATGCACAGGATCGGACGCAGCCCCATCTTCAGCGCCTTGGTCAGCACGAATTTGGTCTGCGGCATGACGCCTTCCTCGGCGTCGACCAGCAGCACGCAGCCGTCGACCATGCCGAGAATCCGCTCCACCTCGCCGCCGAAGTCGGCGTGGCC
>NZ_DASWTO010000149.1:0-8315 GCF_036402095.1 Brevundimonas sp. | reverse complement strand
CCAGCCCGCCGCCACGCCCCCGGCGACGCCCGACCGGCCGCGCCAGTCGGTGCAGTAGGCGCCTATTCGATATCTTCGTTGAGCAGGCCCACCTGGGTGAATCCGGCGCCGTAGAGGCCGTTCATCACGGCCATGAACCGCTCGTAGGCGACCTCGGGCTCGGCCCGGACGAAGACGCGCCGCCCGCGGCAGTCGCCGCCGCCCAGCGCCGCGCAGACGTCGGCGGGCAGGGTGGCGAGCGAGGTCTGGCCCGCGCCGATGAACAGCGCGCCCGACTCCTGCACCGTGATGTAGACCGGCTCCTTCTCTGGCGTCGTCGGCGCCTGCGGCGGGGGCAGGTCCAGCTTCATCGACACGGTGGCCATCGGCGCGGCGACCATGAAGATGATCAGCAGCACCAGCATGATGTCCACGAACGGCGTGACGTTGATGTCGGCGTTGTGGCTCACCGCGCTGCCGGCTCCGCCCGCGGCCCCCGAAAGTTTGCTTCCCATCGCATGGCTCCCTGTCGCCCGGCGCGACCTCGCTCCGGCGCCCGCCAGTGTCGAGCTTGCCGCATGACATTTGTGCGGCCCCCGCGAGGCCGGATCGCGGCCATGAAAAAGGGCCGCCTCCCGGAGGAAGCGGCCCCTGTTCTGGGTGAACGGGCGCAGCGCCTATTCGATGTCTTCGTTGAGCAGGCCGACCTTGAAGAAGCCCTTGGACTGCAGCTCGTTCATGACTTCCATGAACTGGTTGTAGGTGACTTCCGGGTCGGCGCGGATGAACACGCGCTCTTCCTTACAGGCCGGATAGCCGCCGCCCAGGGCGGTGCAGACGTCGGCCGACAGGCCTTCCAGCGTGGTCTGCTGGTCGGCGATGAAGATCGAGCCCGTCTCCTGGACGGTGATGTAGACCGGATCCTTCTGCGGGGCGTCCGGCGGCGGCGGCACGGCCGGCGGCAGGTCGAGGCGGATCGACACGGTGGCCATCGGCGCGGCGACCATGAAGATGATCAGCAGCACCAGCATGATGTCGACGAACGGCGTGACGTTGATGTCGGCGTTCTGTTCAATGGTGTGGCCCTTGGCACCACCGGGTCCGGAAAGTTTGGCGGCCATCCGCTTTGGTTCTCCATCAGGCCCGGCGCGACACGCGGCGAGCGACGCTGAAAGCTTCGGACCGTCTCTTGGCGTCCCCGGCCCGGCTTGTAAAGCGGGTTCGGGGCGAAGAGGGTTCCATCGCGGGTTCCACCTTCGCTTTACGCCTCGCAGGCGAGCCGGATCAGCCTTTCGCGAGCTTCAGGAACCGGTCCTTGAGCGCCGCGTCGGACTTGAAGGCGCCAGTGAACCGGGTGGTGATGGTCGAAACGTGGCGGTGATGCACGCCGCGCGTCGTCATGCACTGGTGCTCGGCGTCGATCAGGATGGCGACGCCGGCGGGCTGCAGATGCGATTCGATGGCCTCGGCGATCAGCTGGGTCAGGGTTTCCTGGGTCTGCAGCCGGCGCGAGAAGATCTCGACCACCCGGGCCAGCTTGGAAATGCCGACCACCTTTTCGTTCGGGATGTAGGCGACGTAGGCCTTGCCCAGGAACGGCGCCATGTGGTGCTCGCAGTGGCTCTCCACCTCGATGTCGCGCAGCAGCACCATGTCGTCATAGCCCTGCACGTCCTCGAAGGTGCGGCTCAGCTCCTTCTCGACGTCGGCGTCATAGCCGTCGAACCACTCGCCATAGGCGTCCACCACCCGCTTCGGCGTGTCGATCAGACCGGGCCGGTCGGGATCGTCGCCGGCCCAGGCCAGCAGGGTGCGGACGGCCTTCAGGGCCTCCTCGCGCGACGGGCGGAGCCGGGGCTGGTCATTGTCGCCGATCAGGACCGGCTTGACGGGAGTGACGCTCATCAGGGAATTCTCGGACACGCGGCTTTGTAAGTCGCGGGGGACTCTTTATCAGCTTGGCGGCCTATATGGGACCGCCCGTCCGTCCCGCAAGAAAACTCTCCCGCAAAGTCTCCCCATGCCGCTGACGATCCACGACACCCTGCACCGCGAAAAGCGCATCTTCGAGCCGCGCGACCCCGGCCGGGTGACCCTCTACGTCTGCGGCCCGACGGTCTACGACTACGCCCATATCGGCAACGCCCGCCCGCCGGTGGTGTTCGACGTGCTGGTGCGGCTGCTGCGCCGGACCTACGGGGCCGACGCCGTGATCTACGCCCGCAACGTCACCGACGTGGACGACAAGATCAATGCGAAGGCCGCGAAGGAAGGCACGCCGATCGGCGAGGTCACCTCGCGCTACGAGGCGGCCTATCTCGAGGACATGGCCAGGCTCAACGTCTCCCCGCCCGACATCGCTCCGCACGTCACCGACCATATGGACGCCATCGTCGCCCAGATCGGCGCCATCATGGACCAGGGCTGCGCCTACGCCGCCGAGGGCCATGTCCTGTTCGACGTCTCGGCCTATGAGGCCTACGGCCGCCTGTCCGGGCGCAACCTCGACGACATGATCGCCGGCGCCCGGGTCGAGGTGGCGCCCTACAAGAAGAACCCGCACGATTTCGTGCTGTGGAAGCCGTCGAAGCAGGGCGAGCCGTCCTGGCCCTCGCCGTGGGGGGACGGACGGCCGGGCTGGCATATCGAATGCTCGGCCATGATCGAGGAGACGCTGGGCCTGCCGATCGACATCCACGGCGGCGGCATTGACCTGGTCTTTCCGCACCACGAGAACGAGATCGCCCAGGGCGTCTGCGCCCACGGCCACGCCCATGAGCCGGCGGCCCACGCCGAATACAGCCGCTACTGGATGCACAACGGCTTCCTGACCGTCGACGCGGAAAAGATGTCCAAGTCGATCGGCAACGTCCTGCTGCTGCACGATCTCGTGCAGTCGATCCCGGGCGAGGTGGTGCGCTGGGCCCTGCTGAGCGCCCACTACCGCCAGCCGCTGGACTGGAACCAGTCGCTGCTGGATCAGAGCCGCAAGGCCCTGGACCGCCTCTACGGAGCGCTGCACCGCGCCGCCGCCGTCGAGGCCTCGACCGACGAGCCGCCGGCCGAATTCCTCAAGGCCATCGAGGACGACATCAACACCCCCGGCGCCATGGCCGGCCTGTTCGCCCTGTCCAGCGAGATCGAGCGCGGCATGACGGCCGGCGACCACGGGGTCGTGGCCCGGGCCAAGGGCGAACTGACCGCCGCCGCCGCCATCCTCGGCGTGCTTCAGGCCGACCCGGCCGCCTGGCTGGAAGGCGATGTCTCCGACGCCCTGCGCGCCGAGGTCGAGACGCTGCTGGAACAGCGCGCCGCCGCGCGCGCCGCGAAGGACTGGCCCGAGGCCGACCGCATCCGCGACCGCCTCAACGCCCTCGACGTCGTCGTCATGGACGGCCCCCAGGGCGCGACGTGGCGGGTGAAGGGGTAGGACCTCGCGTTCACCTCCCCATTCGCGTCAGGCGAATGGGGAGGACAGATCGCTGCATTCGCATCGACCTGTCCTCCCGTCGGCCTTCGCCGACAGGGAGGTGAACGTGACGCTCTGCTGGCGATCCGCGGAATTATAGTCGGATAGCGCGGAAAACATCGCGCCTTTCCAGACATATCGCCTTTTCTCGACCCCATCTTCCCGCCCGGGCTGACGGCGGGCGCATAATGCCGCTCGTCCTGCCCCCGGCAGGCGCCGGTCTTTGACAATCGCACCCCCGCCGCACCGCCCGAGGCGCGTCGATATGGACTCTGCCGACTCTGCCCCCCGTCGTTCGGGAGTTCCCCGGGTCGCCGATGCCGACTCTGCGGACCTTGCTAACCGCGTTTTCGGTTTTACCCGGGTAAAACCCCGGCCCCTCAGGTGATCCGCTTCACGCTCACCGGATCGCTGGCGGGGAAGGTCTCCTCCACCCCCTCGTCGACCAGGGCCTCCTGGCGGTTCTCGGCGTCGCGCTCGTCTTCGCAGAGCTGATCCGGCTTGCCGGTCTTGGGATCGGCCCGCCGGGCCGCCGCGACGTCGTCGGGTCGGGCCTGCTGATGGTCGGTGCGGCCGTCATGCTGTGTGGTCATGGTCTGGCTCCTCAGTTCGCCGGATGGTCTTCGTCGCCGTCGGGGCCGTAGCCGAGGTCGGCGATGTCGTCGTCCGACAGCCGCTTGGCCTCCCAGTGGGCGGCGCTGGCCTGGGCCCCGCGCACGTCCTCCATCAGGCCCGCATAGACCAGCTCCACCTCATCGTGGGTCTGCAGGTCGCCGCCGCCGGAATCGATCTCGGTCAGCCGGGTCCCGTCCACGCCGTACAACTCGTCCGCTTCGGGCTCGATGCCGGAGGCCGACAGCGAGTCGGTCACCTCGTCCTCGATGTCGATATCGTCGAGGTCCTCCTCGTCGCCATCGCCGTCGGCCGAGGTCACGTCGAGAACGTCAGGCAGCTCCTCGAACGTCTTGAACTCGTTGGTCGGCGCGCCGGCGTCGGCCTCGTCGAAATTGTCCTCGTCGAAGACTTCCGACTGTTCCTGGTCGTCCGAATAGTCCTCGGGCCGCGGCATCTGACATCTCCCTGTCTTCGGGAGATCAACGCCTCTGCTTTACCCGGCGTTCCCCCCGGCGCCGCCCCGGGCCACCGCTTCGTCCAGGGCCTCGCGGATGCGGGCGATGGCGCCCTCCCAGTCGGCGAAGCTGTCACGCCGGAAGAACCGCAGATGCGGATAGAAGGGATACCGGTCCGTGCCCAGATAGTGCCAGTCGTCGGGGGCGGTGATCATCCACGCCGTCCCGCCGACCGCCGCCGCCAGATTGGTCCCGGCGATGCCGGGGCCGATCACCAGGTCCAGCGCCTTCGACAGGGCCGCCACGTCCTCCAGATCGTCCTTCAGGTCGATCGGCGGGGTCCAGATCGAGACGCCCGCCGCCGCCGCCGCCGCCAGATCGTCCGACACGTCGCCGCACTGCAGGTTGACCATCACCGCGCCGGGCGTGGTCAGCACCGGCCGCCAGCGCTCGAAGCTCGAGAAATAGCGCGCCCGCGACCCGGTCAGCACCAGGCTCTTCCAGTGCAGGCCGACCTTCAGGCCGGGGCCGAGCTTTTCCAGCTCGGCCTTCCAGTGCGCCACCTTGCCGGCGTCGGGGACCAGGTAGCCGCGCCGGTCGGGAAAGGCTTCGATCGAGGGCCGGTAGACCGCCAGCAGCGAGGCCATCGGGATCCAGGCGTCGACGCCGCCGTCCAGCTCCTCGGCGAACGGCACGTAGCGGGTGATCCGGCCCTCCAGCTTGACCGACTTGTGGCCGCCGACCACGGCCGTGGGGAAGGCGCGCTGGAACAGGCCGATCAGGCGAGGCTCGACCGCCACATAGACCTGACCCTCCGGCCCGACCGCCTCGATGGCGTCGCCGATGCAGGTGCCGAACACCATCTCGTCGGCGATGCCCTGCTCGCCGACGATCAGCAGCCGCTTGCCCCGAACGTCCTCGCCCTTCGGATCCCAGCGCGGCGCGTCGACAGCCACCCGCATGGCTTCGGGCAGGTGCGGATCGAGCCGCACCTCATAGGCCTCGAAACCCTCGGGAATGCGGCCCAGCGTCATCAGCAGCATGGCCCGCGCCATGCTCATCATCGCCCGCTCGTACGGGCTCTCGGCCCCCGGCAGGGCGGCGTCGATGTCTTCCAGCGCGCCGAGGGCGTCGCCCAGCGGCTGGCGGGCGTTGGCGCGGTTGTAGCGGGCCTTGGCGAAGTCGGGGTCGTGGCGCAGCGCCTCCTCGAAGAAGGTCAGGGCCGTGGCCATGTCGCCCTGGTCGCTCAGCACCGTTCCGAGCGTGTTCCACAGCACCGGCGATTCCGGCTCGACCCCCAGCAGCGCCCGCAGCGTCTCGATCGCGTCGCCGTAGCGCTTCTGGTCACGCTGCACGCAGGCCAGGTTGTTGGTCGCCTCCACATGGCCGGGATCGGCGGCCAGATACTTGAGGAGCAGCTTCTCGGCGATGTCGAGATAGCCCATCTGCTGGGCCAGGCGGCCGAGGTCATGCGCCACGTCCGTCTCGTTGGGCAGCAGCTTCAGCGCCGCCTCATAGGCCAACAGGGCCTGCCCCAGGTGGCCCGACTTCTCGCGGCAGATGGCCAGCACGTGCCAGGCCAGGCCGCTGGTCTCGTCCATCTTCAGCGCCTCGAGGGCGCGCTGGGCCCCGCGGTCGAAATCGCCCGCCCGGATCGCCATCAGGGCCGCCTTCAGCTTCTCCAGCGCCTTGCGCTGGGTCTTCACCGCCAGCTTCGGATTAGCCAGCTGGCGCGAGAGCTTGCGGATGGCCTCGGGGGAGGCGGAGTCGCCCGCGACTCCCTGGGCGGCGGGGGCGATCCCGTGGATCTGTTCGGGCGACAACTCGACGGCGGACATGCGGTGATCCTGCGGTGACCGCCCGACCATTGCCAGCGGGATCACAAGGGATGGTTAACCACGACTGTTTAGCCTGCGTTCGTTCCCGGCTTCCTAACGTCGCCGTGCGCCTGTCAGGAGTCGCCCCGCATGCCGCTGAAGCTGTCGCTCAAGCCCGGCGAGAAATTCGTTCTCAACGGGGCCGTGGTCCAGAACGGCGATCGCCGCGGCGTGCTGATCCTGCAGAACAAGGCCAGCGTGCTGCGCGAGAAGGACATCATGCAGCCCGAGGACGTCAATTCGCCGGCGAGGCGCATCTACTTCCCCGTGATGATGATGTACCTCGACGAGAGCGCGGCGCCGAAGGTGTATGACGAGTTCGCGATGCGCCTGACCGAGTTCATGGGCGCCACGCGCAACCCGCAGGTGCTGGCCGACTGCGTCGCGGCGTCGCGGCACGTGATGTCGCGCGAATACTACAAGGCGCTGATGGCCGCCCGGAAACTGGTTGATTACGAGGAAGGTCTGGCGAATGTCGCTTCAGGCGTACAAGACCGCGGCGACGCGGGCTGAAAACCCGCGCGAGATGGAGTACCGGCTGTTCGGGCAGGTGACCCGGGCGCTGATGCACGCCTCGACCGTGGACCCCGGCGACGTCGCCACGCGGATCGACGCCCTGGACTGGAACCGCCGGCTCTGGTCCACGCTGGCCACCGACTGCGCCAACCCCGACAACGCCATGGACAAGGCGCTGCGGGCGCAAATCATCTCGATCAGCCTGTTCGTCAGCAAACACTCCTCCGCCGTGATGCGCGGCGAGGACGATTTCGAAGCGCTGATCGACATCAACAAGATGATCATGCAGGGCCTGGCCGGCCCGGGATCGGCCCAAGCGGCCTGAACCCCGGGGTCAGCCGGCGCGGCGGATCAACTCGTCGGCGAGGTCGGAGGTCAGATAGCCGTCGGCGAGCCGCCCCGTCGCCATCTGCCAGCGCCGTAGCGCCGCGCGCGTATTCGCCCCGATGACCCCGTCGACGCCCTGGGTGTCGTAGCCGAGGGCCGTCAGGGCGCGCTGGGCGCCGATCCGCTGCTCGCGCGACAACGGCGCGTCGTCCGGCCAGGCGCCGACCAGCCCTGGCCGTCCCTGGATGCCGTCGGCCGTCAGCCCGATCGCCAGCGCATAGCTGACCGAGTTGTTGTAGCGCCGGATCACGTAGTGATTGGGCAGCGCCAGGAAGGCCGGGCCCCGCGCGCCCTGGGGCAACAGGATCGTCGCCTCCTCGCGGGCTTCCGCCGCATTGGGCGCGCCGCCGTGGGCCAGGGTCACGCCCTTCGCCGCCCAGTACGACCACGGATGGCGCGGGCCCTCGGCGTCCGAATAGTCGAAATTCGCCGGCAGGCGGACCTCGTAGCCCCAGGTCTGGCCGCGCTTCCAGCCGGCCTGGGCCAGCAGGTTGGCGGCCGAGGCGAGGGCGTCGGCGTCCGTGCCCCAGATATCGACCTGGCCGTCCTCGTTCTGGTCAACGCCGAGGCGCAGGTAGTTGTCGGGCATGAACTGGGTCTGGCCCATGGCCCCGGCCCAGCTGCCCTTCAGCCCGGCGCGGGCGCGGCGGCCGTCGACGACGATATCCAGCGCGTCCTTCAGCTGGGCCTCGGCCCAGTCCCTGCGCCGGCCGTCGTAGGCGAGCGTCGCCAGCGAACGGATGACGTCGTGGTCGCCCTGGACCTGGCCGAAAGCCGACTCCTGGGCCCAGACGGCGACGAGGATTTCGGACGGCACGCCGTAGCGCTGCACCACCGACCACGGCACTCGGTCGGTACGCTGGCGGGCCTGGGCGATACGCGTGGCCGTCACGGCGTTCTGGACATAGGCGCCGGCGGGGCGGCTGAATTCGGGCTGGTTGTGGTCCAGCCGGATGACCGAAGGATCGGGGGTCAGCCCGGCCAGCTCGCGCTCGTATTCGGCCCGACGGGCGCCGC
>NZ_DASWTO010000148.1:0-12026 GCF_036402095.1 Brevundimonas sp. | reverse complement strand
AGCCGCGCCTCGCACTCGGCCACGCCCGCGGCGACCTCGGCCGCCGCGTAGAGGGCGCGGGCCTCGGTCCAGGCGGCGACCGCCTGATCGGGACGGTGCAGGTCTTCGAGCGCCAGGGCCTTGAGGCGCAGGGCGTTGGCGAGGTCGAGCGGCTCGCCGGCCTTGCCGCGATAGAGGGAGGCCGCCTTTTCCGCGTGGCCGAGCGCCTCGGCGGCCTGGCCGTCCTCGCGGTCGATGTCGGATAGATGGCGCAGCGCATGGGCCTGCAGCAAGGGCCGGCCGGCCTCGCGGCTGAGCGCGGCGGCGCGGGCGTAGGCGTCGCGGGCCTCAGCCACCCGTCCGCCGGAGCGGGCGCGACAGGCTGCGGCGAGCTGGGTCTGGATGGCTTCGAACATGGGCGCCTCCATGAGGGTCCAGTCTAGCACGGTCCGGCCTTCGCCGCAGCGCCCTCCACCGCCGCGCGGCCCCGCCTCACCGTGGATGGGGAGGCGCCGACCGGCTCAGTATTCGTGGCTCTCGGCGGGGCGCTCTTCCAGATGGCCGTCCTTCAGGGCGAAGACGCGGTCCATGTGGCCGGCCAACTCCATGTTGTGGGTGGCGATCAGGGCGGCGACGCCGGTCTTCTTGACGAGGTCGTGCAGGGCCTCGAACACCGTCTGGCTGGTGGCGGGGTCGAGGTTGCCGGTCGGCTCGTCGGCCAGCAGCAGGCGCGGCCGGTTGGCGAGGGCGCGGGCGACGGCGACGCGCTGCTGTTCCCCGCCCGACATCTGGGCCGGCTGGTGGGTCAGGCGTTCGCCGAGGCCGAGGGCGGTGAGCACCTCCTCGGCGCGGGCGCGGGCCTCGGCCTGTTTCGTCCCGGCGATGCGCAGCGGCAGGGCGACGTTGTCGCGGGCGTCGAACTCGGCCAGCAGGTGATGGAACTGGTAGACGAAGCCGATGCTGGCGAGGCGGATGTGGGTGCGGACCCGCTCGGGCAGGCCGCCGACATCCTCGCCGTCGATGCGGATCTCGCCCGAGGTCGGCCGCTCCAGCAGGCCGGCAGCGTGCAGCAGGGACGACTTGCCGGAGCCCGAGGGGCCGATCAGGCCGACCACCTCGCCGGGCATGACGTCCAGATCGACGCCCTTGAGCACGGTCAGGGGACCGGCGGCGGACTCATAGGTGCGGGTGACGTTCCGCACCGACAGGACGGGGGCGCCGCTGACGACGCGGCCAGCGCCGCGGGGGGGCTTACTCATAACGGAGGGCCTCCACCGGATCCATTTTCGCCGCCCGCCACGACGGCAGCAGGCTGGCCACGCAGGACATGAACACCGACCACAGGGTGACCCAGACGACGTCGGCGGGATCGACCTCTGCCGGAATGGCGTCGAGCATATAGACCTCGGCGTCGAACAGCTTCACGCCGAACAGGCCCTCGAGGAAATGCTGGATGTCGGCGATGTTCAGGCAGAACAGCAGGCCGAGCACGAGGCCGGTGACGGTGCCGGCCACGCCGATGGTGGCCCCGGCGATGAAGAAGATCCGCAGCATCGACGACTGGCTGGCCCCGACGGTGCGCAGGATGGCGATGTCGCGCGTCTTGTTCTTCACCAGCATGACGATGCCGGAGATGATATTGAGCGCGGCGATGGCGACGACGAGGCCGAGGATGATGCTCATGGCCACGCGCTCGACCTTCAGGGCCCCCCAGAAGGCGGCCATGCGGTCGCGCCAGTCGGAGACGATGGCGCCGGAGCCGGCGGCGCGCATCACCGGGGCGCGCAGGAGCTCGACGCGGTCGGGCTCGACGACCTTCAGCTCGATGGCGTCCCAGGCGGCTTCGCGGCCGAAGAACAGCTGCGACTGCTCCAGCGGCATGAAGATGAACAGCTGGTCGAAATCGGTGGTGCCGGAGGTGAAGACGCCGCCGACGCGATAGGTTTTCTCAAGTCCGCCGAGATTGCCGAAGGCGCTGGTGGCGCCGGTCGGGGAATAGAGGGTCAGGGGGTCGCCGACGCGCAGGCCCATCATGTCGGCCAGCGCCTTGCCGACCAGAATGTTCTCGCCGCCGTAGGGGCCCTGGCCGAAGGTGCGCTTCGCCTCTTCCGACAGGCTGGCGAAGACGTAGGTGTTGGCGGCGAGGTCCTCGGGACGGACCCCGCGCACGGCGGCGGGGTTGGTCTGGCCGGCGCCGCGGACGAGGCTGTAGCTGGTCATCACCGGCACGGCGCTTTCGACCCCGGGAACGGCGCGGATGCGCTGCAGGGCCTGGTCGCGCTCCGGCGTGTCGAGCAGCTGGCCCTGGACGAACATATGGCCGTTGAAGGACAGCATCCGGTCGAGCAGGGTCGAACGGAAGCCGGCCATGATGCTCATGACGGTGATCAGGGCCATCACCGCCAGGGCGATGGCGACATAGGAGATGATGGCGATCAGGGCGATGCCGCCCTCGCGCCGGCGAGCCCGCAGATAGCGCAGGGCGAGGCCGAACTCCCAGGCGGAGAAGGGGCCGGCGGGCTTGCTTGCGCTATTCGACATCGGTGGTGATCTGATTGGCTCGAGGCTGCAATGCCAACGGCTGGCTCTTCTGGTGCTTCTTCTCCCACCTAGAACGCAGTTGCTGGTATGCGTCCTCCAGGGAGATGCTCCGGCGCTCCGGATCATTTCGCGCTTTAAGCTCGATCACCCCGTCTCGGGCTCCCTTGGGCCCAACGACGACTTGAACCGGGATACCAATCAGCTCAGCCCGTGCGAATTTGGCCCCAGCCCGTTCATCAGTGTCGTCGTAAAGCACCTCGTGGCCAGCAGCTTCTGCCGCTTCATAAAATGCTTCGCAGACACTGTCGGTAGCGGGGTCCCCCGGCCGTAGATTTATGAGGATAACGCTAAAGGGGGCGACCTCACGGGGCCAAATTATCCCGTCCTCATCATGACTGGCCTCAATGATGGCGCCAAGCAGGCGCGAGACGCCGACGCCGTAGCTGCCCATGTGCACCGGCGCATCCTTGCCGTCGGGGCCGGCGACGAAGGCCTTCATCGGGGCCGAGTATTTGGTCCCGAAATAGAAGATGTGGCCGACTTCGATGCCGCGCGCCGACATCCTATTCGCTGGAATCGTTTCGGCCTCAAACCGTGCTTGGTCGTGCATCTCTTCGGTGGCGGCGTACATCGAGGTGCGCTCGTCGACGATGGCCTGCAGGTCGTCCCAGTCGACGTCGGCGCCCGGCGCGGGCATCTCGACCAGCTTGCGGTCGCAGAAGACCGCGCTCTCGCCGGTGTCGGCAAGGACGATGAACTCATGGGACAGGTCGCCGCCGATCGGGCCGGTGTCGGCGCGCATCGGCACGGCCTTCAGCCCCATCCGGGCGAAGGTGTTCAGATAGGCGACGAACATGCGGTTGTAGGCCCGCCGGGCCGAGGCCTCGTCGATGTCGAAGGAGTAGGCGTCCTTCATCAGGAACTCGCGACCGCGCATGACGCCGAAGCGGGGGCGGCGCTCGTCGCGGAACTTCCACTGGATGTGGAAGAGGTTGAGCGGCAGCGCCTTGTAGCTCTTCACGAAGCCGCGGAAGATGTCGGTGATCATCTCCTCGTTGGTGGGTCCGTAGAGCAGCTCGCGCTCGTGCCGGTCGGTGATGCGCAGCATCTCGGGGCCGTAGGCGTCATAGCGGCCGGACTCCCGCCACAGGTCGGCGAGCTGGAGGGTCGGCATCAGCAGTTCGACGGCCCCTGCCCGCTCCTGCTCCTCGCGCACGATCTGCTCGATCTTCTTCAGCACCCGCAGGCCGAGCGGCAGCCAGGCGTAGATGCCGGCGGCCTCCTGCTTGATCAGGCCGGCGCGCAGCATCAGCTGGTGCGAGACGATCTGGGCGTCTGAAGGGGCTTCTTTGAGGGTGGGCAGGAAGTAGCGCGACAGGCGCATGGGAGGGAATCCGGCGTGGGAGGCGTGGGACACGAGCTTTAGCCGGGACGGCGGGGCGAAAGCTAGGCCAGACGAGGGCTTAGGAATTAGGACGTAGAAATTAGGGGGCCTGAGTTCACCACCGTCTCCTGTGCCTACCCCCTAAGCCCTAAGCCCTAAGCCCTAAGCCCTAAGCCCTCTCAAGGATGCGGCCGCCCGATCCCGTAACGCGCCGCCAGGTAGGGCGCGATGGCGTGGTCCTGCAGGAAGCGGCGGCCGGTGGCCTCGCTGGTCCGGGCGTCAGGCCAGTCGAAGGCGCCGTCCAGCACGAGGATGGGGCAGGACTGGTGCTCCTCCCCGACGAGGTCGACGACCGGCGGGCGCGGGCGGGCGTGATCGATCCGGACGATGTCCAGCCGGTCCTTGAGGGCGGGATAGAAGGCCAGCACGCCCTCGATGAAGGCCCCGGCGGGGCAGAACCACGGGCCGCCCTCGTCGTCGCGCCAGTCGGGATTCAGCAGAAACAGGCGGTCGGTCATCGCGTCGCTCAGGCCGGGGGGGCGAGGTTCGGCAGGGGCATCCAGCCGATGTAGACCAGCCCCATCACCACCGCCCAGACGATCAGGGCGACCCAGCTGGTGGTGAGGAATTTGCGTTTCAGTTGCGGATTGGCGGGCGCGCCCCACTGGCCCCCGTCGACCGGGCGGTCCTGGGCGCCCTGCGACATGCCGAGCGGCAGGATGGCGAACAGCACGACCCACCAGCAGACGATGTAGATGGCCAGCATGGTCACCGGCCCGATCGGCATGTCCATCAGTGGGCTCCGGCTTTCGGCGTTTCCATCAGTTCGACCAGCACCCCACCCATGTCCTTCGGATGGACGAAGATGATCGGCGTGCCGTGGGCGCCGATGCGCGGCTCGCCCGTGCCGAGAATGGTCGCCCCTTTCGCCCGCAGCGCGTCGCGGGCGGCGAGGATGTCCTCGACCTCGAAACAGACGTGGTGCTGACCGCCCTTCGGATTCTTCGCGAGAAAGCCGTGGATGGGCGAATCGTCGCCGAGGGGTTCGATGAGCTCGATCTGGCTGTTGGGCAGGTCGACGAAACAGACGCGGACGCCCTGGGCCGGCAGGTCGAACGGCGCGTGGGCCTTCGTGGCGCCGAGCAGGTCGCGATACAGGGCGACGCTGGCCTCGATGGACGGGGTGGCGACGCCGACGTGGTTCAGTCTTCCGATCATGGAAAGGACTTAGCCGTTCCGGCGCCGCGGGAGAAGGCCGGGCCCGTGCGACGGATCAGACCTGCACGTGGCCGAAGGTCCACCGTTCGTAGGGGCCGAGGCCGACGGTCTCCCCGCCCTCCCCGGTCCAGCGCAGGGCCCATATCTGCAGGCCGGCCGCCGCGGCCGGCAGGCGCGCCTGCAGATCGAGCCGGGCGCCGGGGCCCAGCCGGGCGGCGCGGGCGCTGACCGGCGCCCCGACGGGCCGGCCGGCGCGGTCGTGAAAGCGGATCTGGACCGAGACGTCGGTGAGGGCGCGGTCGGTGGCGTTCGCGAGCCCGCCGCGCCAGGTCCGGCCGCCGAGCGGCTCCCCGATCGCCTCGTTGCGGGTGAGCACGACCTTGTCCCGGTCGTCGGTCGCCTCGATCACGTACAGGGGCAGGCCGATGGCCATGAGGGCTGCGACCGTGCCGGCGGGCGCCAGCCACCCGCGGCCGGCGCGTGACGAGGCCGCGGCGCCTGCACTATTCTCCATTGCCTTGCCTTCCTGCTTGGGTGAGGCTCCCACCCTGCCTGGCGCGGTTGGTGAGCGGCATGAGCAACTCCTGAGGTCTTGCTGAAAAATGGCGCCCGGCAGTTTTCGCTTCGAAGGCTTCTCCCTCGATGTCCGGGACCGTCAGCTCAAGCGCGACGACGCGCCGGTGGAGTTGAACGCCCGCTATCTCGACGCCCTGGCGCTGCTGGTCAGCGAACAGGGCCGGCTGGTGTCGAAGGACCGCTTCCTCGGGGAGGTCTGGCGCGGTGTGCCGGTCACGGACGAAGCGCTGACGCAATGCATCCGGACCCTGCGGCGCCAGCTCGGCGACGACGCCGTCCGGCCGCGCTTCATCGAAACGGTCCCCAAGCACGGCTATCGCTTCATCGCGACGGTGGAGCGGGTCGAGGCCGCGCCGGCGCCGGCGAGCGTTGCGGCGGCGGCGGAGGCTCCGGCCTTCTGGCGGCGGTTCGGCCTGCTCGGTGCGGCGGGCATGGCGGGCGGCGGCGCGGCCGGCGTCCTGATCGGCCTGTTCTACGGCTTCGGCGGGGCCTCCCAGCCGCTGCAGCCGGGCATGGGCGAAATCTCGGTGCTGCTGGTCTTCGTCTGCCTCAGCCTCGTGCTGGGCCTGATCGCCGGCGGGGGCGTCGGCTTCGGGGTCGCCGCAGGCTTCATGCCCGGACGGCCGTGGCAATGGAGCGTGATCGGCGGGGCGGCGGGCGGCCTGTTGACCGGGGCCGTCGGCAAGCTGATCGGCCTCGACGCCTTCAACCTGCTGTTCGGGCAGTCGCCCGGCAACATCACCGGGGCGGCCGAGGGCGCGCTGATCGGCGCCGCCGTCGGGCTCGGCGCCTGGCTGGGAAGCCGCGGCCCCCGCCGGTTCGAGCTGCGCCGCGGCCTTCTCGCCGGAGGCCTGGCCGGGGCCGCCGCGGGCGTGGCCATTCCGCTGTTCGGAGGGCGGATGCTGGGCGGCAGCCTCGATCTGCTCGCCCGCCGCTTCCCCAGTTCCCGCCTGCAGCTCGACCAGATCGGCGGCCTGTTCGGCGAGAGCGGCTTCGGTCCGGTCAGCCAGGCCGTGACGGGGGGCGTTGAAGGCCTGCTGTTCGGCAGCTGCCTGGTGGGGGCGATGATCCTCGCGCGGCGGCGTATCCCGGCCTAGGTCGGTCAGTCCCCTGCGACTCAGTCCCCGAGGTCGTCCACATCGATCGCCTCGGCGACGAGCCGGCGCCAGACCGGATCGGTCGCATCGACGAGGTCGACGTCTTCCAGCAGGGCCACGGCGCCGCCGCCGTCGGGCAGGATCAGCCCCAGAACCTCCATGTCCTCGCCGTCGGGGCCGAGGTGGCTCTCGGCCTGCACGGCGACGGCCGCCTGCTCGCCGTCCGTCTCCCACCAGATCACCGGCTGGGGCAGGTCCATCGGGATGACGCGGGGATCGTCGGTCTCGGCGAGGGCGAAGACCGCCCGTTTCGCCTGAACGTCGTCGAGCGTGGCGACCGCCCCGGTGAACGCCTTGAGGCGCGACCAGTCGTCGACGTCATAGCCGCCGCCGTCCTCCTCAGGCGCGCCTTCGTCCTGGATCATGGAAGTCTCCTCGCCGCTGAACGCCCCCATACGAGAAAGGGGCCGACGACCCAAGCCGCCGCCTCCGGGCTAGGCCATGTCCCAGACGTCTCCGGCCGGATGAAGCGTCACGGCCAGGTCGTCGAGGGCAAGTTTCGCCCTCGGTCGGGAGAGCGCTTCCGCCACGCTGTCGTCAGGCCGGGTCAGGCCGGGGCTCTCCCAGGGCGCCAGATTCAGGACGGTTCCGTCGCCGAAGCGCGCGAACTCCACCTCGATCAGGATGTCGACCCCGTCGTCGCCGTCCGCGGGGTTGGTGTCCGTGATCGTCACCCCGCCCAGGTCATTGTGGGCGAAGGCGTAGCCGCCGGCCAGTCCTGACAGCACGGCTGTGTCCGTCCCGTCGAAGCCGATCAGGAGATCATCTCCGCTGTCGCCCCGCAGGATATCGTCCCCCCAGAGGCCGGTCAGGGTGTCGTCTCCGGCGCCGCCGGCCAGCAGGTCCCCGAGGTCTCCGCCCTCGATCGAATTGTCCTGGTCGTTTCCATATCCGCCGTGGACGACGCCCGGATTGCTGAAGTGGAGGTTCTCGAGATTGGCGGGCAGGGTGTAATTGATCGCCAGCACCCAGACGGTGTCCTCGCCCTCCCCGGCGAACTCCACCAAGGTGTCGCCGAGGTCTGGATCCCAGTAGAAGTCGTCGCCGAGCCCGCCCTGCAAGGTATCCAGCCCCGGGCCGCCGTCCAGCGAGTCATTGCCGCCCTGCCCGACCAGCATGTCGGCGCCGGCGCCGCCAAAAAGGTCGTTCCCGACCGCGTCGCCGATCAGGACGTCGGCGCCCGAGCCGCCTCGTGCGTTCTCGATGTCGATCAGGATGTCCACGCCGCCCTGGCCGTCGTTCTGCGTCAGGCCGGCGGCGAGGTTGACGCGGATGGCCGCCGTCTGGGCGGAATAGTCCGCGTAGTCGTAGTCGTCGCCCCCTTCCCCGCCATCCAGGAGGTCGGCGCCCGCGCCGCCGATCAACACGTCCTGGCCCGAGCCGCCGTAGAGCCTGTCGTCGCCGGAGCCGCCGTCCAGCCTGTCCCATTGGAAGAGACCTTCGAGGAGGTCGTCGCCCGCGCCGCCGTTCAGCGAGTCCTTCCCGCTTCCGCCCCGTATCGTGTTGGCGAGGGTGTTGCCGACACCGACGAAATCGCCCGTGCCGGTAAAGGTCAAATTCTCCAGATGGTCCCGAAGGGTGTAGCCGGCGAGCGTGACCTGAATGGTGTCCGTTCCCTCGCCGGCGTGTTCGACGATGCTGTCCGTCGCGACCTGCACCACATAGGTGTCGTCGCCCAGCCCGCCGATCAGGGTGTTGGCGGCGCCCGCCCCCCCGGACAGGGTGTCGTCGCCGTCCCGCCCGATCAGGGTGTCGCCGTCGACGCCGCCCGAGATCAGATTGTTCCCCCCATTGCCGACGCCGACGAACTGACCCGTGCCGGTGAAGGCCAGGTTCTCGACATTCGCGGCCAGGGTGAAGGCCGCCAGAGCGGTCCGGACCGCATCCACGCCTCCGCCGCCGAATTCGACGACCGTGTCTCCGGCGGCGCTGACGACGTAGGTGTCATTGCCGGCGCCGCCCTGCATCTGGTTGGCGAGGCCTGACCCGCCGTCCAGCCAGTCGCCGCCATCCCCGCCCACGAGGGTGTCGCGGCCCAGGCCGCCGGACAGGACATCGTTCCAGCCTCCCCCGATGATCACATTGTCCAGCTCGTTGCCGTCGCCGGTGAAATCGCCCGGCCCGATGAAGGCCAGGTTCTCGACATTCGCCGGCAGGGCGTAGGAAGACAGCGGCGTCAGAACGCGATCGGTCCCGCCGCCGGGCGCCTCGATGATCACGTCGTCGGGGTTGTCGATATAGTAGGTCTCGCCGGCGCCGGTTCCGACGAACACGTCCGTCAGGGGATCATCATGAATCCCGGACGCCGCGAGGGTCGTCACCGTCTTCATCGCATGGCTCCTGTCCTGCGCGGGAACCGGGACGCCGATAGCGCCGTGATGTCAAATCAACCCTCGGTGTGGACACAGGACCCGGCCTGATCGCCATCGGGATCCCGGCAGATCACCGGCCGAGGCGGATCCATGGCGGGGACGCGGGAACGGCCGGCGTCTCCGAAAGCCAGGATGGCGCGCATGCGAAAAGGGCCGGCGACATCGTCACCGGCCCCTCATTTCGCTGCTCCCGAAGAGGAACGAGGGCCTTACTGGCCGCCGGTCATCTGGGCGACTTCGGTGGCGAAGTCCGGGCCCTCGACCTTTTCGACGCCTTCGCCGAGGGCGAGGCGGACGAAGCCGGCGAGGTGCAGGCCGGGCGCGCCCAGTTCCTTGCCGGTGTCGGCGACCAGCTGTTCGATGGTCACGTCCGGGTTCATCACGAACGGCTGCTTGGTCAGCACCACGTCCTTCTGGAACTTGGCGATCTGGCCGTCGACGATCTTGGCGATCATGGCCTCCGGACGGCCTTCTTCCTTGGCCTTCTCGGTCAGGACTTCGCGTTCCTTCTCGATGGCGGCCGGGTCCAGATCGTCGGTGTTCAGCGACAGCGGGGCGGTCGCGGCGACGTGCATGGCGATCTTGCGGCCCAATTCACGCAGGGCGGCCTTGTCGCCGCCGCCGTGCAGGGCGACCAGAACGCCGATGCGGCCGAGGCCCGGCGACACGGCGTTGTGGACGTAGGAGGCGACCACGCCCTCGTCGACCGACAGGCGGGCGGCGCGGCGCAGCTGCATGTTCTCGCCGACGGTGGCGATCAGCTGGGTGACCTCGTCCTGGACCGTCTTGCCGGCTTCCAGCTCGGCGCCGTGCAGGCCCTCGACCGTGGCGTGCTCGAGGCCCAGCTCGGCGAACTTCTTGGCGGCGTTCTGGAACAGCTCGTTACGGGCGACGAAGTCGGTCTCGGCGTTGAACTCGATGGCGGCGCCGATCTCGCCGGCCCCGACTTCCTTCGAGGCCACGGCCACGAGGCCCTCGGCGGCGACGCGGTCGGCCTTCTTGGCGGCCTTGGACAGGCCCTTGGCGCGCAGCCAGTCGATGGCGGCGTTGATGTCGCCGTCGGTCTCCTGCAGGGCCTTCTTGCAGTCCATCATGCCGACGCCGGACTTGGCGCGCAGTTCCATCACGAGGGCGGCGGTGATCTCGGCCATGGGTAGTCTCCTTGGGTATGCGTATGCGGGAACGGCCGGGCTCCGCTGAGCCCGGCCGCATAGTCAGTTCGCCGTCGAGAGGCGGAGGTCGATCAGACCTGGGCCGGCTCGGATTCGACGGCGTCGTTGGCTTCCGAGGTCGCTTCCTGGGCGGCTTCGTCGGCGACGGCCGGCTCGGAGGCGGCGATCATTTCCTCGGCGACGGCTTCCGTGCCGGCCGGAGCGGCGTCCTCAGCCTTGGCGGCCTTGGGGGCCTTGGCTTCGCGCAGCATCGGCTCGTCCGGGTTGACCGCGGCGCCCAGGTCCACGCCCGACGAAGCGGCGCCGGCGGCCAGGCCGTCGAGGACGGCGTCGGCGATCAGGTCGCAGTAGGTCTGGATGGCGCGGGCGGCGTCGTCGTTGCCCGGGATCGGATAGGTGATGCCGTCCGGATCCGAGTTGGTGTCGAGGATGGCGATGATCGGGATGTTCAGCTTGCGGGCCTCAAGGATGGCGATGGCCTCCTTGTTGGTGTCGATCACGAACATGATGTCGGGGATGCCGCCCATGTCCTTGATGCCGCCCAGCGACAGCTCGAGCTTGTCCTTCTCGCGCTGCAGGTTCAGCAGCTCCTTCTTGACCCGGCCCTCGCCGCCCGACTCGAGCAGGCCTTCCAGCTCGCGCAGACGGGCGATCGAGCCCGAGACGGTGCGCCAGTTGGTCAGGGTGCCGCCGAGCCAGCGGTTGTTCATATAGTACTGGGCGCAGCGCTGGGCGGCCTCGGCGACCGGATCGGCGGCCTGGCGCTTGGTGCCGACGAACAGGACGCGACCGCCCTTGGCGGCGACCTCGCGCACGGCGACCAGGGCCTGGTGCAGCAGCGGCATGGTCTGCGACAGGTCGATGATGTGGATGTTCGAGCGCGATCCGAAGATGTAGCGCTCCATCTTCGGGTTCCAGCGGTGCGTCTGGTGACCGAAGTGCGCGCCGGCCTCAAGCAGCGAACGCATGGAGAATTCAGGCAGAGCCATGAGGGGTAGTTCCTTTATCCGATAGACGTTGCGCGGGCGATTAAAGGACCGCCCCATCTTGCGAAAAAGGGTCCCTCGGAACGGTGCGGACAGGGATGTCTCCCCTGAACGCGCCTCGTCCGCGTGCGAAGTGCGGGCGGCTTCTAGGCGGGATGGGGGGAAAAGGCAAGCGGCGCGGCCATATCTCGCCAGTATCGGATAACGGCGCTATGGTGATCGCGGGAGGGCCGTCACCATGAGCATCCGCAACTGGGCTTTCGCCGGCGGCGTCATAGCGGCCGCCGCGGTCGCCGGCGTCGCGACCTCGCAGCAGCCGCCGCCCTCTCCGGTCGCCGCCACCCAGATAGACCTGCCCCGGTCGCGGGCCGACAACGCCGCCCTGGCGCAGGCGCGGCAGGATCCGCTCGCGGCCCGGCTGCGCGGCGTGCTGGCCCAGGACAAGGATCTGGCGCCGGTGCTGAGGCTGGCCGAGACCTCGCCCGTGCCGGTGCTGGCGCCGTCCGATCCGGCCCTGCTGAGGACCGCGCGCCTCTACACCGGCGACCGGCATTATATGATGGTGGTTCAGCGCGGCGAGCAGATCATCGAGATTTACGGGACCACCAAGGCCCTGCAGTCGCCGCTGGCCCGCCCGGCCG
>NZ_DASWTO010000147.1:0-12836 GCF_036402095.1 Brevundimonas sp. | reverse complement strand
CTCGAAGACGGTGATGAAGCGCCCGGCCCAGCCGGAGGAGATCGCGCCCGCCTTCGTGTTTCTCGCCTCGCCGCAGTGCTCCAGCTACATCACCGGCGAGATCCTGCCGATCATCGGCGGCTACGGCGCCGGCTAGGGCGCCGTTCCACTCACGCGACCACGTCGTCGTACTCCGGGTGCCGCTTGAGCCACACGACCGCATAGCTGCACCGGGGGGCGAGCTTGAGTCCCTCGGCCCGTGCATGCTCGGCCAGCGACCGCATGAAGGATCCCGCCGCGCCGCCTCCACGCAGGGCCGGATCGGCCTCGACGTGCAGGATCACGCGGGTGCCGCCCTGAACCGCGTAGTCTGCGAACACGGTCCGGATTCGCCCCGTCGCGTCTGCGAAACCCTGCTCGAAACGCTGTTGGGCGAGCACGTCGCGGAAATCGGTCATCTGCGGGGCTCCCTGCCTAAAGTCGGCCTGCCGACTCTGCGGCAACTCCGGCCGGCGCGGACCGTTCCTCGCTGATCCACGATCCCCGGATTTTTGGTCCGCCCCTGTCGCTCTGCGGCCTCAGGGCGCCCGGTCGCCCAGCAGCGCGATCAGGCCGAAGATGCTCTTCACCGTGAACCAGACCATCAGCAGGAACAGGGCCGCCCAGAACACGAACAGGAACGGGATGCCGATCAGAATCGTCGACAGCAGCAGGCTGACCAGCCAGAGGACCGAGAAGACGATCGTCCACATGAAGGTTGACCAGAACAGCCGGATTTGCGCCTCGATATGCTGGCGGGCGAGACCCGAAGCGCCGCCGCGCGCGGCATAGGCGACGACCAGACCGATCGGCACCAGCAGGGCGACGCTCGGGATCGACAGGATGTACAGCGCCCAGGTGACCAGCGCCGCGACCTTGCCGTCGTCCTGTCCGCCGGAGCGGAATACCGGTTCGTCGTTCGGAGGGGTGTTCGTCATGGCGAGGCTCCTTCAGATCCACCAGCCGCGGGGATCGGCGATCGGCCGGCCCGCCTTCAGCGCCCAGACCCCCGCCGCACCCCGGACGACCAGCCACAGGGCGGCGAGGAACATGATGGCGGGACCCAGGCCGAACGGCACCAGGAAGAAGATCAGCCCCACCGCCACGGCCACCGCGGCGGTCCACAGCGTTCGCTGCTGGTACAGGAAGTGGGACAGTGACATCGGGTCTTCCGGCCCGGCCCGACCGGTGACGGCGAGCAGGCCGATGAGCGCCGAGGCCCCCAGCGTGGGGATGGAGAACAGGATCAGGGCGTAGACGGCGTACAGGCCCATGCCGCCTCCTGGAATGGCCGTCGGTTCGCGCCGCCGGGGGCGGGTCGAGATCTCGGGCGAGGGTTCAAAGATGGAAGCCGCCGCAACCGGCGCCGCTTCGGCGGAAGTCGTGGCCGCGGGTTCGGCCGGCGCGGGAACGGGGTCCGGCTCCGGCTCCACCGGGATGGAGGCGGCGACCGAGGCGATGGGCGTCGGCGAGGGATCCGGCGTCACCGGCGCCGGGAGCGGATCCGGCTCGACCGGGACCGAGGCGGCGACGGAGGCGGCGAACAGGTCGGGTTCGGGTTCCGGCCGGCGTTTCGGCTCTGGCTCCGCAACCTCCGGCGTGCGGGCGCGCCCCTGCAGCGACGCGGGCGAGGCGAAGCCGATCAGGTCGTCGTGATCGTCCGGGTCTTGCGGATCGCCGGGTTCGGCCATCGGGGGTCCTTCGAGTCCTGGGTCCAGAATGACGGTCCGCCGCCACCGGCGCAACCGCCGAACGCCGGCTCAGCGCGCCAGCGTGACCTCGCAGCCGGGAGCGGCGGCGCCGTCCAGTGCGCCGGGCTTTTCGATCCGCACGGCGCAGCGCCGCACCCGGCTGTCCGCCAGCATGGCCACCGCCAGCCGCTCGGCGAAGGTCTCGACCAGGCCGACGTGCCCTTCGGCGGCGATGTTCCGGGCCGCCTCGGCCACGGTCTCGTAGTTGATCGTGTCGGACAGCCGGTCGACCGCCGCGGGCGCCAGTTCGAGACTGACGTCGATCACCAGCCGCTGCAGCCGCCCCAGCTCATGGTCGTGCACGCCGATGCCGGCCGCGACCTCCAGGCCGCGCACGAACACGGTCAGGCCTTCGCGGCGGATGCCCGGGGCGGCGTCGGCGCCCGGGAAGGGCAGGGGAGATGAGGCGGCCACGGGCTACTCCACGATGTCCGGGGTTTTCCAGGCCAGGTGCTGGCCCCCGTCGACGGCGATCATCTGGCCCGTCACCAGCTCCGCGTCCACCAGCCATCGCACGGCCGCGGCCACCGCCTCGGGACTGCCCGGACGTTGAAGCGGCACGGCCGCCGCCTCGGCGGCGAAATCCTCCGCCGTCTGGTGGATCGACGGCAGGGTCGGGCCCGGTCCCACCCCGTTGACCCTGATGCGCGGAGCCAAGGCCTGGGCCATGGTCCGCGTGGCGTGCCAGAGGGCGGCCTTCGACAGGCCGTAGGAGAAAAAACGCGGGTCCGGTTTCAGCACCCGCTGGTCGAGTATGTTGACGATGGCCGAGCCATCGGGCGCCTGACGGGCGAACACCTGCGCCAGCAGCACCGGCGCGCGCAGATTGATGTCGAGATGCTCGCTCCAGCTCTCGCCGGTGACGGTGTCCAGCCGGTCGTCGGCGAATACCGAGGCGTTGTTGACCAGCACCGACAGCGGGCCCAGCGCCGCGCTCGCCCGGCCGGTCAGTTCGTGGGTCGCGATCACGTCGGCGAGGTCGGCGGACAGGCTGACGGCGCGTCGTCCCAGCCCCTCGATCTCGCGCGCCAGGCCGGCGGCCTCGTCAGACGAGTCGCGATGATGGATGGCGATGTCGAAACCGGCGCGGGCCAGTTCGAGGCAGATGGCCCGGCCGATGCGTTTGGCCCCGCCGGTGACGAGGGCGGCGCCGCGCGTCTCGCCGGACCGGGCCGACGGATCAGTCAACCCGGCCGAACTCGATGAAGTTGATCGCGGCGAGAACGGCGACGAAGCCGAGGATGATGTAGAGGGCCAGCATGCGATGCTCCTTGTTGCGCCCGGCAATAAAGCGCGCGGCCCGGCTGTTCAAGCCGACGACAGGCCCTATCGTCCGCCCATGACGACATGGCGCACCCGCCTTGAGCCCTTCACCCGCCCGCTGTTCTTCGCCTGGTCGCGGATCAGCCGGGGCATGACCCTGGGCGTGCGCGGCGTGGCGGTCGACGGCGAGGGCCGGGTGCTGCTGGTCAAACACACCTATCTGCACGGCTGGTGGCTGCCCGGCGGCGGCGTCGAGCGCGGCCAGTCGTGCGAGGCGGCCCTGGCCCGCGAGATGCGCGAGGAGGCCGGCGTCCTCATCGAGGGCCGGCCGACACTGGTCAGCGTCCACTCCAACGAGCGTTTCTTCCGCGGCGACCACGTCCTCGTCTACCGCATCGACCGCTTCACCCTGACCGACCGCACCAGCCGCGGCGAGATCGCGGAGGTCGGGTGGTTCGACCCCTGCGCCCTGCCGGAGGACACGCACCGGGCGACGCGGGATCGTCTGGCGGAACTGTTCGCCGGTGCGGAATGCGCGACAAACTGGTAGCGAACCCGGATGAACCCTTCCCTCCTCGCCATGATCGCCGTCGTCTTCGGCGGCGCCGCCACCGCCCTGCAGGCGCCCACCAACGCCAAGATGATGGGTGCGGTCGGTTCGCCCGTGAACGCGGCCTTCGTGTCATTCGCCGTGGGCACGGCTGCGCTGGGCATCCTCGCGGTCGTACTGCAGGTCCGGCCGGATATCGCCGCGTCGCGCGCCCTGCCCTGGTACGCCTGGGTCGGGGGGCTGTACGGGGCCATCTTCGTGGTGGCGGCGGCCTGGGGCGTGCCCCGGCTGGGGGTCGCCACCACCATCATCCTGATGGTGGCCGGCCAGTTGCTGCTCAGCGTCGTGCTCGATCATTTCGGGGCCATGGGCATGCCGAAACAGCCGATCAGCCTCGGGCGCGTGGCGGGCATCGGCCTGGTGATCGCCGGCGTGCTGATGGTGCGCAAATTCTAGGACACTCCTCGCGTGCGCGCGCGGTCTGGGCATGCGCGTAATCCGTGTTAGACCTCGTTCACCCATGGGGGCGGGCGGAACGACGCGATGCTGAGACTGATCTGGGCCATTTGCCTGACGCTGCTGGCCGGGCCCGTCCTCGCCCAGACGGTCGAGCGCGGACCGGCCCCGGGCTGGGTCCGCGCCATCGACGCCGACGCCGTACCGGTGGTCGACCGTTCGGGCGCGCCCTTCCGCATCCTCGTCTGGGACCACCAGATCCACGTCGATGATCAGGCGACGCACGCCTGGTCGCGCACCCGCACGCTGATCCAGTCGACGACGGGACTGGCGGCCGCGGGCACTGTCTCCGCCGCCTGGAAGCCGGGCAGCCAGACGCTGACCGTGCACGCGGTCAACATCCTGCGCGGCGACCAGGTCATCGACGTCCTCGCGACGCAATCGTTCGAAGTGCTGCGGCGCGAGCAGAACCTCGAGTCCTCGATGCTCGACGGGGTCCTGACGGCCACGCTCCAGCCGGCCGATCTGCGGGTCGGAGACGTGCTGGAGGTGATTACGACGATCAGCAACCACGACCCGGTCACCGGCCGGCACGGCGAATATATTCTCGGCGGCCAGTTCGGCGTGCCGGTCGAGAGGTTCCACGTGCGGATGACCTGGCCGTCGGACCGCCCGGTGCGCGTGCGCGCCGTCGCGCCGTGGACGCTGCCCACGCCCCGTCGCGGACCCGCCGGCTATTCGGTCGAGCTGGACATTCGCGACCTCGCGCCGCTCGAGATTCCGACGAATACGCCGGTCCGGTTCCAGCATGCGCGGCAGATCGAGCTGACCGAGTATCGCGACTGGACCGATATCGCCGATCTGATGAGGCCCCTGTTCGAACGGGCGGCGGTGCTGGAGCCCGGATCGCCGCTGCACGCCGAGATCGAGCGCATCGCCCAGGCCCACGCCGCGCCCGCGGATCGCGCCGCGGCCGCGCTCCGGCTGGTGCAGGACGATGTCCGCTATCTGGCCCTGGCCATGGGCGAGGGCGGCTATGTGCCGGCGTCTGCCGACGAGACCTGGCGGCGCAGGTTCGGCGACTGCAAGGGCAAGACCGCGCTGCTGATGGCCCTGCTCAGGGGGCTGGGTATCGAGGCGGAAGCGGCCCTCGTCAGCACGGCCTTCGGCGACGGCTTGAACGAGCGGCTGCCGCTGCTGACCCTGTTCGACCACGTGATCGTGCGCACCGTCATTGACGGCCAGGTCTACTGGATCGACGGCACCCGCATCGGCGACCGCGCCATCGCCGATGCGGCGGTGCCGGCCTACCACTGGTCGGCGCCGCTGCGGGCCGGGGGGCCCGGCCTTGAGGCCATGCCGGTGCGGCCGCTCCGGAGCCCGGCGCTTCAGATCAGCCTCGCCTTCGATTCCTCGGCCGGCCTCGACGCTCCCAGCGCCCTCGTGGGCGAGATGGTGATGAGCGGCGAGACGGCGCTCGCGCTCCAGGCGGGACTGGCCAACCTCTCGGCGACCGAGCGGGACGAGGGGCTGCGGACCTTGTGGGCCCAGGCCGCGGAAGGGTTCGAGGTCGACAGCGCCGCCGCCGTCTACGACGACGAGGCGGGCCTGTTGCGGATGACGATGACCGGCTCCGGCCGGCTGCCGTGGACCTCCATGGGGGCGGGGCGGCGGCTGGAGTTTCCCGAGACGATCATGAGCTTTCCGATCGCCCCGGCCCGCGAGGCGGGTCCCTATGCGGACCTGCCCTACGTCGTCGCCCACCCGAGCTACATCCGCAGCACGATCACGGTGAAGCTCCCGCCGGGCGTCGCGGGCTTCAGCACCGAGGGCGCGGATATCGACGAGGAGCTGGGCGGTTACAGTCTCAGGCGCACGACCACGCTCGTGGACGACCTCGTGACCATCACCCTCAGCGCCCGCAGCCTTGTCGGCGAACTGACGGCGGAACAGACCGAGGCCGCCCGGGTCCGCTACGCCGCCCTGGAGTCCGCGCCGGTGGCGCTGCTCGCGTCATCGGCCTATCGCCCCACCGAGGCCGACGCCGCCGCCCTGTCGACGGAGACGGACAACGTCGACACCCTGATTCAGCGCGGTGAGATCCTCAGGGCCCGGGGCGACCATCGCGGCGCGCTCGCCGCCTTCGACCGGGCCGTCGAGTTGTCGCCCGGGTCCGCGGGCGCCCACGTCAGCCGCGGCGGTCTGCTGCTGGACCGGGGCGAGTTCGCCCGCGCCCGCGCCGATCTGGAGCGGGCCGTCGAGCTTGAGCCGGGCGGCGTGCTGGCCACCAACCTCCTCGGCTTCCTTGCGATGCAGGAAGGCCGGTTCGACGACGCCGTGCTGGAATTCACCGTCGCCCTTCGGCTCCAGCGGGACGACCTCGGCGCCCTGATGAACCGGGCCTGGGCCTACCGCCGTATGGGCCGCCACGACCGCGCCCTCGCCGACTATCGCGCCGCTCTCGCGCTGGACGACGCGCAGTGGGGCATACGCGTCCAGGAGCTGGAGACCCTGCGCGAGATGGGCCGCGGCGAAGAGGCGGACGGCCAGATCGCCGCCCGGCTGGCGGCCGACCCGGCCGACGCCGCCGCCCTGCAGGCGCGGATGGCCGCGGCCATCAAGGCCGGGACTCCGGAAGACGCCCTGCCGGCGCTCGATGCGGCGGTCGCCGCCGGCCCCGACCGGATGGAGATCCGCGGCTTCCGGGCCGAGGCCCGCGCCCGCAGCGGCGACGCCGCCGGCGCGCTTGAGGACATCGCCGCTATCCGCGCCGCCGCGGGGACCGGACCGACCGAGCTGAACAACCTGTGCTGGACCCAGGCCCGGCTCGGCCTGAACCTCGACCAGGCGCTGGCCGACTGCGAAGCGGCGCTCGCCGCCGTTCCCGGCTCGCCGTCCTATCTCGACAGCCGGGCCATGGTCCGGCTCCATCAGGGCCGGCTGGCCGAGGCCCTCGCGGATTATGAGGCGGCGCTCGAGGGCGCGCCGCGGCAGGCGGCCTCGCTCTATGGCCGCGGCCTGGCGCGGGAGGCCATGGGCGATGCGGCGGGCGGCGCGGTCGACAAGGCCGCCGCCCTCGCCATCGACCCCGAGGCGGCGGCCGATTTTGACATGTTCGTCCGCGCCCGCGGCGGGGCGCCGGCCGGAGAATGATCGCGGCTGACGGCTACGCGCCGCGCCGGATGCGCCTATATTGGCGGGGATGACGGAGACGATTCCCGCTGACGCCGAGACGCTCAAGGCCGCCGAGCTGATCCGGGACGAGGCTCGGCGCGCGCCGGACAAGCCGGGCGTCTACCGCATGTACGGCGAGGACGGGGCCTGCCTCTACGTCGGCAAGGCGCGCTCGCTGAAGAAGCGCATCCTGCAGTACGCGCAGGGGCGGTTCCACACCCAGCGCATCGGTCTGATGGTCTCCCTGACCCGTTCGATGGAGCTGGTGGTCACGGCTTCCGAGACCGAGGCCCTGCTGCTCGAGTCCAACTTCATCAAGAAGCTGAAGCCGCGCTTTAACGTCGTGCTGCGCGACGACAAGTCGTTCGCGGAGTTGATGATCCGCCGCGACCACCGCGCCCCGCAGGTCCGCAAGCATCGCGGCGCCCACACCATCAAGGGCGACTATTTCGGGCCGTTCGCCTCGACCTGGGCGGTCAACCGGACCCTGACGACCCTGCAGAAGGCCTTCCTGCTGCGCTCCTGCTCGGACAGCGTCTACGAGACCCGCACCCGGCCCTGCATGCTGCACCAGATCAAGCGCTGCTCGGCGCCGTGCACCGGCCTGATCTCGCTTGAGGATTACCAGGGGCTGGTCGACGAGGCCGAGGCCTTCCTGCGCGGCAAGTCGCGCGCCGTCATCGGCCGGCTGTCGAAGGAGATGGCCGCCGCCGCCGAAGCCATGGACTACGAACAGGCCGCCCGCGTCCGTGACCGCATCCGCGCCCTCTCGGCCATTTCGATGGAGAATTCCGTCAGCGCCGAGGGCGTGGCCGAAGCCGACGTCTTCGCCCTGCACTCGGACGGCGGCCAGGCCTGCGTGCAGGTGTTCTTCTACCGCGCCGGCCAGAACTGGGGCGGCCGCGCCTATTTCCCGCGCGTCGACCGCAGCGACACCGACGCCGAAATCCTCGCCGCCTTTCTCGGCCAATTCTACGAGGACAGGCCCGTGCCGCGGCAGATCCTGTCCAACGTCGTCCCGCACGAGAAGGAGCTTCTGGAAGAGGCCTTCTCGCTGAAGGCGAAGACGGTCGACGGCCGCCGCGTGGTCAGCATCGAGCAGCCCCGGCGGGGCGACCGCAAGGCGTTGGTCGATCACGCCCTGACCAACGCCCGCGAGGCGCTGGGCCGCAAGATGGCCGAGAGCTCGGCCCAGGGCAAAATCCTCGATGAGCTCTGCGAGGTCTTCGGGCTGGACGGCCGGCCCGAGCGGATCGAGATCTACGACAACGCGCACATCTCGGGGACCAACGCCGTCGGCGGCATGGTCGTCGCCGGCCCCGAGGGCTTCCGCAAGAACCAGTACCGCAAGTTCAACATCCGCGGCGAGGACCTGACCCCCGGCGACGATTACGGCATGATGCGTGAGGTCATGCGCCGCCGCTTCAGCCGCCTGGTCAAGGACGAGGACGAGGGCGAGGAGGTCGAACGGCCCGACCTTCTGCTCATCGACGGCGGCGCCGGCCAGCTGGCCGAGGTGCAGGCCGTGCTCGCCGACCTCGGTCTCGACGACATCCTCGCGGTGGGCGTCGCCAAGGGCCCCGACCGCGACGCGGGCAAGGAGCATTTCTTCATCCCGGGCAAGCCGCCCTTCATGCTGCCGCTCAAGTCGCCGGCGCTATACTACGTCCAGCGACTGCGCGACGAGGCGCACCGCTTCGCCAACGGCGCCCACGCCAGGCGGCGCTCGATGGACATCAAGCGCAATCCGCTCGACGAGATCGAGGGCGTGGGGCCGGGCCGCAAGAAGGCCCTGCTGCACGCCTTCGGTTCGGCCAAGGGCGTCTCGCGCGCCTCCGTCGCCGATCTGGTCAAGGTCGAGGGCATCAATTTGCCGCTGGCCGAACGCATCCACGCCTTCTTCCGCAAGCCGTGACGCCCCGCTAGAAGCAGGCCATGTCCACCGAATCCTCCGACGCCCTGCTGTCCGGCTACCGGCGCTTCCGCGAAGGCCACTGGGCCGACGCGAAGGCCCAGTACGAATCGCTGGCCGCCGAGGGCCAGCGTCCGCACACCCTGGTCGTGGCCTGTTCGGACAGCCGCGCCGACCCGGCCCTGATCTTCGACGCCGCGCCGGGCCAGCTGTTCGTGGTCCGCAATGTCGCCAACCTGGTGCCGCCCTACGAGCCCGACGGCCATCTGCACGGCGTCTCCGCCGCCCTTGAATTCGGGGTCAAGGTGCTCGGCGTGTCGCGCATCGTGGTCATGGGCCACGCCCACTGCGGCGGGGTCAACGCCATGCTCAACGGTACCCCGGACAACTGCCGGGACTTCGTCGCCCCGTGGGTGGCCCAGGGTGAACCGGTGGTGCGGCGCGTCGCCGAGGCGGTCGAGGCGGAGGAGGTCGAACAGGCCACCGAGGAGGCCGTGGTCCGGCTGTCGCTCGACAACCTGCGCACCTTCCCGTGGATCGCCGAGCGCGAGGCCGCCGGCGACCTTGTCCTGACCGGCCTGCATTTCGGCATCGCCGACGGCATCCTGCGTGCGCTCTCGGGTCCCGGCCGCTTCGAAGCGCTGTAGCCTCGCCTCGCGCATCGAAGCGTGGCACATCGGCGTTGCAGCAGGATGTCCGCCATGACCCCGACCCACCACGCCAACCCCATTCCGAACATTCTGACGGGCCTGCGGCTCATCGCCGGGGTGGTGATGTTCCTGATCCTCGCCGGCGCGGCGCCGCAGGGCATTCCCGTGCTGTCGGACTATCTGAGCCCGGATGACCAGTTCCGGCTGGGCCGGACGGCCTTCGCCATCTTCGTCGTCGCCGCCTCGACCGACTGGGTCGACGGCTATCTGGCGCGGCGCTGGCACGCCACCACCCGCTGGGGGGCCATCCTCGATCCGATCGCCGACAAGGTGCTGGTCACGGGCGCCATCCTCGGCGTGCTGGCCTGGGGTTCGGTCGCGCAAAGCGCCATCCCCTGCGGCCTGATCCTGTTCCGCGAATTCGCGGTCTCGGCCCTGCGTGAGACCGTGGCCGGCAAGGTCAAACTGCCCGTCACCCTGCTGGCCAAGTGGAAGACCATGCTGCAGATGGTCGCCCTCGGCGCGCTGCAGATCGCCCTGCTGTGGGACGGGTTCGGCTGGCCGCTGGAGTGGCAGCCCCATTTCCAGACCTTCGCCTACGTCCTCATCTGGGTCGCCGCCATCGTCACCCTGTGGACCGGCTGGCAGTATTTCTCGAAGGCCCAGCAGAAGATGAGCCAACTGTAGGGAGCAGGGCTTGGGGCTTCGGAGAGGCAGCGGGGCCCGAGCGGCCTGGCCTGCTCCGCAAACCCCAAGCTCGAAGCCCTAAGCCCTCGACCTCACTCCGCCCCCAACTCCTCGACCAGCCGCTCCATGCCGTAAACGTCCCGCAACGCCGCGGTCACCGCGCCGGTGGTCACGATCACCGAGCGGTTGACGTTGCGGTCGTAGCCGTAGGCGTTGCGCTGGGTCAGGACGGTGGAGTCGAAATTGGCCCCCAGAATCTCGCCCGCCTCGTTGACCACCGGCGAGCCCGACGATCCGCCGATGGTGTCGGACGACAGCGTCATGTTCATCACCGTGTCGCCGTCGATGCGCGATCGGGCCGCCAGCAGCTTCGGCGCCACGTCAAACGGCGGCGCGCCCGTCGCGCGGTCCCACAGGCCGTCGAAGGTGGTGAAGGGACCCCAGCGCTGGCCCGGCACGTCCGAGCCCTCGATCTTGCCGTAGGTCAGCCGCAGCGTGCCGGTGGCGTCCGGATAGACGGCGTCGCCATAGGCGGCGAACCGCGCGGCGGCGAGTTGTTCCGAGGCACGGTCCGTCGGCGCCTGGACCCGCGCCTCCCAGTCGGAGCGGATCGCGCGCGTGGGTTCCTGCAATTCCAGCAGATAGCGGATCATCGGATCGTCCGAAGCCTCGATCGCCGCCAGACCGCCTTCCCAAAGCGCCCGGCGGACCGCCGGATCGCCCAGCGAGGTCCCGTCGACCAGCTGGGCCGAGCGCGTCTCCGGCGATTCAGCGCCCAGCAGGACCTTGATGCGCGGATCATCGACCGTCAGCCACTCACGGGTCTTGGACAGCCACCACTCCATCCGCACCTGCTCAAGGTCCTCGTAGACCGGACGCTCGGCGAACAGACCCGACTGCACCGCCGCCAGTCGGCTGTCGGCGAACTCGGGCAGGCGCTCGGCCGAGGGCTTCTCGCGTTCCTGCGCCCCGCGCACCAGCGTCCGGGCCCAGAGGAACAGCTGCGACCCGCCGGCCACGGGGGTCGTGCCCAGGCCTGTGCCGCCTTCCAGCAGCGCCATCGCCGGATAGAGCTCGCGGGCGATGGGCTGGATTTCGGCCAATCGCCCAAAGGGGTCCTCGGAGGGAAGATGAATGATCGGCGCGCCACCGTCGCGTGCCTGCTCGGCAGCGACCGCATCCCGACTTCTCTGCATGCGCAGGGCATTGAAGCGCTGACGGAAATCCGCCTCCGCGTCAGCTTTCATGGACATGAACGCCGGATCGACCAGCGCCCGCATCCGCCCCAGCCCGCGCTTGTAGGTGTTCTCCAGGCTGACGATCGGGTCCATGGCGATGAAGGCGTTCTCGTCGCTCTCCTCCGAGAACCGGATCAGCCGCCCGCGCAGCTCCGACGCCAGCAGCTGGTCCATCGGCAGGACCACGTCGCGGATGGTCATCAGCTGATCCTGCGTCAGCAGCCGCTGGGTCGCGCCGGGGCTGCCCGAGACGAACACCGGCGTGCCCTCGACCGGTCGCGAGGCGTTCCAGACGAAATGGACCGGCGTCGCCGCCGGGGCGTCGTTCTCATAGAGGCGGATGAAGGCCGCATCGATGGCGAAGCGCGGGAAGCTGAAATTGTCCAGATCGCCGCCGAAGGTCGCCGCCCGGTCCTCGGGCGCGAAGGCCAGCCGGACGTCCGAGTATTTCTTGTAGGTGTAGAGCTTGAACTGGCCGCCGCGGTACAGGCTGACCACCTGACAGCGCTTGCCGGGGTCGCCGCCGCAGGCCTCCTGCTCGATCCGCCCGGCCTCGGCGTCGCGCGCCCGGGTGAAGGCCTGGCCTTCCAGCCCCGCGCCCGCCGCATGCATCCGCTCGGTGACGTCGGCGATGTCGGTCAGGATCTCCGCCGTCCCGCCGGGGCATTTGCGTTCTTCCTCGCGGGTGCGCGGGGTGAAGCCGGTCTCGGCGTAGTTCACGGCCTGGGTCGAGAGGTTGGCCACGCAGGTGGCGACGCAGTGGTTGTTGGTCATCACCAGGCCCTCGGCCGAGACGATGCCCGCCGAACAGCCGCCGAACTTGACCGACGACAGCCGGACCCGGTCCAGCCACGCCTGATTGATGTTCGTCCCCAGCGTCTGGTTGGCGCGGGCGATCGGGAAGTTGTCGAAGGTCCACATGCCCTCTTCGGCGTGGACGCTCGAGGCGGCCGCGAAGGCGAGAACGGCGGCGGAGGCGGCGAGGGTGTGGCGCATGGACTTCTCCTTCCTTCTCCCCTGCGGGGGAGAAGGTGGGCCCGAAGGGCTCGGATGAGGGGGCTCTGTCCGCATCCAGAACGGAAAAAGGGGGCCGGCGTCAACCAGCCCCCTCAACCGTCTCGCTCTGCGAGCCACCTT
>NZ_DASWTO010000146.1:0-4320 GCF_036402095.1 Brevundimonas sp. | reverse complement strand
GAGGGGCCGGGGGTGAGGGTGGACGCGCCTCCGCCGCCGCTCAGCCCGCCGCGTCGAAGACCGTGTCCGAACCCGCCACCTCCACCCCCATCCCAACCCTTCCCCCCTCCAGGGGGAAGGGCTCGGAAGCTCGGCTCTCCGCCCGCTACGAACGCCCCCTCGCCTCCCCCGCCGTGCGCCAGCGCGCCCGCGACCTGGGGATCGAACTCCAGTTCGTCCCCGGCTCCGGCCCGGCCGGCCGCATCGAGCACGGCGACCTCGACGCCTACCTGGCCTCCGGCGCCCACGGATCGTCCGCCTCCGGATCATCCGCCTCGTCCACCTACGCCCGCGCCGAAGGAACCACCGAGACCCGCATCATCGGCCTGCGCCGCAAGATCGCGGAGAAGATGGCCGAGAGCGTTCGCCGCATCCCCCACATCACCTATGTGGAAGAGATCGACGTCACGGCCCTCGAGGAGCTCCGCGCCCACCTCAACGCCAACCGCAAGGCCGACCAGCCCAAGCTGAACGTCCTGCCCTTCATCGCCCGCGCCATCGTCGTGGCCCTGCGCGACCAGCCGACCATCAACTCGCACTACGACGACGAGGGCGGGGTCCTGACCACCCATGCCGCCGTCCATCTCGGCATCGCCGCCCAGACGCCGAACGGCCTGATGGTCCCCGTGGTCCGCCACGCCGAGGCCCGCGATCCGTACGACACGGCCGCCGAGATCGCCCGCGTCTCCGGCGCCGCCAAGTCCGGCAAGGCCAGCCGCGAGGAGCTGTCGGGCTCGACCATCACCATCACCTCGCTGGGCACGCTCGGCGGCGTTGTCCACACCCCCATCATCAATCACCCCGAGGTCGCCATCGTCGGCCCCAACAAGATCCAGGAACGGGTCGTGGTGAAGGACGGCCAGATGGTCGTGCGCAAGATGATGAACCTGTCCTCCAGCTTCGATCACCGCATCGTCGACGGCCACGACGCGGCCGTCTTCGTCCAGCGCATCAAGGGGCTTCTGGAGCATCCGGCCACCCTCTGGATGAACTGAGACCATGGCCGAATCGATCAAAACCAAAGTCCTCATCATCGGCGCCGGGACCGGCGGCTATGTCGCTGGCATCCGCTGCGGCCAGCTGGGCCTCGACACCGTGCTGGTCGACGGCGGCGACGGCTTGGGCGGCACCTGCCTGAACGTCGGCTGCATCCCGTCCAAGGCCATCATCCATGCGGCCCACACGTTCGAGACGGTCTCGAAGGCCGCGAACGGCGGGACCCTGGGCATCACCGCCTCGAAGCCGGCCGTCGACCTGAAGCAGACGGTCGAATGGAAGGACGGCATCGTCAAAAAGCTGAACCAGGGCGTCGCCGGCCTGCTCAAGAAGGCGAAGGTCCGGGTCGTCAACGGCTGGGCGACCTTCTCGGACGCCAAGACCTGCACGGTGAAGACCGCCGACGGCGACATCACGATCAGCGCCGAACACGTCATCCTCGCCACCGGCTCCGAGCCGGTCGAACTGCCCTTCCTGCCCTTCGGCGGCGACGTCATCTCCTCGACCGAAGCCCTGTCGCTGGACAGGGTGCCGGGCAGGCTGGTCGTCGTCGGCGGCGGCTATATCGGGCTGGAACTCGGCATCGCCTTCCGCAAGCTCGGCGCGGAAGTCGCCATCGTCGAAATGGCCGACCGCCTGCTGCCCCTCTACGACAAGGCCCTGACCGATCCGGTCCGCAAATGGCTGGAGGCGCACGGCGTCGAACTCCACCTCGGCGCCAGGGCCGGCTCGTTCGAGAAGGGTCAGCTCAACGTCACGACCGCCGACGGCAAGGCGCTGAAGCTCAAGGCCGACAAGGTCCTCGTCACCGTCGGCCGCAAGCCCCGCACCCGGGGCTGGGGCCTCGAGAACATGGGCGTGGCCATGGCCGGCCCGTTCGTGAAGATCGACGACCGCTGCGCCACGTCGATGAAGAACGTCTGGGCCGTCGGCGACCTGACCGGCGAACCCATGCTGGCCCACAAGGGCAGCGCCCAGGGCGAGATCGTCGCCGAGATCATCGCCGGCCATGACAAGCGGTTCGACCCCGTCAGCATCGCCGCGGTCTGCTTCACCGAGCCCGAGATCGTTTCCGCCGGCCTCGGCCCGCTGGACGTCGAGGGCCGCGACGACGTCATCCAGGCGGTTTTCCCCCTGATGGCCCTCGGCCGCGCCCTGGCCATCGAGGCGGGCTCGGACGGCGGCTTCGTCCGCGTCCTGGCCTCGAAGGCCGACCATCGCCTGCTCGGCGTCCAGGCCGTCGGCCAGCACGTCTCGGAACTCAGCAACAGCTTCGCCCAGATGCTGGAGATGGGCGCCCTGCTCGAGGACGTGGCCGGAACCATCCACGTCCACCCGACCATGGGCGAGGCCTTCCACGAGGCGTCCCTGCGGGCGCTGGGCCACGCGATCCATATTTAGGCGACAGGCAACAGGCGGCAGGAAACGGGTCGAGCGGACCTGACTCCGGACGGCGGCCCGGCGGCCGCTATCGCCCGTCGCCTGCTGCCTCACAGTCGCCGAACCGTCACCTTTCCATCGGCCCTCCCGTCACAAACCTGTGCTCCAAGCGGCTTCGACCTCAACCGTTGTCGGAGCCACATCCATGAACCGCACCCTGTTCGCCGCCGCCTCGGCGATCGCCCTGCTCGGGCTCGCCGCCTGTGGCGACAACCAGAAGGCGGGCGCGCCCGGGGAAGCCGGCGGCCAGGGCATTCTCGCCGTCGGCTCCTCGACCGTCTTCCCGTTCGCCAGCCGCGTGGCCGAGAACTTCTCCCGCACTTCGGGCGGCGCCGCCCCGCGCGTTGAGTCGCTGGGTACGGGCGGCGGCATCCAGAAATTCTGCGAGGGCGTCGGCGCCGGCACGGCGGACATCGCCAACGCGTCGCGGCCGATGAAGAAGTCCGAGTTCGAGCTCTGCCAGAAGAACGGCGTCACCGACATCGTCGAGATCAAGATCGGCTTCGACGGCATCGTCATCGCCACCGCCCGCAACGGCGAGGCCATGAATTTCCGCCTGCAGGATCTCTACCTCGGCCTGGCCAAGGAGGTTCCGGGCGCCAATGGGGCCTTCGCCGCCAACCCCGCGACCGCCTGGAACCAGGTCAATCCGGGCCTGCCCAGCCAGCGCATCCAGGTCTATGGACCGCCGCCGACCTCGGGCACCCGCGACGCCTTCCTCGAACTGGGGATGGCCCCCGGCGCCAAGCTGATCCCCGCGCTGGCCGCCATTGAGGACAAGGACCGCTTCGAGACCCTGGCCCACACCCTGCGCGAGGATAACGCCTGGATCGACTCGGGCGAGAACGACAACGCCATCGTCCAGACCCTGACCCGCACCCCGGGTTCGCTGGGCGTGTTCGGCTTCTCCTTCCTCGAGCAGAACATGGACACGGTGAAGCCGCTGACCATCGACGGCGTCGCCCCCTCGGTCGCAACCATCGCCGACGGCTCCTACCCGCTGGCCCGCAGCCTCTACATCTACGTCAAGAAGCAGCACGTCGGCGTGACCCCGGGCCTGCGGGAGTTTGTGATGGAGTTCATCTCCGAGGCCGCAGCCGGCCGCGGCGGCTACCTGCAGGACCGCGGTCTGGTGCCGCTGCCCGCCGACCAGCTGGCGGCCCAGCGCGCCATCGTCACGGCCATGACGCCGATGACCAGCCCGCAGTAGACCGACGATACTTCGAGACCGACCGGACGCCGCGGGCTGCAGGGCCCGCGGCGTTTCGCTGTTCACCTCCCGCGCGTCACGCCCGGGATTCACACCCCGGGACGCCGTCACAAATCTTCATGGGAAGCGTCACGGTGCCGAGTCCGGACTTTCGGATAAGCGTCACCGCAATCTCACCGTTCCGTCGCCGGACCTAAGCGAAACCGTCGTCGTCGAAAGATAATCCGGGGCCTGACAGACCACATCCGGTCGGCGGGCAACCGAAGGATTCCCACAGTGCGACAACACACCCTGATGGCGGGCGCCGCGCTCGCCGCCGCTCTCTCGCTCACGGCCGGTCCGGCCCTCGCCCAGGCCCCGCAATCGACCAGCGGCGCCTGGAAGGGCGCGCCCGAATACAGCTGGGGCGACTTCACCATCAAACCCCGCGGACGCGTGTTCGCCGACTATGTCGATCAGGATGTCGACCGGGCCGTCGGCGTCGACTTCAGCGACTCGGAAGACCGCTTCCGCACCGCCCGGATCGGCCTGCAGGGGTCCTGGGGCGAGCGGTGGTCGTTCGTCGCCGAGGCCAATTTCACCAACGGCGAGTCGAACTGGGAAGACCTGCTGATCGAATTCGCGCCGAACGACAA
>NZ_DASWTO010000145.1:0-2980 GCF_036402095.1 Brevundimonas sp. | reverse complement strand
CCGGCCACGGCAAGGCCCGGGGCCTGTTCGGTCAGCGCCGCCATCAGCCCTTCGCCGTCGGTGCTGTCGGCGCGCACGCGGCCGCCCTCGAAGACCAGCAGGTTGGCCGAGCCGCACAGACGGGCCGTCCCGCTGGCCTCGTCGGCCAGCGCCAGCGCCGCCCCCGTGAACGGCGCGGTGACGTTCAGGCCGCGCAGGGCGCCCCTGCGTCCCTCCTCGACCAGCGCCTCGAACTCCGCCTCGTCGGTCGGTCCGAGGGCGCGGTAGTCGGCATCCAGACCCGCCGCCGCGATCCAGGCCCTGTGGATCAGGGGGCTCAGCGAATGACCGATCGGCTGGCCGGCGACGCCCGCGAGCATGGTCATGTCGGCAGCACTCCGGCCCGGCGCAATTCGGCCAGCACCGGCCACAGCGGCATCCCGAGGACGGTGAAATAATCGCCTTCGACCGCCTCGAACAGCTGCGCCCCCATGCCCTCGAGCCGGTAGGAACCGACCGAGCCCAGCAGGGCTTCGCCCTCGGCCGCCAGATAGGCGTCGAGGAAGGCGTCCGAGAAGTCGCGCACCCGCATGTCGACCGTGTCGACGCCGGACCAGACCACCTGGCCGTTGCGCGCCAGCGCCGCGCCGGAGTGCAGCTGATGCGCCCGCCCCCGCATGGCCGCCAGCTGGGCCCGGGCCGCCGCCATCGACGGCGCCTTGGACACCAGCCCGCCCGCGAAGGCGAGGGTCTGGTCGGCCCCCAGCACCCAGGCTTCCGGGTCACGCCGCGACACCGCCAGAGCCTTGACCCGCGCCAGCTCCAGGGCCAGCCCGGCCGCGTCACCGGGGTCGTGGACCGCCTTGACCGCATCCTCGTCGACATCGGCGACCTGCACCGAGAACGGCACGCCCGCCCCCTCGAGCATGGCGCGGCGGGCGGCGCTTTTCGAAGCGAGGATCAGCCGCTCGCTCACCAGCTGGCGCCCACGCGATGGGTGCGCCGCTCGTTGAGCACATTGATGATCGCCGCCGCCGTCTCCTCGACCGAGCGGCGGGTCACGTCGATGACCGGCCAGCCGCGGCGCTCGAACGCCCGGCGCGCCTTGACCGTCTCCTCGCGCACGGCGTCGTGGTCGGTGTAGGACGACGCGCGGCTGGCGTTCAGCCCGTCCAGCCGGTTGCGGCGGATCTGCACCAGCCGGTCGGGCGACACCGTCAGACCGATGATCAGCGGGTTCTTCAATCCCACAAGCCGTTCGCCGTCCTCCTGCCCCGGCACCAGCGGCACGTTGGCGGCGCGGATGCCGCGGTGGGCCAGATAGATGCAGGTCGGCGTCTTCGAGGTTCGGCTTACGCCGCACAGCACCACGTCGGCGCCCTCCAGCTGTTCCGTTGTGCCCTGGCCGTCGTCATGGGCCATGGCGTAGTCCAGTGCGGCGATGCGGTTGAAATAGTCCGTGTCCAGCGCGTGCTGAGCCCCGACCCGCGTCGACAGGGCCGCGCCGAGGTAGCGCGACAGGGCCCCGACCAGCGGATCGAGCGCGGCGATCTGGGGCATGTCCAGGCGGCGGCAGCCCTCCTCCAGCTGCTCGCGCAGTTCCCGGTCGACGAGGGTGTGCAGGACCACGCCGGGCGAGGCGGCGATCTCCTCCAGCACGCGGTCCATCTGTTTGGCGGAGCGCACAAGGGCATAGATGTGCTCGATCGGAATGACGCCGTCGAAGCGCGCCACCACGGCCTTGGCCATGGCGTTCAGCGTCTCCCCGGTCGAGTCCGAGACCAGGTGGACGTGGAAATAGGTCGCCAGCCGCGAGACGCCGGCGGGACGGGCGGGGCTCATGAGGTCAATCCGGTGGATCGGCTCATCGGAAGCTGTCCATGGCGGCGAGACTCCTGTGGACGGGGCCGGGCGCCGATCGCCCCGGCCGGTGCGCCGATCTCTATAGCCGCGCCCGCCGGGCCGGGCGAGCGGGGATGACCGTGGACGGCGAGACCCCGGTTGCGCCGAGTCTTCCCGCCTGCCCGCCCAAGGGCAGGAACCGGTGTGGACAATCTTAACAAGACCTTAACGGCGCCCGGCGAAATCCGGACGGGGGCGCCGTTCAAAGCGCCGTCTGTCATGGGCCCGGAGGCGACTATCCCCGCTTTCACCAGCCCGGTGAACGGCCGGGGATGACCGCAGGGCAGGCTGCGGAAAAGCCGCCCGCGACGCGGCGGTTCGCTCCGGTTATCCCCGTCATCCCCGGCCCTGCCTTCCTTCACCAATCTTCTCGAATCTTTTTCATTGAAGGATTGGGGGGTGCGACACGGCCCGGGCTTGAGCCGGACCCGGGCCCCCGGTAAGCCCGACATCAGATGACCGTCTCCGACACGCCCCTGCTGCTCAAGGTTCTCGCCGGCGAGGCGACGCCGCGTCCACCGGTGTGGTTCATGCGCCAGGCGGGGCGGTATCTGCCGGAGTACCGGGCGCTCAGGGCGACGACGCCGGACTTCATCTCCTTCTGCCTCGATCCTGACAAGGCCGCGGAGGCGACGCTGCAGCCGATGCGGCGCTTCGGCTTCGACGCCGCCATCGTCTTCGCCGACATCCTGCTGATCCCCCGGGCCCTCGGCCAGGAGGTCTGGTTCGAGGCCGGCGAGGGGCCGCGGCTGGGGGCTCTGCCGCCGGTCGAGGCGATGCGGGCGCTGGCCGCCGGGGCGGGCGAGGCGCTGAAGGAGGTCGGACAGACCCTGTCAATCGTGCGCGGCGAGCTCGAGCCGGACCGGGCCCTGATCGGTTTCGCCGGCGCGCCGTGGACGGTCGCGACCTACATGCTGGACGGCGAGGCGCGCACCATCGGCAAGGGCGAGCGGGCCCAGGCCCGGACCTACGCCTATGCCGAACCGGACAAGGTCCAGGCCCTGCTGGAGGTGCTGGTCGAGGCCACGGCGCATTATCTGAAGATGCAGGCCGACGCCGGGGCGCAGGTGCTGAAGATCTTCGAGAGCTGGGCCGAGGG
>NZ_DASWTO010000144.1:0-4805 GCF_036402095.1 Brevundimonas sp. | reverse complement strand
CTGCTGCGCGACAACCTGAACCAGCAGTACAAGGGCGCCGCCCGCTTCAAGCTGAAGCGCGCCCTGCTCGACGAGCTGGACAAGGCCCACGACTTCCCGCTGCCGCCCAAGATGGTCGACGCCGAGTTCGACGGCATCTGGGGTCAGGTGCAGGCCGACAAGGAAGCCGGCCGCCTGCCGGAAGAGGACGCCAAGAAGTCCGAGAAGAAGCTCAAGGAAGAGTACCGCAAGATCGCCGAGCGCCGCGTGCGCCTGGGCCTGGTGCTGGCCGAGATCGGCCGCGCCAACAACGTTCAGGTCACCGACCAGGAACTGAACAACGCCATCATGAACGAGGCCCGCAACTACCCGGGTCAGGAGCGTCAGGTGCTGGACTTCTACCGCCAGAACCCGAACGCCGCCGCCCAGATGCGCGCTCCGATCTATGAAGAGAAGGTCTGCGACCTGATCTTCGACCAGGCCAAGGTGACCGACAGCAAGATCACCAAGGAAGAGCTGCTCAAGGAAGACGACGACATCTGACCGGAGCCCTTTCGGCCCGAATGTCCCCATCGCGGCGTTCGCCGCCTGAACGCCCGGACGGTTCGCCGCCCGGGCGTTTCGCTGTGCGCGTGTTGGCCGTGGCGCGGTTTCCGGAACGCTGTTAGGTTCAGCGGGAACGGATGGAGACGACGATGATCGCCGCTTTCGTGGCCGCCCTCGCGCTGGCTGGCCCGGCTCCCCAGGACCCTCCCGCCGCCGCATCCGACGATCCCGTCCGCCTTGAGGATGTGGTCGTCGACGCCCGCCGGCTGGAGGCGGCCGCCGCGGACTATGTGGACCTTGTCGCCGCGCCGGTTCGCAGGCGCGGGCTGGCCCGCTGGAAGGAAGGCGTATGCATCGGCGTCGCCAATCTCGAGCCGGAACTCGCCCAATACCTGGCCGACCGCGTCTCCGACGTGGTCCGCAGCGTCGGCCTGAGGGCGCATGAGCCGGACTGCCACCCCAGCGTCCTGATCATCGCCACCCAGGACGCCGCCCGCTTCACCGAAGATCTGGTCGCCCGTCGTCCGAGACTGTTCCGGGTCGGCGGCACAGGCATGGACCAGGGGGGCGCCGCGCTGCGCGAGTTCATCAGCGCTGACCGGGCGGTCCGCTGGTGGCATGTGAGCCTGCCCGTCGACAGCGAGACCGGACTGCCGGCCGTCCGCCTTCCGGGGTTCACCACCGGCGCCGGCGCCGCAGCCGGCAGCACCACCGCCCAGGAGTATGCGCCGATGATGGCCGTGCATGCGCCGTCCCGGCTCAACGACCAGGACGAGGACGTGCTCAAGCGCGTCTTCATCATCGTCGACGTGGACCGGCTCAACGGCGCCAGCGCCCAGCAGCTGGGGGACTACCTCGCCATGGTCGCCCTCGCCCAGGTCGATCCGGACGCCGACACAGGCCGGTTCGACACGATCCTGAATTTGTTCGAGGACCCGGCGACGGGACCCACGGAACTGACCGGATGGGACCGCGCCTACCTGTCGGGGCTTTACGCCGCCGGATCCTATACCGAACGCATCAATCAGAGGGTTCAGGTCCAGGCCGTCGCCGACGCCATCGCCGCCGCCTACCGGTCGCAGGCGGAATAGGCCGCCTCGACCCGGATGGGTTGACCTGCTGTCATGCTAGCGCGAAAGTTGTAACCGGCCCCTGGAGCTTTCCGATGTCCCTGATCACCATCATCGCCGCCCTCGCCGCACTGGGCGGCACGCCGGACTCCCTGCAAGCCGCGCCGGTGCAGGACCCGCCGCCGACGGATCTGGGAGAGGTGATCGTCGAGGGCCGCGTGCTGCGCGAGGAAGCCGAGGCGTTCGTCGAGGCGGTCGCCGCGCCCGCGTCCGGCCGGGGCCTGGCGCGCTGGGGCGGCCGCGTCTGCGTGGGCGTCGTCAACCTGCAGCCCGAATTGGCCCAGGCGGTGGTCGACCATGTTTCCGGCGTGGCGCTGGAGCAGGGGCTGAGGATCGGCGATCCCGGCTGCACCCCGAATGTGGTGATCATCTTCGCCGACGACGCCCCCGCCATGGCCGCGGCGCTGGTCGCGGCCGACCGGCACGCCTTCCATCTCGGGGTCGGCGGACTGGACCGCGGAAGGGAGGCGCTGGAGGCGTTCCAGACCTCGGACGCGCCGGTGCGCTGGTGGCACGTCAGCATGCCCGTCATCGGCGGGACCCACCAAAGGGCCATCCGGATGCCTGGCGACACGAGCCCCATCTACGTTCCGGGCGAAGGGCGGGTGAACAAGGGCCGGCCGATAAGCGACGAGCTGAACAAGGTCATCGTCATCGTCGACGCCGACCGCCTGGGCGGGGCCAACCTGAGGCAGGTCAGCGACTATCTGTCGATGGTCGCGCTCGCGCAGGTCGACCCGAACGGCCAGACCGCAGGCCTCGACACCGTGCTGAACGTCTTCGCCGACCCGGCCGGGGTGGACGGGCTTACGGCGTGGGACCGGACCTATCTGCGCGCGCTGTACCGGGCGCCGAAGGAGCGGATCGACGACAACGACCAGGCCTCGTCGATCATCCGCACGGTCGGACGCCAGCGCCGCGCGCGCGAAAGGGCTGCGTCGGACGCCGTGGACACCGCCGACTGACCGTTTGGGCGCACCCTGGTCGCAGCGGCTTGCGTCCGGAGGCTGGCGACGCGATATCGTGTGTCATGGGCCGCGACCGGTGAGTCGCCGCCGCCTGCATCCCGAGAAGGCCTGAATGCGCGATCCGATCGAACTGATGAACATGAACCTCGTCCCCATGGTGGTGGAGCAATCCAGCCGGGGCGAGCGGGCCTTCGACATCTTCTCGCGCCTGCTGCGCGAGCGGATCATCTTCCTGACCGGGCCCTTCGAGGACGGCATGGCGTCCCTGATCTGCGCCCAACTGCTGTTCCTGGAGTCGGAGAACCCGAAGAAGGAGATCAGCATGTACATCAACAGCCCCGGCGGTCAGGTGACCTCGGCGCTGGCGATCTACGACACCATGCAATACATCCGCTCGCCGGTTTCGACCGTGTGCATGGGCATGGCCGCCTCGGCCGGCTCGCTGATCCTCGCCGCCGGCGCCGCCGGCCAGCGCGTGGCCCTGCCGAACGCCCGCATCATGGTGCACCAGCCCTCGGGCGGCTTCCGCGGCCAGGCCTCGGACATCGAGCGCCACGCGGAGGACATTCGCTACACCAAGCGGCGCCTGAACGAGATCTACGTCCACCACACCGGCCGCACCTATGAGGAGGTCGAGAAGACCCTCGACCGCGACCACTTCATGAGCGCCGAGGAGTCCAAGGCCTGGGGCATCGTTGACCACGTCTACGACAAGCGCGAACAGGCCGACGAGGACGGCGTCAAGACGCCCGGCGCCTGATCTCGTCCTGACGGCGACGACGGAAGAGGCGCGCCAGGCGGTGCGCCTTTTTTCGTTTGTGCTATCAGGCCCGGATGCAGACGCGTGACACCAGCGGGACCGTCGAGGTCGACGGAGAGATCTATCACTGGGAGCTCCGGCGCCAGCCGCGGCCGACGACCGGGGGGCAGTGGGAAGGCATAGCCGTGACGCTGCGGCTGCAGGACTTCAAGCGCGAGGCCGTGGTGCAGTTTCCGCCGCCGCTGCGCCCGAACGGCCGCCCGGACACCGACAAGCAGTTCGTCAACACAGACCATGTGCGCAACGCCGTGGCCGCGGCCATCGAGGCGGGCTGGAACCCGACATCGCGCGGCAAGGCGGTGGCGTTCGACGTCGACGCCGAGGGGCGGTGACCCTCAGGGGCGGCCGGTGAAGACGCGGAAGCCCTTCTCTCCGGCGATCTGCAGCATCTCCGTATCGCCGGAGGTGTCGCCGTAGGCGGCGGCCAGGCGGACCTGCTCGCCATAGACCGCGCGCAGCCGCCGCACCTTCTCCTCGCCGCGGCAGTTGGGGCTGGCGAAGGCGCCGGTGACCCGGTCTTCGCCGTCGAAAACCAGCGGCGTGCCCAGCAGGGCCTCGGCGCCGAGCCGGCGGGCGAACGGAGCGACGGTGGTCTCCGGGCTGGCGGTGACGATGACGCGGTGCGCGCCCCTGTCGCCCCAGGCCTTCCAGCAGTCGAGCGCGTCGGGGCGCATGAATCTGTCCCAGATCCGGTCAGCGAAGCGATTGGCGTCGTCCTCCAGCGAGGCGCGGTCCACGCCCCTGAGAAATTCGCGCACCGAGGCGGCCTTGATCCGGCCGCGGTCGCGGTCACGGGCGTAGGTCGCCACAGCGGGGGCCATTCTCACCAGACCCAGCGCCCAGCCGCCCGGACCAGCCCGCCAGCGGAGGAATTCGGTGAAACTGTCGCGGATCGTCAGGGTGCCGTCGAAGTCGAAGGCGACGATGGCCTGATCCTTGCGGGGCGGCTGGCGAAACGGAGCGTCGCTTCCCATGTCAGACATTCGCCGCGATCACCATCAACAGTGAACCGTTCGCTTCCGCCTCCTGCACCGCTTTCGCGGGGTTGTGGCGGGCGCGGGGATGGGTGATTGTCATTTTTTGAAGACCTTTGCGCCCATTGTTCGGGAATCAACGCGAGGGAAGCGCGTTTGGCCTCATATCGGGGCCATCGCGGGAGTGAGAAGGGTCGATGACCAAAGCCGCCGGCACAGACGCCAAAAGCACGCTGTACTGCTCTTTCTGCGGAAAGAGCCAGCACGAGGTGCGCAAGCTCATCGCCGGGCCGACCGTGTTCATCTGCGATGAATGCGTCGAGCTCTGCATGGATATCATCCGTGAAGAGCACAAGATCAGCTTCTCCAAGGCCAAGGACGGCGTGCC
>NZ_DASWTO010000143.1:0-13979 GCF_036402095.1 Brevundimonas sp. | reverse complement strand
GAGCGCGCCCCGGCCCAGGCGGCCGCGCCCGCCCCGACGGTGCAGGTCACGGCGCCCGCGGCGGAAGCCGGCGGGGCCCCCGCGTCCGCCGCCGCGCCTGCGACGCCGACGATCTGAGCCTCAGGCGTCCCGGTCGCCCTTCGACGAACGGTGCGCGTCGTCGTGGCTGTGCTTCAGATCCCGTTCGCCGCCTCCGCCCGAGACCTTGCTGTTGCGCGGATTGGTCGCCCCGCCCTCACGCGGATCCTCGAAGGACGGCGGCTCGCGATCGGCGTTCTCGTGGCTGGCGCCCGGGCCGCCCCAGCGCTTCTTGTCCTCGGGGGTAGGCAGATGCTGGTTGTTGGCCATGATCAGCGGTCCTGCACCTTCCACTGGGTCGTCAGGTTCTGGCGCAGATTGCCGAACCGGCCCTGGGTGTCGAGATTGACGTCGGCGTCGCCGGGCTGAGCCGACTGCGCCCCGGTGGCCAGATCGCGGCGATCCGCGTTCATCGCCTCCTTGATCGGGCGGGCGCCGTGGTCGGCGAAGCTGATCTGCTCCTTGGGGACCTTGGGTCGATGGGTCATGGAAATCTCCTTCCGTCCCCGATCAAACCCCCCGCAGCGGCCCGCTGTTCCGTAGCGACGTTCGCCTTTGGGCCTCAGAGGGCGTCGAGGCCGACGTCCAGGGCGGCGGCCGAATGGGTCAGGGCCCCGACCGAGATCACGTCCACCCCGGTCTCCGCGATGGCCCGCACCGTTTCCAGGGTCACGCCGCCGGAGGCTTCCAGCACCGGGCGGCCGAAAGGCGAGGCTCCGGCCCGCGCCACCGCCTCGCGCAGCCTGTCTGCACCGAAATTGTCGAGCATGACCACGTCCGGCCGTTCCGCCAGCGCCTCGTCCAGTTGCTCCAGCCCGTCGACCTCGATCTCGATCCGGACCAGGTGGCCCGCCGCGGCGCGCGCGCGCCGGATCGCCTGGCCGACCCCCCCGCAGACGGCCACGTGGTTGTCCTTGATGAGGATGGCGTCGTCCAGCCCGAACCGGTGATTGACCCCGCCGCCGCAGGCCACGGCGTGCTTCTCCAGCGCGCGAAGGCCCGGCGTGGTCTTGCGGGTGTCGGCGATGCGTGCGCCCGTGCCTTCCACCGCCTCGACATAGGCCCGGGTCAGGGTCGCGACCCCGCACAGCCGGCCCAGCAGGTTCAGCGCCGTGCGCTCCGCGGCGAGGAAGGCGCGGGCGTCGGCCTCGGCCTCGACCAGCACCGCGCCGGCCTCGAAGGCGTCGCCGTCGCGCAGCGCCGGACGCACCGTCGCCTCCGGGTCCAGCGCCGCCAGCGCCAACCGCACGCAGTCGATCCCGGCCAGCACGCCCGGCTTGCGCGCCGCGAACACCGCCCGCATGCGCGAGCCCTCCGGGATGCAGGCCTGGGCCGTGATGTCGCCGGCCCGACCGAGATCCTCGGCCAGGGCCATGCGGACGACCGGCTCGATCAGCAGGTCGGGCAGTCGCCGGGTCATTCGCGCTCCGCTCATTCAGCCATCGCCGGGGCCGGGGTCGGGATCGGGGCCCGCAGACGCGTGTGCCGGGCCGCCGCGGCGGCGGCGGGGTAGTCGGCCCGGAAGTGGCCGCCCCGGCTCTCGCGGCGCGCCAGGGCGGACTCCACGATCAGTCTCGCGGCGACCAGCGCCGGGGCCCCGGGAGTCCGGGCCTCCAGCCGGTCCAGCACCGCCAGGGCCCGGGTCAGGCCGGCGGCGTGGCGCACGACGCCGGCCGCCGCGCTCATGGTCCGGCGCAGCACGGCCAGATCGGCCGGCGACAGGTCGACGGAGGGGCCGGCGGCGTGGACCGCTCCCTTTACGGCGCGCTCCGCCGCGGCCGCCCGGCCGGTGCGGCGGCCGAAGGCGGCGGCCTCGAGCAGGGAGTTGGAGGCCAGGCGATTGGCCCCATGGACGCCGGTGGCGGCGCACTCGCCGACCGCGAACAGGCCCTCGATCGTGGTCCGGCCGTCCGGCCCGGCGGCGATCCCGCCCATGTGGTAATGGGCCGCCGCGGCGACCGGGATCGGCGACTCGCGCGGATCCAGGCCGGCCCGCATGCAGGCGGCGAACACCGCGGGGAATTCGTGCGGGAAGGCGGCGCCGACCGCCGTCCTCGCGTCGAGGAAGGCGCCGCGGCCCTCGGCGCGCGCCGCATGCACCGCCCGGGCCACGATATCGCGAGACTGCAGGTCGGCGTCGGCGGCCTCGCCGAGCAGATGCCGTCCCTGGCCGTCGATCAGCCGCGCGCCCTCGCCCCGCAGCGCCTCGGTGGCCAGGGGCATGGGATCGAGTCCGACGTCGATCGCGGTCGGATGAAACTGCACGAACTCGGGATCGAGGATTTCTGCCCCCGCCCTGTAGGCCAGCGCCATGCCCTCGCCGAGCAGGGAAGCCGGGGTCGTCGTCTCGGCGTAGAGCCCGCCCGCGCCGCCGGTGGCCAGAACCACGGCGGGGGCCAGGACCTCGACCAGCCGCCCGGCGCGGTCGATCAGGGCCCCGCGGACCCGCCCGCGGCCGTCCTGGATCAGCCCGCGCAGACGCCCGTCCTCCCACACCTCGATGTGCGGAGCCGCCCGCGCGGCCGCGACCAGCGCCGACAGGATGGCCCGCCCCGCCCCATCGCCGCCGACCCGAGCCACCCGTGGCCGCGAATGGGCGGCCTCGAGGCTGACGGCGAAGCCGCCGGTCGCGTCGCGGTCGAACGGCGCGCCCAGCCCGGCCAGCCATTCCACCGTCGTCCGGCCGTCTTCCGTCAGCAGGCGCGCGGCCGCGGTCTCGACCAGTCCCGCGCCGGCCGCCCGGGTGTCCGCGGCGTGCAGCGCGGGCGCGTCCGTCTCCGACAGGGCCGCGGCGACGCCGCCCTGCGCCCAGGCCGATGAGCAGGCCTGCAGCAGCGGCGCGGGCGTGACCACCAGCACCTTGCGCGGCGCGGCCTCCAGCGCGGCGGACAAGCCCGCCAGACCGCCGCCGATGATCAGCGGTCCGTCATGTTCGATCCGGCTCAACGGTTGAGACCCAGTTCCCGGGCGGCGATGTCGACCGCCACCGGCAGCGACCCGCCGCCGAGCGGCATCAGGGCGGCGATGCCGACCGCGGCGCAGGCTGCTGCGGTGACCAGGAACAGTCCGACGCTGAAGGCCGACTCGCGCACGGTCAGCGGCCGCCCCTCCGGGCGGCGGACTCCCCGTTTCATATGGCCGATCAGGGCGATGGCGAGGAAGACCACGAGAAATATCCGCCCCGTCATGAAGGCCCACCACAGGACCAGCGCTCCCGTCGCCAGCATGGCCAGCTGTTCCACCAGCGGATGGATGCGCGCCAGAACCGGCCCCAGCGCCTTCGACCCGTCGAGCGGAGGCGCGGGGGCGAGGTTGATCAGATTCACCAGCGCGATCACTGCGGCCCCGACCAGCCACTCGGGCTGCCGGGTCAGGACGAAGCCGGCGAACCAGGGAATCGCGGCCAGCAGGCCGAACGCCGGACCGGCCAGGGAGACCAGCACCCCGTGCCACTCGCTTTCCGGCAGGCGCTGCCCCACGGCCGCGCCTCCGAAGAAGGGAATGACGTGAATCCGCGCCGGACCCATGCCGAGCCGGTTCATGGCCAGGACGTGGCCGTACTCGTGGACGAACAGGCCCCAGATCAGAGCCACGGCGATGACCCAGCTGCCGCTGACGTACCAGATCAGGCCGCCCAGCAGCAGGGTGGAGGCCACGGCCCAGACGGGGTTCTGGCCCTTTTCCAGCGGCGGCCCGGCCGCGCGCGCGGGCGCGGCCGGAGCCGGGGCCGGGGCGATGTCCTCGGGCCGCGGGTCCCACGGCCCCCGGCGGGGGGGATTGGTTTCGGTCATGCCCGTGAGGTGGCCTTCCCCGACCTGAGCCACAAGGCCAGGACGGCGAGAAGCCGCAGGGTCTTCGGATCGACCGTGGCCACGGCCCGGACGGGCGGCACATAGTGCATCAGATCAGCTCCACCGCCACATGGTGGCGCGCCTTGATCAGGTCATAGCGCGCCGGGACGGCCGGGGGCGGCAGGTCGATCATGCGCTGCACCGCCAGCCGCGCGCGCGCGGCCATGTCCTCCGGCACCGTGACCTCGAACTGCATGTTCACCAGGCAGTCGCGGATGTTCTCGAGCGTGATCCGCTTCATGTGCGGGCACAGGTTGCACGGCCCGATGAACTGCACCCCCGGCACGTCGCCGGCCACGTTCGAGGCCATCGAGCATTCGGTGATCAGCACCACCTGCTTCGGCTTTCGCGCCGTAACGTGGTCGATCATCGCCGCCGTCGAACCGGCGAAGTCGGAGGCCGCCAGCACGTCCTCCGGGCATTCCGGGTGGGCGAGGATTTCGGCGCCCGGATAGGCCGTGCGCATGTCTTCGATGTCGGCGGCCGTGAAGCGCTCGTGCACCTCGCAGCGGCCCTTCCAGGCGATGATGCCGACCGTCGTCTGGGCGGCGACGTTGCGGGCCAGGTATTCATCGGGGATCAGGATGACGCGGTCGACGCCCCATTCCTTCGCCGCCCACTCCACCACCTGCACGGCGTTGGCGCTGGTGCAGCAGATGTCGGTCTCGGCCTTCACGTCCGCCGTGGTGTTGACGTAGGTGACCACCGGCAGGCCCGGATAGCGCTGCTTGATCAGCCGCACGTCGGCGCCCGTGATCGACGCCGCCAGCGAACAGCCGGCGCGCAGGTCGGGGATCAGCACCGTCTTCTCGGGGCTCAGGATCTTGGACGTCTCGGCCATGAAGTGGACGCCGGCCTGAACGATGACCTTCGCCTTCGATTTCGCCGCTTCCTTGGCCAGGCCCAGGCTGTCGCCGACGTAGTCGCCGACGCCGTGGAAAATCTCGGGCGTCATGTAGTTGTGTGCCAGGATGACCGCGTCGCGCTCGCGCTTCAGCTGGTTGATCTCGTGGATCAGCGCCGCCTGCGCGGGCCACTCCAGCGGCGTCACGTGATCGCGGACCTTGGCCCATACCGGCGCCGTCGCCAGCTCCAGTTCCCTGCTCAGCCCGAACGCCCCGTCGGCCATTTCCATTCCCCTTTTGCTCGAAATGAGCAAATCATGAGCCCGAAGAACGGCGGTGGCCAACAGGTCCGCCGCCGACTTATGCTCACTTTCAGCATAAGCGGGGATAATCTAGGCGGATGGCCGGGAAATGCAAGGGACAAGGTGGCTCAGACCGCGACGCCCTCATGCTTCAGCAGCCACCGTTTCCGCTCCAGCCCGCCGGCGTATCCCGTCAGCGTCCCGTTCGCGCCGATCACCCGGTGGCAGGGCACGATCACCGCGACCGGGTTCTGCCCGTTGGCGAGGCCGGCGGCGCGCACCGCCCGCGGCGAGCCGACCGCCGCGGCCAGCTGGCCGTAGCTCCGCGTCTCGCCCGCCGGGATTGCGCGCAGGGCGGCCCAGACCGCCTTCTGGAACACCGTGCCGCCGGTCGTCACCGCCACGCCGTCCAGCGCCCGCACATCCCCGTTGAAATAGGCCTCCACGGCGCGGCGCACCGGTTCGCAGGCGCGGCCTTCCACCAGGCCGAAGCCGGGGCTGTGGCGGGCCAGCAGCCGCATCATCCGCGCCTCGTAGCCGGCGAAATCCAGCGCCCGCACGGCGCCCTCGGCGTCCGTGACCAGCAGGACCTCGCCCACGGGCGTGGCGATCCGGTCGAGGGTCAGGGTCTCAGGCTGCGCGTTTCGCATCGTTCGTCTCCATCAGGTCCGCGCCCGTCATCCCGGCCGCGGCCAGGTGCAGGGCGCCATAGGCCCGCCACGGCCGCCAGCTTTCGGCGCGCGCCGCGAGGGTCGCGTCTTCAAGGCGGTCGTTCGGCGGCTCCGCGCCGTCGTCGATCCACGTGCCCGGCAGGCGCAGCCCCGGCCGCGCCGCGACCAGCGGCTTCAGGGCCGGATCGGTCGACAGGTCGCGGGCGATGGCCTCGGGATCCGCCGACAGGTCGAACACCCGCCGCACCCGCGCCAGCACCCCGGGCAGGGCCTTCAGGTCGTCCACCTCGACGCAGACCGAGACCCGCCCCGCCTCCGCCGGTTCGACGAAGACCGAGCCCCCGGCCCCGTCGAGCCCGGGGGTCAGGACGCGCGACCATTTGCGGTCCCCGACCGTATCGCCCCGCGCCGCCAGGGCCGCGAGCATCGCCTCCCAGTCGTACGGCGGCCGGTACGGCAGGCTCAGCCGCACCCCGCCCGCGTGCGCCTTCTCGCCGCGCCGGCGCAGGGTCGAGGGCGGGCGGCCGTACAGGGCCTGGAAGGTCTCGTTGAAGCGCCGCACGCTGCCGAAGCCGGAGGCGAGGGCGACCTGGGCCATCGACAGGTCGGTCTGGTGGATCAGCGCCTTGGCCAGCAGCACCCGCCGGGTCTGGGCCACGCTGACCGGGGCGGCGCCGAGGTGCTGGCGGAACAGGCGGCGCAGGTGCCGCTCGCCGACGCCGAGACGGCCCGCCAGACTGTCCACGTCGCCCCCGCCCGCCCCGCTGTCGAGCGCCCCGGCCTCGATCAGGGCCAGGGCCCGGCTGACGGTGTTGGAGGTCCCGCGCCACGCGCCCATGTCCGGCGCCGTCTCCGGCCGGCAACGCAGGCAGGCGCGAAAGCCCGCCTCCTCGGCCGCCGCCGCCGAGGCGACGAAGACCATGTTCTCGCGCTTCGGCGTCCGCGCCGGACACACCGGCCGGCAGTAGATTCCCGTCGTCTTGACGCAGCCGAAGAACCGCCCGTCGAAGCGCGCGTCCCGCGTCAGCACGGCGCGGTAGCAGGCCTCCTGATCCAGGTCGCGGGCGTTTTCCATGGCCGCAAGATGAGCCTGATCGACCCCGGAGTCTCGCGGTTTTCGGACACGTCTGTGGTCAGCCGGCCCGGCGCGCCTCCGGCTGCACCAGCCGCCACAGGTTGGCGGCGATTTTGAACACCAGGCTGACGGCCACGAGGGCCAGCACCCAGGTCATGATCACCGACAGGCTGGCGGCCACGCCGGCCAGGTCCCGCGTTCCCTCGCCGAGGGCGCGCAGCCGGTCGAAATCCAGCAGACTCCAATCCCCGGCGATCCGCGCCGTCTCGCCGCCGCGGCTCAGGGTGAACCATTCGCCGGCCTCGAAGACCGCCCAGGTGAGCCACAGGCCGGCGCCGGCGATCGCCGCCTCGGCCGCCGCCCGCAGCCGCACCGCATGGGGCCGGGCCAGGCTGGCCAGATCGATCGCCATCTGGGCCACGGCGTAGAACAGGATGGCGCCGTAGAGGGTCGTCCAGACCGGCGCGCCGCTGACCGTCGCGTCCTGGCCCCCGAACTCCAGATGCATCAGGCCGGGAAAGTGGATGATCCCCACCCACCACAGCACGAACACCCCGGTGGCGAGGAAGGAGAACAGATATTCGCCGCCCGGCCACGCCTTCGGCTTCGCCCCGGGCGCGGTCCACGGCCTCGCCTTCGCCGAGGCGCCCACGGTGGCGCCCCACGCCGCCGGATCGGCCAGTTCGAAGGCGCCCAGGTCCTTGACCTTCCAGCTGGTCAGCCACTTCGGCCGCACCCCGTAGTGTTCGAACAGCGCCGCCACCACCGTCGCGGCCCCGACCAGGGCCAGACCCGTGTTGAAGAAGCCGTGGAAGGCCTGGCTGATCGATTGCCCCGCGTCGGCCGGGCCGCTGATCAGATTGATGAGCAGCACCACGGCCTGCACCGCCAGCATCAGCAGCAGGCCGGCCTTCACCGCGAACAGCCAGTAGGGAAACAGCTCCGGTCCGACCAGCGAGTCCGGCCCCTTGCGATAGCGCGCCGCCACCACCAGCGGATGGCCGATCTCGTGCAGGATGGCCTCCTGCTCGTCCTCGGTCAGGGCGCGGCCCAGCTCCTCCTCCTTCGCCTCGAAGCGGCTCAGGATCAGGTCGCGCAGCTCGGCGACGATGTCGGCCCGCTCGTCCTGCGGCAGCTGGGCGGCGACGGCGTTCAGATAGCGATCGATCAGGTCCATGGCTTTGTCTCCCCCCGGTTTCAGAGAATCTTGTCGAGCGAGGCCGAAATGCCCCGCCATTCGTCGGCCAGCGCCGACAGCATCGCCTCGCCCGCCGGCGACAGGCGGTAGAAGCGCTTCTTCCGCTTCTCCTCCTCGCGCCATTCGCTCGTCAGCAGGCCCTGGCTCTCGAGCCGGCGCAGCAGCGGATAGAGGGTGCTCTCCTCCATCTCCAGGCCGTCCGAGGCCAGCGCCCGGCGCAGGGTGTAGCCGTAGCGCTCCTCCCGCAGCCGGGCGAGCACGGCCAGCACCAGCGAGCCCCGCCGGAGTTCCAGCCGCATGGATTCGAACAGTTCAGGATCGACGGCCATTGCTGCACCTGCCGTCACATAGTGTGTGACATACAGTGTATGCCATATACTGTGCGGCCCCGTCAACCGGTTTTGGGAACCGCAACCATGGCCCGCCCCTTGCAGTTGTCACCGTCACGCCCGGGAAACCCCCTCGGCGTCGGAAATCCTTCGTCTATCTGTAGCCGCGCCAACCCGTTAGACTGTCCGGCCAAAGCGTCAGGAACCCCCACTTCGTGTTGAAGAACCTGCTTCCCAGCAAACCGGGCACGGAGCCCCTGGCCGAGGCGCTGAAGGCGTGCCGGGTCCACTTCCTGTGGGCCGCTGTCTTCTCGGCGCTCGTCAATCTGCTCTATCTGACGCCGACGCTGTACATGATGCAGGTCTACGACCGCGTCGTGCCGACCGGGGGCCTGACCACCCTGGTGCTGATCACCGTCGTCGCCGTCCTCGCCCTCGCGGCCCTGGCGGGCCTGGACTGGCTGCGCGGCCGGCTGATGCTGCGGGCCGGGCTCAGGCTGGACCGCATGCTGTCCGGCAAGGTGCTGGCGCGGGTCATGGACCTGCAGGCCAAGTCCCCCAACACCCAGGCCCTGCGCGAGTTCGACAACGTCCGCGGGGCCATCGGCGGCCAGGGCATGCTGGCGCTGTTCGACGCGCCGTGGACGCCGATCTACCTCGCCTGCTGCTTCCTGCTGCACCCGGCCATCGGCGTGCTGACGCTGGTCGGCGGCCTGATCCTGTTCAGCCTCGCCTGGCTCAATGAGCGCGACACCCGTCCCCGCCTCGGCAAGGCCATCCAGTCCCAGAACAGCGCCTATGCGGCCCAGGAGGCCGTGGCCGGCCAGTCCGAGGTCGTGCGCGCCCTGGGCATGCGCCAGTCCTCCATCGCCCGCCAGATCGAGCAGCGCCGCCTCGCCACCGCCGCCCAGGCCGACGCCCAGCTGACCGGCGGCAAATACTCCGGCGCGATCAAATTCCTCCGCCTCGTGATGCAGTCGGCGGCCCTCGGCCTCGCCGCCCTGCTGGCGGTCAAGGGCGACATCTCGCCCGGCGCCATCATCGCTTCCTCGGTGCTGCTGAGCCGCGCCGTGGCGCCGATCGAGCTGCTTGTCGGGGTGTGGCCGACGCTGGTCCAGGCCGGCGCCAGCTGGAAGACCCTGACCGATCTGTTCGCCAGCACCGCGGCGGTCGAGCGCGAGCGCACGACCCTGCCCGATCCCAGGGGCAAGCTGCAGGTCGAGGGCGTGTCGGTGAAATTCCCTGACACCGAGGCGCCGCAGCTGCGCTCGGTCGGCCTGACCCTGCAGCCCGGCCAGACTCTCGGCGTCGTCGGCGCCAGCGGCTCCGGCAAGACCACCCTGGCCCGGGTCATCGCCGGAGCGCTCAAGCCCCAGGCCGGCACGGTGCGCCTCGACGGCGCCGAATACGAGGCCCGCGAGGGCGATGAACTGGCGCGCTGGATCGGCTATCTGCCGCAGGTCCCCAGCCTGTTCGCCGGCTCGATCAAGGACAACATCTCGCGCTTCGCGACCTCCGCCGGCCTCGATCAGGAGACCGCCGACCGCGGCGCGGTCAAGGCGGCCATGGCCGCCGGCGCCCATGAGCTGATCCTGCGCCTGCCGAACGGCTACGACACCCAGCTCGGCCCGTTCGGCCAGGGCCTGTCGGCCGGACAGGCGCAGCGCGTGGCCCTGGCCCGGGCCCTGTACGGCGACCCGGTTCTGCTGGTGCTCGACGAGCCCAACTCCAATCTCGACCAGGAAGGCGAGGCCGCCCTGATGCAGGCCATCCTCGGCGCCGCCGCCCGTGGCGCGTCCGTGGTCATCATCGCCCACCGCGCCGGCGTTCTGGCCCGCGTCGACCGCCTGCTGATGATGCGCGAGGGCGTCGTCCAGATGGAGGGGCCGCGCGAGGAGGTGCTGGAGCGGATGCGGGCGGCCGCGCCCAAGGGCGCCGCCCCGGCCGCGGGCGCGCCCGGCCAGCCGGCGGGCAATGTCACCCGTCTGGCCGATCCCTCCCAGCCGCAGCGGCGGGCCCAATGACCGACGCCGCCGCTCCGGGCGCCGTCCAGGCCCCGCCCGCGCCTCCGCCCGGCCCCGACCCGGCCGCCGTATCGGACACGCCGCGCCGCGAACTGATCGTCGGCGGGGTGATCATCCTGCTGTTCTTCGGCCTCTTCCTCGGCTGGGCCGCCTTCGCGCCGCTGGACGCGGGCGCCTACGCCCAGGGCCAGGTCGCGGTGTCCGGCAACCGCCAGGCCGTGCAGCACCGCGAGGGCGGCGTGGTCAGCGCCCTTCACGTCAAGGAGGGCGATACGGTCCGGCGCGGCCAGATCCTGCTGACCCTGTCCAGCGGCGAACTGCGGGCGACCGAGCGCGGCGTCGCCGGCCAGGTCTTCGCCCTGCTGGCCCAGCGGGCCCGGCTGGTCGCCGAGCGCGACGGTCTGCGCGGCATTCCCGTGCCGCCGGAGTTCGCCGATCTCCCGCCCGAGGACGCCGTGCTGGCGCAGGAGTCGCTGCGCATCCAGCAGCTGCAGTTCGGGGCCCGGCGGGTCGGCCGCTCCACCGAGACGGGCGTGCTGAGCCAGCGCATCGCCCAGCTCAACGAGCAGATTCAGGGCTACGAGCGTCAGATCGCGGCCAATATCGAGCAGCAGAGGCTGATCCAGGAAGAGCTGGCCGGCATGCGCAGCCTCGCCGAGAAGGGCTACGCGCCGCTCACCCGGGTGCGGGCGCTCGAGCGTACGGCGGCGCAGCTGGACGGCGAGCTCGGCTCGCTGCGGGCCCAGATCGCCCGCTCGCGCGAGGCCGTCGGCGAGACCCGGCTGCAGATGTCCGGCGTCTCCTCCGAGATGAACGAGGACGTGGCCGACCAGCTGCGCCAGATCGACGTGCAGCTTAACGAGCTGCGCCCGCGGATGAACGAGCTGCGCTCGCAGATCGCCCGCAGCGAGGTGCGGGCGCCGGCCTCCGGCCAGGTGGTCGGCCTGACCATCTTCACCCAGGGCGGCGTGATCCAGCCGGGACAGACGCTGATGGAGATCGTGCCCAACGACGCCTCGCAGATCATCGTCGCCCAGATCAGCCCGAACGACGTCGACAACCTGCGCACCGGCCAGACCACCGAGGTCCGCTTCCCCGGCCTGCGGGAGCGCAATCCGCCGACCATCCACGGCCGCGTCACCCGCATCTCGGCTGACAGCTTCACGGTCGAGGAGACGGGGGCCAGCTATTTCCGGGCCGAGATCGTGGTGCCGGCCGGGGAACTCTCCAAGCTCGGACGCTCCGCCAACACCCTGCGGCCCGGAGCCCCGGTCGAGGTCATCATCCTGCTGCGCAAACGCACCGCGCTCAGCTACCTGCTCGAGCCCCTCACCAACAACCTCTGGCGCTCGGGCAGCGAGCAGTAGCTTTTCCTTCTCCCCTCGAGGGGAGAAGGACACCGTGGCGCCGTGCCGGCAATCCGCGAAATTATAGCCAGGCAGCGCGAAAAACCCGCCGTCTTTCTAGACACATCCGCTTTTCTCGACTCTCTCTTTCCGCCCTGGAATCGAGCGGGCGTACAATGCTCCTTTCGCCCGCCGGTCTTTGACAATCGCATCCCCGCCGCACCGTCCGAGGCGCGTCGATGCCGACTCTGCCGACTCCGCCCCCCTGTTCCCGACGCCGCGCTGCAGACCTTGCCGACGCCGCCTCACCGGTTTTCCGGGTTTCACCCGGGTAAAACCCTCCCCCTCCCGCACCGCAAAATCCCGCTCGACTTCCCCAGGGTCATCACGGAATGTTTCAGGCCTGCCCCGAGGAGACGCCCATGCCGATGACGCCGCGCGCCGGACTGCAGGTGGCCGATGAACTGGTCGCCTTCATCGAGACCGAGGTCCTGCCCGGCCTCGACCTTGAGCCGGATCGCTTCTGGACCGGCGCCGCCTCCGTCCTCGCCCGCTTCGCCCCGGAGAACCGTCGCCTGCTCGCCCGCCGCGACGAGCTTCAGGCGCGCATCGACGCCTGGCATGCCGGACGCCGCGGCCGGCCGTACGACGTCGCGGCCTCCACCGCCTTCCTGCGCGAAATCGGCTATCTCGCCGACGAGCCCGCGCCCTTCGCCGTCGGCACGCGCGACGTCGACGCCGAGGTCGCGACCCTCGCCGGGCCCCAGCTGGTCGTGCCCAGCCTCAACGCCCGCTTCGTGCTCAATGCCGCCAACGCCCGCTGGGGCAGTCTCTACGACGCCCTCTACGGCACGGATGCGCTCGGCGACCTCCCGCGGGGCGGCGGCTACGATCCTCAACGCGGCGCCCGCATCGTCGCCCGCGCCAGGGCCTTCCTCGACGAAGCGGTCCCCCTCGCGGAAGGCTCCTGGGCCGACCTCGCCGACCCTCACAAGGGCATCGCCCTCCGCGACCCCGCCCAGTACGTCGGCCGCAGCGAGCGCGGCCGGCTGTTCCGCCACCACGGCCTGCACATCGAGGTCGTCTTCGATCCCGCCCACCCGATCGGCCGCGACGATCCCGCCGGCATCTCCGACGTCATCCTCGAAGCCGCCCTGTCGACCATCGTCGACCTCGAGGACTCAGTCGCCGCCGTCGACGCCGCCGACAAGACCGCCGCCTGGCGCAACTGGCTGGGCCTGATGAAGGGCGACCTGGCCGAGACCTTCGACAAGGGCGGCGAGCGGCTCACCCGCACCCTCGCCCCCGACCGCGAATACGTGGCCCCCGACGGTTCGACCGTCGTGCTCCCGGGCCGGTCCCTGCTGTTCGTGCGCAACGTCGGTCATCTGATGACCACCCCGGCCGTCCTTCTTCCCGACGGCTCCGAGGCTCCCGAAGGCATCCTCGACGCCCTCGTCACCAGCCTGATCGCGATGCACGACCTCAAGGGCCTCGGGCGCTTCCGCAACAGCCGGCCAGAGTCGGGCCAAGGCTCGGTCTACATCGTCAAACCGAAGATGCACGGCCCCGAGGAGTGCGCCTTCACCGACGCCCTGTTCGACGCCGTCGAGGACCTGCTCGGCCTCCCCCGCCACACCCTCAAGATCGGCGTCATGGACGAGGAGCGCCGCACCTCGGCCAATCTCGCCGCCTGCATCCACGCCGTGAAGGACCGCATCGTCTTCATCAACACCGGCTTCCTCGACCGCACCGGCGACGAGATCCACACGGCGATGCAGGCCGGCCCGGTCGTCCGCAAGGGCGACATCAAGTCCTCGGACTGGATCGCCGCCTACGAGGCCGGCAACGTCGCCATCGGCCTCGCCTGCGGCCTCGACGGCAAGGCCCAGATCGGCAAGGGCATGTGGGCCGCCCCCGACCGCATGGCCGACATGCTCGACCAGAAGGCCGCCCATCCGAAAACCGGGGCCAACACCGCCTGGGTGCCCAGTCCCACCGCCGCCGTCCTCCACGCCCTCCACTACCACCAGACCGACGTCTTCGCCCTGCGCCCGGAGATCGCCGGCCGCCCGGTTCCCGACCTCGACGCCCTGCTCACTCCGCCGCTCGCCGCCGGCCGGAACTGGTCGGAGCAGGAGATCGCCGAAGAGCTCGACAACAACGCCCAGGGTCTGCTCGGCTACGTGGTCCGCTGGATCGACCAGGGCGTCGGCTGCTCCAAGGTGCCCGACATCCACGACGTCGGCCTGATGGAGGA
>NZ_DASWTO010000142.1:0-6102 GCF_036402095.1 Brevundimonas sp. | reverse complement strand
CGCCGGAGGCGGTTTCCGGCTCGCGGCGGTCGTCGTCCTGGCTCCGGTGTTCATTCTCGTCGCGGCGCTGGGGGCCCGGACGGGTCTCTGGAGCTACGAGACCGGTCATGACCTGCTGGCGATGCGGGTGGGAGTGGCGCTGGCGGCGCTCGGCGCGATCGCGGCCCTGACGCTGCTGGTCTCCGCCCTGCGCCGCCGGGCGTCGCCCTGGCTGGCGGCGATCACCCTGGCCCTGTCGGCCGCGACCATCGGCGGCTTCGTCTGGCAGGGCTCCCGGGTGGCTTCGGGCCCGCCGGACGACATCAGCAGCGACCTGACCGAGATCCCCGGCTTCGGGGCGCTGCAGGCGCGGCGCGGCGCCCGAGGGCCCGACCGCACAGGCGGAGTCGACGCCTGCCCCGGGGCGCAACCCGCCATGACCCAGGTGGCTCCGGAATCCGCGGTCTGGGCGCTGCAGCAGGCGGGCTTCAGCCTGCAGGGCGGCGTCAGCGTCGGACGTGCGGCGGGCACGCACACGGGCTTCTGGTTCGGCGTGACCCACGACGCCGTCATCCGCATCCGCCCCGGCCGCACCGACGTCCGGGTCGCGGCGCGGGATGGCCGGCCTCACGGCGGCGAGGCCTGCCGGCTGGCGACGCGGATCAGCCGATCCCTCCGCGGGCTCGATTAGGGCTCAGGTCCGGCTCCACAGGGCGTCGAACTCCGGAGCCGGCCTTGCCGCGATCCGCCCGGCGCGCTCCAGCGCGATCAGATGGGCCCAGACCGACAGGCCCGCCGCCGGCCACAGGCGGGAGTCCACGGCCGCATACAGGGTCGGCACCATATCCATGATCCGCCGCGGCTGGTCCGCGAGCTGGGCGAGAATCTGGGCCTCGCGCTCGAGACGGTGCGCCCTGTAGGCGTCCAGGAACGGCCCCGGCTCTGTGACCGGCGCGCCGTGAGTCGGCCAGATGGTCGAGAAGCCGCGCGCCATCACCGCCTCGAGGCTGGCCATGTAGGCCGTCATGTCGCCGTCAGGCGGGGCCACGACCGTGGTCGACCAGCCCATGACGTGGTCGCCGCTGAACAGGGCGTTCTCCTCGCGCAGGACGTAGCCCATGTGGTTGGAGGCGTGGCCGGGAGTCGCCATGGCCTCGATCGTCCAGCCGTCTCCGGCCAGCACCTCTTCGCCGCTCAGGACCGCGTCAGGGACGAACGCCTCGTCGTCCTCCTCGTCCAGCGCGCCCGAGGCGTGAACGATCCGCGCCGGCGGCCGCGCGGCCAGCACACGCGCACCGACCGCCCTGGCGAACGGGCGGGCGAGGGGAGAGTGGTCGCGGTGGGTGTGGGTCACCAGCACATGGCTGACCGTCTGCCCCTCCACCGCCGCCAGCAGCGCCTGAAGATGGGCCTCGTCCGGCGGCCCGGGATCGATCACCGCCACGCCCGCGCCGGTCTCCGCCCGCCCGACGATATAGGTCCCGGTGCCGGTGTAGGTGAACGGCCCGGGATTGGCGGCGACGACCCGCCGGATCAGGGGCGAGACCCGGTCGCAACGGCCGTAGGCCACGTCCAGTTCGCGCACGAAGGGGATCATCATGCCCGGCCCCGGCGGCGGCCCGGCCCTTGCCCCGGGCCTCCGCAATTCACCCGCGGAGTGCCCGATATGGCCGTTTCCATCGCCCTGGCTGTCTCAAATCGGCTCCAGACCATTGCGGCGGCCTTCCTCTGTCTCATGGCGGCGCAACTCGTCGTGGCCTCCTGCACGCCGGATCCCGCCCCGTACGCGGTCCGGGTCGGCGTGGCCCGCTGACCGCCTTCTACAACGGAACCCGGCCGAGATCGTAGCCCGCGGCCGCCGCCGCATCCCGCAAGGCCCCGGCATCCCGCCCGGCCAGCCGTTCCGCCATCGCCCATGCGGCCGCGGAGCGCATGCCCGAGCGGCAGAAGAACACCGCCTTGTCGTCCGGGCCCAGTGAGTCGAGCGCCTCCCGTGTCGCCGCGACCGCACCCGCGTCGGGCAGTCCGCGGGCCGGGGCATGCATCGCCCTGATGCCCGCTCCGGCGGCGGCGCGGCCCACGTCGGCGGCGGACGGCTGTCCGGGCTCCTCATCGTCGGGGCGGTGATTCACCAAACACGTGAATCCGGCCGCGCGCAGTTCCGTCATGTCCGCCGGCCAGACCTGTCCCGTCACCCAGACCTGCGGTGAAAGAGGGCGAAGAGAGGCGATCATGTCGGTCATTTAGCCATCGATTCCAGCCGCTTGAATGGGTGTGTGGCGGGATTGCGACAGACCGGCCACGATTGGATTACGGGACCGTAATTATGCTGCGCTTGGGCATTGCCAAGTCTAAGGTCGGGGCAATCTGCGTGCATTGGGGTGCGCGGAGTTTGGTTGCCGTCGATGTTCGCCTCCTCCTGGATGCGCCCGGCGGTCTCAGGAGGACCACCTTTGAAGACCCAAACCATCAAGCAGCGTTTGCTGCATTCGACCATGATCGGCGGAACGGCGCTTATGGCGCTGGTGGCGGCTCCGGCCGTCACCCTGATGACGCCCTCGGTCGCCATCGCGCAGAACCTGACCCAGGGCGCCGTCGCCGGCACCGTGGCCAACCAGGAAGGCACCCCGGTCGCGGGCGCCCAGGTCACCCTGACTTCGGTCAGCCAGGGCTTCTCGCGCAGCTTCACCACTGACGCCTCGGGCGGCTTCCGCGCCGTGGCGCTGCCGCAGGGCACCTACGAGGTCGTGGTCAACGCGGCGGGCTACAACTCCCTGACCGACACCGTGAGCGTCGGTTCGGGCGGCACCGCCTCCCTGACCCTGACGCTGGGCGCCGCGGCCGACAACGCCACGCAGATCGACGAAGTCGTCGTCGTCGGCGTCCGTCGCGCCGTTTCGGAATTCGACGCCACGACGACCGGCCTGACGGTCAACGTCGAGGAACTGTCGCGCAACGTTCCGATCGCCCGCGACGCCAGCGCCGTGGCCCTGCTGGCCCCGGGCGTGACCGCCTCGGACAGCGCCTTCGGCTCGATCCCGACCATCGGCGGCGCCTCGGCTGGTGAGAACACCTACTTCATCAACGGCCTGAACATCACGAAATTCCGGGACTTCACCGGTTCGTCGACCGTTCCGTTCGAATTCTACCAGACGCTCGAAACCAAGACCGGCGGCTATTCGTCGGAATTCGGTCGCGGCACCGGCGGCGTGCTGAACGGCACGACCAAGTCGGGCGGCAACGAGTGGGAATTCGGCGTCACGGCCTACTGGTCGCCGGACAGCCTGCGTGAAGACTCGCCGAACACCTACCTGGCCCAGAACAACTTCGACGAAGTCGAGTCGTCGGACGTCATCGTCGACTTCGGCGGCCCGATCATCGAGGACCGTCTGTTCATCTTCGGCCTGTACAACTGGCGCGATCGTGAATCGACCAACATCGGCAACACCACGGTCGACCCGATCTTCGGCGCCGGCGCCAACGGCACCGTCGTCACCTCGGACGATCCGTTCTACGGCGCCAAGGTCGACTTCCTGCTCACCGACGATCACCGTCTGGAGTTCACCTACTTCTCCGACGAGCAGGAGCAGCAGACCCGCAACGTCTTCGTCAACGCCAGCGGCGATGAAGTCGGCGAGTTCACGCCGTCGACCTTCAAGTTCGGCGGTGAAAACTGGATCGCGCGCTACACCGGCGTGTGGACCGACTGGCTGACCACCTCGCTGGCCTACGGCGTCAACGAGTACAACGAGTACAACACCTCGCCCGGCGACGCCGGCGCGCTGATCACCGACCAGCTGCCGGGCTTCCCGCGCCGCGGTATCTGGGGCGTCGGTCAGCCGTCGTCGAACGAGGACGAGCGCACCATCCTGCGCGCCGACGTGGACATCTACGCCGACTTCTTCGGCTCGCACCACTTCCGCTTCGGCATCGACCAGGAGAAGCTGGAATCCAGCCAGCAGCTGGACTACTCGGGCGCCGGCTACAGCTACTGCCGTCCGGGCGGCTTCGCCAACGGCATCACCTGCACGGGTGAAGTCACGGGCGGCATCTGGTATCGCTACCAGACGCTGTTCACCGCCGCGACCGCGGCCGCCGTGGGCCGTCCCGACCTGGTCGGAGCGCCGCGTCGCGTTCGCATCCGCGCCTACGACAACGACGGCGCCTGGTCCTCGACCCAGAACGCCTACTACCTGCAGGACTCGTGGGAAGTCACGGATCAGCTGACGCTGAACCTCGGCATCCGTAACGAGGGCTTCGAGAACGAGAACATCGCCGGCGTCGCCTTCGTCGACCTGAAGAACCAGTGGGCTCCGCGTCTCGGCGCGACCTACGACGTCTTCGGCGACGGTGAAGCCAAGCTGTTCGGCTTCTGGGGCCGCTACTTCCTGCCGGTCGCGGTTAACACCAACCAGCGTCTGGCCGGCGCCGAGTTCTTCATCTCGGATACCTGGAACCTGAACGTCAACAACGGCAACCTCGCCATCGACGCCAACCAGGACGGCATCCGCGACGACAACGACGAGCCGATCCTCGGCACGCTCGCCGGCACCAGCACCCTGGCCGACGGCGGCGTCAAGCCGATCTCGACCCAGGTCGACGCCGAGCTGGACCCGATGTTCGTGGACGAGTTCATCCTCGGCTACGAGCAGCGCGTGTTCGGTGACTGGACGATGGGCATCAAGGGCACGTACCGCGAAATCGGCACGGCCATCGACGACGTCGCCATCGACGCCGCCGTGCTCGCCTATTGCGACACCCAGGGCGCCGACAACCTGTCCGCCGCGGTCTGCTACAACGTCTGGTACGGCTTCCACCAGTACGTGCTGACCAACCCGGGCGAGGACATGGTCATCACCCTGTCGGGCGCCGACCTGACCAACGCCTCGGCTGCGGCCGGCATCAACCAGGTCTACACCGACCGCGAGATCACCCTCTCGGCCGCCGACCTGGGCTATCCGGATCCGGAACGCACCTACAAGGCGGTGGAGTTCTCGCTCGACAAGCCGTTCGACGGTGTGTGGGGCGCGCGCTTCAGCTACGTCTGGTCGGAAAACAAGGGCAACTACGAAGGCGCCCTGAAGTCCGACAACGGCCAGACCGACCCCGGTCTGTCGCAGGACTTCGACCAGCCCGGCCTGACCGACAACGCCTACGGCTTCCTGCCCAACCACCGCGCCCACACCTTCAAGGTGTTCGGCAACTGGCAGGCGACCCCGGCTCTGACGATCGGCGCCAACCTGATCATCCAGTCGCCGCGCAAGTTCGGCTGCATGGGTGAGCACGCGACCGACGACTTCGCCTACCAGTACGCCAACTCGTCCTGGTTCTGCGATCTCGACGGCAACGGCACCCTGGAAGCTTCGCCGCGTGGTTCTCAGTTCGAGAGCGACTGGCTGAAGAACCTGGACCTGACCTTCGCCTACGACCTGGCCGAAGTGTTCGAGATCCCGGGCGACAGCCTCGTGCTGCGCGCGGACATCTTCAACGTCTTCGACTTCCAGTCGGCGCAGGACTTCAACGAGTTCGGCACCCTCGGCGACATCGCCGCGTCGGGTTTCATCGGGGTCGACCCGAACCTGCCGTCGTCGCTGAACCCGAACTACGGGGACGTGACCGCCTATCAGGCTCCGCGCTCCGTGCGCTTCAGCCTGGCCTACCGCTTCTAATCAAGCGGTCGGAGAGACAGACTACCGGGCGGCGGACCTTCGGGTCCGCCGCCTTTTTTCTTGGTTCCGTCGCGCTTCGATTGTGGCCCGCGAGCCGGCGCGAAAATCCTCCGCCACGGAAAAACCATTGCGGGGCCTGAAGCGTTGCGGCATCCGAACCCGCCGACACGGCGCCTTCCTCCGGAGCCTTCATGATCGCCAGCCTCGTTCTCGCCGCCGCCCTGACGCTGCAGAGCCCGTCCGCCGCCGCCGGACAGGACGGACCGGTCGTGACCGCCCCCCAGGACGGGCCCGTGGCCACCGCCGCGCCCGCGACCGGCGAGACGGCCGACGCCCTGCGCCTGCGCGAGGCGGTCGCCTACGCCAACCCGCTGCCGCGCGGCGCGCCAGAACAGGACTATCCGCTGGTCGCCTGGTGCGAGGCGCTGGTGAACGGCCACGTCGCCCTGGGCGA
>NZ_DASWTO010000141.1:0-3193 GCF_036402095.1 Brevundimonas sp. | reverse complement strand
CGGCGTCCAGGGTGATCGCCCCCGGCGTCCCGGCGGCGGGCGCCGAGCGCTCCGCCGGCCCGGCGTCGGTCTTGAGGTGCGTGGCGCCGGCATAGAGGGCGGTCCGGACGGTCCGCGACGTGCGCGCCGCGCAGTCGATCTCCCATTCCAGCGCCAGAGTGTCCGCCCCGCTGGGAATGGCGTCCTTCAGGAACAGCCACGTCCAGGCGCGCTTCAGCGACCCGTCGTCGGTGGGCGTGGTCATGTAGCCGGCGACGACCGGCGCGGCGAACACCTGCCGCATCGGCCCGTCCAGCCCCGGTGTCATGTCCTGCGCCGCCGCCTCGGTCGCGGCAAAGAGGAATGCGCTGGCGCAGGCAACCTTAAGTATTGTATTCATGGAATAAATCCCCCTCCAAATCCCCGAGGGCACTATCTCTGTGATTCAGCGATATGCAACGGGTCGCGCCGTTTTCGGTCCGGGATAGGCCGATCCGGTTCGAAGGCCGGCTTCGGCTCGGCTCAACTCGCGTGGCGCAGCGCCGCCCGCCCGACCCTGACCGCGTCCGCGAGACTGTCCGCGTCAGCCTCTCCGGCCGAGGCCGGATCGCAGGCCACGGCGAGCAGTTCGGCGGCGTCCCCGCCCGGCGCAGCAGGGTAGGCTGGGGCCGCGTCCGGAGTGGCGGGCCCCTCTGCGCCGCCCTCCCGCACGGAGGCGAAGTCCAGCCGGTCCGCGGTGCGCGCGCGGCAGTCGAACGCCCACCAGGACCAGCCGCCCCAGTAGGTCTGTCCCCCGACCTCGAAATCGTCCTCGGCGACCTGCAGCGACCGCATCCGGACCCCGTCGCCGTCCCGACTGATGGTCGAAAGGTCCGCAAGCACGGCGAACCGTCCCACGCCGGTCAGCACCAGACGGGGACCGTCCTGCGCGGGCGGGACCGGCTCGGCGCAGGCCGGCGTCGCCAGTGTCAGGCCGAGCAGGACCGCGAGCGTCGCCGTGTTCATGCGCCAGTCGTAACCGCCCGTTGACCCGCTGGCGAGTAGGCTCGAGCGATGACGCGGTTCATGACGCTCGACTTCGCCGACGGAGACCGGCCCGCGCTGCTGCGCCGCGTCGCGGCCCTGGCGCGCGGGGAGGGCTACGCCTTCGTGGTCACGCCCAACGTCGACCATGTCATCAAGCTGATGGACGGGCGGGTCGAGGCCGATGTCTACGGCGCGGCCGATCTGAAGGTCTGCGACAGTCGCATCCTCGGCCATCTCGCCCGGCTGAGGGGCAAGGCCCTGGCCGTCTATCCCGGCTCCGACCTGACCGCCGACCTGCTCGCCTCGCCGGTCGCGAAGGATCTGACCATCGGCGTGTTCGGCCCCGACCGCGGCGCCTTCGACGACCTGACGGCCCGCTATCCGGACCGCCGTTTCACCTTCATCGACGCCCCGATGGGCCTGACTCCCGGGACCGGCGTCTGGGATTCGGCGGTGGACGAGGCCGTCCGTGCGGAGTGGGACGTGTTGCTGGCCTGCGTCTCCTTCCCGAAACAGGAGCTTTTCGCCCACGCGCTGAGGGCGGCCGGCCGCAAGACGGGCGTGGCCCTGTGCGTCGGAGCCTCGGTGGACTTCCTCACCGGCCGTCAGCAGCGTGCGCCGCGCGTCTATCAGGCCCTGTCGCTGGAGTGGCTGCATCGCCTGATGACCCAGCCCCGGCGCATGTTCCGCCGCTATGTCGTCGAGGGCCCGGCCATTTTCGGTCTGTTCCTCCGGCACGAGGTTCTGGGGCGGGGTTGAACCCGGGCGGCGCCCGAGCCAGCTTGGCGGCATGACCGCCTTCACCCGCATCGACTTCCGCACCGGCCATGTCCTGGCCGTCGCCGATCCCGCCGCGCGCCGGCCCTTGCTGCTCGAGGGCGAGACCCTGCACCGGCAGCTGCGTCCCCTGCTGGAGGCCGACTACCCGGCGCAGGTCGAACGGCTGATCCCCGGCGGCGCCCGGCTGGCGCAGATCGTGGACGAGGGCGAGGTCCGCGCCATCGCCCTGTGGCGCGTGTTCGAGACCACCTACTGCGGCTGGCGTCTGGAGATCGAGGATCTGGTCTCCGATGAGGCGCATCGTTCGAAAGGCTATGGCGCCGCCATGATCGGCTGGCTCAACGACCAGGCCGTCGCCCTCGGCTGCCCCACCACCACGCTGATCTCCGGCACGCACCGCACCCGCGCCCACCGCTTCTACTTCCGCGAGGGCTACGCGATCACGGCCTTCCATTTCGTGAGGGAGACAGGCGTCTCCTAGGCCGCGACGATCTCTTCCGCCTGGGTCAGGTCCACGCTGACCAGCTGGCTCACCCCCCGCTCGGGCATGGTCACGCCGTACAGCCGATCCATCCGGCTCATGGTCACGGGGTTGTGGGTGATGACGATGAAGCGGGTGTCCGTCCGCTTCCGCATCTCGTCCAGCATGCGGCAGAAGCGGTCGACATTGGCGTCGTCCAGCGGCGCGTCGACCTCGTCCAGCACGCAGACAGGGGCCGGATTGGCGAGGAAGACGGCGAAGATCAGGGCCGCCGCCGTCAGGGCCTGCTCGCCGCCGGACATGAGGCTCATCACCGACAGCCGTTTGCCCGGCGGGCAGGCGTAGATCTCCAGCCCCGCCTCCAGCGGATCGTCGCTCTCCACCAGCTTCAGTTCGGCCTGGCCGCCGCCGAACAGGGCCTCGAACAGGGTCTTGAAGTTGTCGTTGATGATGTCGAACGCCGCCACCAGCCGTTCCCGGCCCTCGGCGTTCAGCTCGTCGATGCCGTCGCGCAGCTTGGCGATGGCCGAGGTCAGGTCCGACCGCTCGACCTTCATCGTCTGCAGCCGGTCGCCGTATTCATTGGCCTCTTCCTCGGCCAGCAGGTTGACCGCCCCCAGCGCCTCGCGCTCGCGTTCCAGGCCGTACAGCAGGCTCTCGGCCCCGGCGGCGTCCGGCGGCCGGGCGATGGCGTCGTCCTGCAGCTTCTGCCCCAGCTCTTCGGGCGACATCTGTGACGTCTCGCGCAGATTGGCCTCGGTCTCGGCCAGCTTCTCGGCGGCGGCCTCGGCCCGCGCCGCCAGCCCCGCCCGCGCCTCCCGCGCCGACGACGCCGCCGCTTCCGCCGCCCGGGCCGCACGGTCCGCCTCGCCCGCCTGACCCTCGGCCAGCAGGTTGACCGCCCCCAGCGCCTCGCGCTCGCGTTCC
>NZ_DASWTO010000140.1:0-16378 GCF_036402095.1 Brevundimonas sp. | reverse complement strand
TAGCGCGACTTGGCGCCCTTCTGGATCGCCTCCTCGATCGCCTCGACGACGATCTCCTTGTCGATGTTCTTCTCGCGCGCGACCGCATCGGCGATCTGCAGCAGTTCGAGTCGGTTCGCGGAAACGCCGGCGACAGCCATGCTCTTAGTCCTCGGTCTCAGTGTTGTTGTCGTTGCGGGCGGCGCGCTTCTCGGCGCCCGCCTTCATCAGTTCGTCGGTCAGCACCAGCTTGGCGTCGACCAGCCAGGCGAAGGGGATCAGGGCGGTGTCTTCCTCACCCTCCAGATCGATGGCGATGTTCTCCCCGTCGGTCCCGGCGACGGTCCCCTTGAAGCGTTTCCGCCCCTCGATCATGCGGTCCGTCTCGAGCCGCGCCTCGAACCCCTCGAACAGGTCAAAGTCGCTCTGGCGCGTCAGCGGACGATCGACGCCGGGCGATGACACCTCCAGCAGGTACTCGCCGCTGATCGGGTCGGCGGCGTCCAGCACCTCGGATACGGCGCGGCTCAGACGGGCGCACTCCTCGACCGCGATGTCGTGGTCGCTGGGCCGCTCGGCCATGATCTGCAGCCGCCGGCGCTGGGTGCCGCCCATCAGCCGCACGCGCACGATGTCGAGGCCCAGGCTGTCCGCCACGGGTTCGATCAGCTCCAGCAGAGCGCGGTCTTCGACGGTCTTGGCCTTCAAGGTCGGGTCCAGAATAAACAAAAGCGGCAGGCCGTCCGGCCGCCGCTTCAATCGGCGCCGTCGGACGCCGGTCTAACGATGTGAGGCGGCATATAGACCGGAAGATAGGGTTTGTCAGCCCCTGTCATCGCAGGCGGGACGGACGCATTGCCAAGGCCCTCCGGCCCCGCCAGAACAATCGGCGATGAAAGTGTACTGGATTGGTCTCGACACGCCCGGCCGCCTTGGCGTGTCCCGCAAGCCCGACGGCGGGGAAGCCCTGGACGCGCAGATCGAACGTCTGGGGCACGGCATGGTCGATCACGTCCTCAGCCTGCTCGAGCCCGAAGAGGCGGCGCGGCTGGGGCTGGCCGACGAGGCCGCGGTCTGCGAGCGGCACGGCGTCGGCTTCTACAACTTCCCGATCACCGACCACGGCCTGCCGATGAACGTCGAACACTACCGGCGCGTCGCCCACGCCATGGACCGGCGGCTGAGGGCGGGGCAGGCGCTGGTCGTCCATTGCCATGCGGGGCTCGGTCGCGCGCCGTCGCTGGCCATCAGCGCTCTGATCGCGGGCGGCATGAACGTCGACGAGGCCATTCTGCGCGTCGGCCGCGCCCGCGGCCGGCCGGTGCCGGAAACGGACGAACAGCTGGCCTTCCTGCGCGCCTTCGCGGCCGGCGGAGTCTAGGCGCGCACGAAGTCGAGGAAGATCGGCGGGGTGTCGCCCAGCTTCTTGTCCTCATAGCGGGTGACCACGTGGTCGGCGGGCGCCGTGCGCCAGTCGTCGGCGCGGTCCGCCGTCCACTTCAGTCCGGGCGCGCGCTCGAACCGCTCCAGCGCCCAGTCGGCATAATCCTTCCAGTCGGTGACGAAACGCAGTCGGCCGCCGGGCCTGAGCAGGCGGACGATCTCCACCGCCAATTCGTCCTGCACCAGCCGCCGCTTGTTGTGTCGCGCCTTGTGCCACGGATCGGGGAACAGGATCATGATCCGGTCCAGGGAGGCGTCGGGCAGGGCGGCCATGACGGCGCGCGCGTCGTCGGCGTGGATGCGGACGTTCTTCAGGCCGCGCTCGTCGATGTGTCGCAGGGCCGAGCCGACGCCGTTCAGGAACGGCTCGCAGCCGATCATCAGCGTGTCGGGATGACGGGCCGCCTGTTCCGCCAGATGCTCGCCGCCGCCGAAGCCGATCTCCAGCCACACCGCCTTCGCCCCGGGCATCAGCGCCGCCGGATCGATCGGCCCCGCCGCCGGATCGGGCACGGCGATGGCCGGAAGGAGGGTGTCGAACAGTGCAGCCTGCCGCGGCTTGAGCGCGCGCGACTTGATGCGGCCGAACGAGCGGAGCGGACCCCGGGTCTGGGTCGAAGGCGTGTCTGAGTCGGGGTCGGAAGGCATGGGCGCCTTATAGGCGGTCGGGCGCGGCGCGCGAGTCCTTCACAACGGCCCGGCTCGCCCCATGTGACGGTCACACACGGAGCGCGTCATGGCGGACATCATCGGCTGGGCGGCCGGCCTCGGCGTGATCGGGCTTGTCGCCTGGGCCACGCTCGCCGTCGCCGGCCGGCGCGGCCGGACAACCGCCCGCCGCAAGGGAGGCGGGATTCAGATGATGGCGGCGATGCTGCTCGGCTTCGGCGTCGCCCTCGATCCGCCCCAGCGCCACGTGGCCGAGGCGAAAGACGAGACGCCGAAAGGCTCGCCCGAAAGCGGCGAGCCCGAATTCGACGACTAGACCAGCGCCTTCAGCTTTTCGACCAGGTCGGTCTTCTCCCACGAGAAGCCGCCGTCGGCGTCCGGCGCGCGGCCGAAGTGTCCGTAGGCCGCGGTGCGGGCGTAGATCGGCCTGTTCAGGCCCAGATGCTCGCGAATGGCGCGCGGCGTGGCCCCGCCGATCAGTTTGGGTAGCTCGCGCTCGAGGATTTCCGGGTCGATCCGGCCGGTGCCGTGCAGATCGACGTGCACCGACAGCGGGTGCGACACGCCGATGGCGTAGCTCAGCTGGATGGTGCAGCGGTCGGCCAGGCCGGCGGCGACGACGTTCTTGGCCAGGTAACGGGCGGCGTAGGCGGCCGAACGGTCGACCTTGGTCGGATCCTTGCCCGAGAAGGCGCCGCCGCCGTGCGGGGCCGCGCCGCCGTAGGTGTCGACGATGATCTTGCGGCCCGTCACCCCGGCGTCGCCGTCGGGACCGCCGATCTCGAACGAGCCGGTCGGGTTGATGTGCCATTGGGTCTCGTTGGTGATGAAGCCGTCCGGCAGCACCTCGCGGATATAGGGTTTGACGATCGCGGCCACGTCGTCCGACGACAGGCCCGGCGCGTGCTGGGTCGACAGCACGATCGAGGTCGCCCGCACCGGCCTGCCGTTCTCGTAATACAGGGTCACCTGGCTCTTGGCGTCGGGCTCGAGTTTGGGCTCCTTGCCCGCATGGCGGGCCTCGGCCAGCTTCTTCAGGATGTTGTGGCTGTACTGCAGCGTGGCCGGCATGAGCTCGGGCGTCTCGTTCGAGGCGTAGCCGAACATGATGCCCTGGTCGCCGGCGCCCTCGTCCTTCTCGCCGGACGCGTCGACGCCCTGGGCGATATGGACCGACTGCGGGTGCAGGCGGTTCTCGAACGTCAATTTCCGCCAGTGGAAGCCATCCTGCTCATAGCCGATGTCGCGCACGACCTTGCGCACGGTGGCCTCGATCTCGTCCTTCACGCCCGGGGCCCAGTTGCCCTCGACGTCCATGATGCCCTTGCCGCGGATCTCGCCGGCGAGGACGACCAGATTGGTCGTGGTCAGGGTTTCGCAGGCCACCCGCGCCTCGGGGTCCTTGGACAGGAACAGGTCGACGATGGCGTCGGAGATCTGGTCGGCGACCTTGTCGGGATGTCCTTCGGACACGCTTTCGGAGGTGAACAGGAAGGACGAACGGGACACGGCGGGCTCCTGCGCGCGGAAACGGCCGCCAGACATATAAAGATATGTTTATATGTTCAAGGCGCGCGGCGCCGCCGCCGCCACTCAACGGTGTCGCTGACCGCCGTCTCTCCCGCCAGCCAGCGCTCCGCCACCCCGGCCAGCAAGGAGGCGTAGAGAAGAAGCCCGAGCCCGACTCTCGCGGACAGGGCCGCATCCCACGATATATCCGTCACGATCGAGAAGACATGCACCAGAACGGTGAGCGCCTGGGCGGTCGTGGCGGCGAACGGCCACCAGCGGTCGGAGCGGAACGCCAGCCGGCCCAGGATCAGCGCCGTCAGCGTGTCTTCGATGATCGAGTCTATGTAGACGTCGCCGATCACCCACATGACGCGGGGGTTTGCGAAAGCTATCCGGAAAAGCAGCAGCATCGCCGCGCCGAATCGTTCCGTACGGCCGCCCCACAGGCCGCCCGTGACGACGGCCGCGAGAGACAGGATGTGCAAGGCGAGAACGAACGGTGGGATGGGGTCTCTCCGATGATCGCCGTTCGGCCTGCGCCTATACCGACTCCGGCGCCCGGCCGCGACCGATACGGCTGGCCGCCCGCTCCCCCGCCATCCAGCGCTCGGCGACCCCGCCCAGGACGAACAGATACAGCAGATGCCAGAGGCCGACCCGCGCCGACATCGCGGCGTAGAACGACACCGGCGTGAAGATGACGAGGAGGTGGACCATGACGAGCAGGGCCAGACACCCGGTCACGGCCAGCGGCCACCATCGGTTCGACCGGAGAGCCAGCCGGCCGAAGATCAGAAGCATCACGGCCTGACTGCCTGCGATCCCCGCCTCGAGCTCGCCGATTTCCCACTCGAGGAAGAAGAATTCGATCATCTGGCCCGTGAGCAGGACCGCCACGCCGTAGCGTTCGGGATGGCCGCCCTTCAGCCAACCGACGGCATAGGTGACGAAGCCGACGAGATTCATGGTCAGGATCCAGGGCGTGATGCGGCGTCCTCCCGTCCCCTGAGCCGGCCGACGAACCGGGCGACGTCAGCCGTCAGTTCTGCCGGCCGCTCGCCACGTTCTCCGGACTGGTCACGTGCCCGATCTCCTGGGCCTGCCCGGCGTAGGCGAGGATCAGGTCGGCCACCGCCTTGAGCATCACCGCCGTCACCACGACGATGACGAGCAGGATCAGGAGGCGGACGACCCAGCTGCGTGGCGGCGGGCGGTAGCCGAGGCGCCGCCCATCGTGTGGCTCTGGGCTCCCACCTGGGCCATCACCCAGCCCGCGCTCAGCACCTGCTGCAGCAGCTCCCTCGGGTCCGCCCGCTGCGCGTCGTCCGCCAGTCCCCTGAGCAGATGACTGCGCACCGGATCGTTCGGTCCCATCGGGCTGAACCTGTCCAGCGCGGCCTCCAGATCGTCCCACGTCCAGTGCGGAAGCGGCGGGCTGTTCGATGCCATGGTCTGACTCCCTGTCGAGGAAGCCATCAACCGGCGAACGGCGGTCGCCGCCAATGGGGTCTTTCGGCCCTGGTACGTTTCGTTCCAGGAGTGCGAGCGCGGCCTTGCGCCGGTTGACCCCCATCCGGCGGCAGGCCTCGTGCACGTGTTTCTTGACGGTGGCTTCCGAGAGTCCGATCCGGGCGGCGATCTCCTTGTCGGTCAGAAAGGCCGTAAGCCTCAGACACTCTTCCTGGCGGGCGCTCAGGCGCTGCGACATTCTACGCTCCCGGTATGAGCGAAATAGCTACGGCGTGCGAACGGCGTCGTCCAGTGCCCTTACGTCAAGTTACACGGGTTGCGGCAGCCGCCCGCGCTGGTCGCCGGCCGCCCGGCCCTATGCCCGGAAAGAATGGTGCCGCTTAGGTGACTCGAACACCTGACCCCCGCATTACGAATGCGATGCTCTACCAGCTGAGCTAAAGCGGCCTTGGCGCGGCAGGCGGTTCCGCCCGCGCGAGAGGCGCTCTTTATACGCGGGCGGCGGGCTTGCCAAGCGCCTGCAGCAGCGCCGGCTCGTCGGGGCGTTGGGCGACGCGGACATCCAGCCCGGAGGCGTCCGTCAGCGGCGCGGCCGCGGCCTGCGAAATCGCCACGGCCACCTGTCCCGCGAACGGTCCGAGCGCGGCCAGGGCATGGGCGCCGCGCGGAGAATGCACCAGCACCGCGTCGAAGGCGCGCGGGGCAGGCGCTCCGGTCGGCGCCGCCTCATAGACCGGCAAGGTGCGCGCCTCGACCCGTCCGGCGAGCCTCGCCCGCAGGTCCCCGGCCGGCGCCAGCGCGCCCGGAACGAGCACGGCGCCGTGCGCCTCCTCGCACAGAAGTCGCGCCAGATCCTCCAGCGCGCCCCCGGCCGAGCGGACATCCTCGAAACCCGCCCCCCGCGCCGCGTCCGCCGTGGCGTCTCCGACCGCGAACACCGGCAGGGCCCGCTCGCCGGACAGGCCGGCGAAGGCCTCGACGCCGTTGCGGCTGGTGAAGGCGAGGGCGGCGATCCCGGTCAGATCCGGAGCGGCTTGCGCCATGCGGCGGACGGCCAGCAGAGGCGCGACCACCGGCTGGAAGCCGAGGGCGGTCAGGCGGTCGGCGGTGCGGGCGGCGCCGGGTTCCGCGCGGGTCACCCAGACGCGCCGGACCGGTCTCAGAGGTCGACCCTCTGGTCGCCGGCCGCCGCCTGCACCTCGGCGCCCAGCCGCAGGCCGAGCTCAAGGGCCTGCGCCGCCGCGTCCGGCGCGTCAAGGTCGGCCACCTCGCCCGCCCGCCGCCAGCGGACGGAACCGTCAGGAGCCAGCATTTCGGTCGTCAGCCGCAGCCGTCCCGCGGCGATCTCCGCATGAGCCCCGATGGCGGTGCGGCACGATCCTTCCAGCGCCGTCATCGCCCCGCGCTCGGCCGCGACGGCAAGGGCGCTTCCGGCGTCGTTCAGCGCCGCCGCCCAGGCCGCCCCCCGGTCGTCGGCCCGGGTCTGCAGCGCCAGCGCGCCCTGACCCGGCGCCGGCAGGAAGTCGTCCAGCGCCAGCCGCTCGCGGATGACCCCCTCGAACCCCAGCCGGTTCAACCCCGATACGGCCAGCAGGATGGCGTCGAACTCGCCCTCGGCCAGCTTGCGCAGCCGGGTGTCGACATTGCCGCGCAGCATCTCGATCTGCAGGTCGGGCCGCAGCGCCAGCGCCTGGGCCTGGCGCCGCAGCGAGGCGGTCCCGAGCCGGGCCCCCGCCGGAAGGTCGCCGAACGAGGCGAAGGCTTCGCTGACGAAGGCGTCGCGCGGATCCTCGCGCGGCGGGACGGCGGCGATGCACAGGCCTGCGGGCTGCTCGGCCGGCACGTCCTTCATCGAATGGACCGCCACGTCGACGCGGCCGTCCAGCAGCGCCTCCTCGATCTCCTTGGTGAACAGCGCCTTGCCGCCGATCTCCATCAGCCGGCGATCCTGCACCCGGTCCCCGGTGGTGACGATCTCGACCAGAGGCACGGCCTCGGCGATGTCGGCCTCGGCCACGCCCAGGGCCCGGCCGATGGCGCGCTGCATCATACCCGACTGGGTCAGGGCCAGTTTGGAGCGGCGCGTGCCGATGCGGACGAGAGGAGCCATGAGACAGCCGTTGCGCCGGGGGGTCGGGGCCGTTACCTCGACCGGATGAACCTGGGCGCGGACTATAGCAGCGAGGGCGGCCGGGCAACCGGACCCCTCACCGTGCTCGGTCTTGAGACCAGCTGCGACGAAACCGCCGCCTCGGTGGTGCGGCTGACGCCGGACGGCGCCGCGACAGTGCTGTCCTCGGTCGTGCACAGCCAGATCGATGACCATGCGGCCTACGGGGGCGTGGTCCCCGAGATCGCCGCCCGCAGCCATGTCGAGATGATCGCCGGCGTGACGGCGCGGGCCATGGCGGAGGCGGGCCTCGGCTACGACGGGCTCGACGGGGTGGCGGCGACGGCCGGACCGGGGCTGGTCGGCGGCGTCATGGTCGGCCTGAGCTTCGGCAAGGCGGTGGCCCTGGCGCGCGGCCTGCCGCTGATCGCCGTCAACCACCTCGAGGGTCACGCGGTCTCGGCCCGGCTGGGCGCACGGGTCGACTACCCGTTCCTGTTGCTGCTGGTCTCAGGCGGCCACTGCCAACTGCTCGAGGTCCGCGGCATCGGCGATATGACCCGGCTGGGCACCACCATCGACGACGCTGCGGGCGAGGCCTTCGACAAGATCGCCAAGGCCCTTGGCCTCGGCTACCCGGGGGGGCCGGCGCTGGAGAGGCTGGCCGAGAGCGGCGAAGGGTCCCGCTACGACCTGCCGCGCTCGCTGCTCGGCCGCAAGGATTGCGACTTCTCCTTCTCCGGCCTCAAGACCGCTGCCTCGCGCCTCGCCCACGCCTGCGAGACCGGGCAGGACCGCGCTGACCTCGCGGACGCGGTGCAGACCGCCATCGCCCGCCAGCTCAGCGACCGTTCCGACCGCGCCATGAAGGCCTATGCCGGGCGCCACGCGCACCGGCTGTTCGTGGTCGCCGGCGGCGTCGCGGCCAACCGCACCATTCGCTCCACGCTCGAAGCCACGGCGGCGAAGAACGGATTCGCCTTCCTCGCTCCGCCCATGGCCTATTGCACCGACAATGCGGCGATGGTCGCGCTGGCGGGAGCGGAACGGTTGCAGAAGGGTTGGGTCTCCGACATCGACGCCGTCGCCCGGCCGCGCTGGCCGCTGGATGAGAAAAGCGCGCTCGCCGATCCGGCCCACCAGCCGGGCCGCAAGGGCGCCAAGGCTTAGGGAAAGCGTATGGAATTTCGCACGGCGGGAGTGATCGGCGCGGGCGCTTGGGGCACGGCCCTGGCCCAGGTCGCGGGCTGGGCCGGGCTCGACGTCCTGCTGCAGGCGCGCGAGCCCGACGTGGTCGAGAGCATTCGCGAACGGCGCGTCAATGAGGCCTTCCTGCCGGGCATCACACTTGACGATCATGTCGCCGTGACCGCCGAACTGGCGGACCTGGCCTCCTGCGACGTCATCCTTGCGGTCGCGCCCGCCCAGCACATGCGCTCGACCCTGGCGGCGTTCTCCCCCCACCACCGCGCCGGCGTGCCCGTCGTGCTGTGCTCCAAGGGCATCGAGCGCGGCTCGCTCAAGCTGATGACCGATGTACTGGCCGAGACCCTCCCGGCCGCCCCCGCCGCGGTCCTGTCCGGCCCGAGCTTCGCCGCCGAGGTGGCCAGCGGCCTGCCCAGCGCCGTCACCCTGGCCTGCGCCGACAAGGCCCTCGGAGAGGCGCTGATGGAGACCCTGTCGGCTCCGGCCTTCCGCCCCTACCTGGCCACCGATCTGATCGGGGCCGAGGTGGGCGGGGCTATCAAGAACGTCCTCGCCATCGCCTGCGGCATGAGCGAGGGCCGCGGTCTCGGCCGCAGCGCCCACGCCGCCCTCATCACCCGCGGCTTCGCCGAGATGACCCGGATGGGCGTGGCCCTCGGCGGCCAGGCCGAGACCGTCGCGGGTCTGTGCGGCCTCGGCGATCTGGTCCTGACCTGCTCCAGTCCCCAGTCTCGCAACATGAGTCTCGGCCTCGCCCTCGGTCAGGGCCAGAGCGTCGAACAGGCCCTCGCCGGCAAACGCTCGGTCGCCGAGGGCTACGAGTCCGCCCCGGCCGTGCGCGAACTGGCGGCGAAGATGGGCGTCGACATGCCGATCTCGCTGGCCGTCGCGGCCCTGCTGGCGGGCGAGACGACCGTGCCCGAGGTCATCGACAGCCTGCTGTCCCGCCCGCTCAAGGTCGAGCGTCATTGAGCGATCCGCGGCCCGAAAGCCCCGAACCCGCACCGGAGCGCAGGCGGGTCTGGTCCACGCCGCCCAATGTTCCACTGTGCCCCGAGTCCGCCATCGCCGACCCCGGCGCGCGCAGCTTCGTGCTCCAGATCGGCGAGGCCTTCTTCCACGGCTTCGTGGTTCGCAAGGGCGGCGAGGTCGCCGGCTATGTCGACCGGTGCCCCCATCAGGGTTTTCCGCTGGCGCTGGAGCTCGACCGCTACCTGACACCCGACGGCTCGCTGATTCTGTGCGGCTGGCACGGCGCGGTGTTCGAGCCGCTCACGGGCGAATGCACCGGCGGCCCGTGCGCCGGCGGCCGGCTGACGCCGTGGCCGGTGGCCGTGCTGGACGGAATGATCCGGACGGCCTGAGGGGCCTTATTGCTCCGGCGCGAAGAAGCCTACCGTCGTGCCGAAGGCGCTGACCATGTCGAGCCACAGGGCGGTATGGTCGGTCAGCTGCTCGACGTCGCCCGGCTGGATCAGCACGTCGTACTGGACGACCGCCGTATTGTCGCCGCCGCCTTCGCCGGGGAGGAAGAAGGCCTTGAGGAAGCGCCGCTCGCGGTTCCAGTCGTTGACCACGGTCTGGGTGATGGTCGGGTTGGAGAAGCTGGCGGCGTACTGGATGTCGCCGCACACGTCGTTCTGGCAGCCATAGAAGAAGATCACCCAGGTCAGCGGGCCGTCGGCGACGCTGATCCAGGTTTCACCTTCCTGACGGTTGATGGCGCTGACCGTTCCACCCTTGCCCGTCAGCCAGGCGCGCACGGCCTCGATCGCGACGCCGGGGTCGGTTGCGGTCTGCACCGGCGCGGAAGGGGCGGCTGCGGCCGCCGGGGTGGCGACGGCCATGACGGCGGCGGCGGCGAGGGTGGCCAGGCGGATCATCGTTTTCTCCTGCGACCCGTCACCTATCGACGGATGCCCGGCGAAATCAAGGCGGTCCTGCGGGGTCAGTCGCGCTCGCGGGCCAGCCAGTCCGCGCCCGCCATCTCGTTCAGCCGCGACACCGTCCGTTCGAACTCGAAGGCTCCGACGCCCTTCGGATACAGCGCCTCCGGGGGCGCCTCGGCCAGGGCCACCAGTCGCGTCCCGGCCTCGTAGAGGGCGTCGATCAGGGTCACGAACCGGCGCGCCTCGTGGTGGTTGGCCGGACCCAGCACCGGCACGGCCTCGACGAACAGGGTGTGGAAACGATCGGCGACGGCCAGATAGTCCTGCGGTCCCAGCGGACGGCCGCACAGGTCCTCGAAGGTCGCGCGCGCCAGTCCGCCGTCGGTGCGCTCGATCACCACCTCGCGGCCCAGCACAGTCAGATGCGTCGGCGCCTCGGCCTGTTCGCCTTTGAGATCCGACCACAGCGCCTCGAACCCGGCGCGCGCCGCCTCGTCCGGCGGGGTGAACCAGACCCGGTCGCCCATCAGCCGGTCCAGCCGCCAGTCGCGGGCGCCCGCCACCGACACCACCTCGCAGCGGGCCTCGATCAGATCGATGAAGGGCAGGAAGAGTTCGCGGTTGATCCCGTTCAGATACAGCTGGTCCGGCGCGCGGTTGGACGTCACGGCCAGCACCACCCGGTTCTCGAACAGGGCCTCGAACAGCCGGCCGAGGATCAGGGCGTCGGCGATGTCGGTGACCTGCAGTTCGTCGAAACACAGCAGCCGCGCCTCGGAGGCGATCAGGTCGGCCACGGGCCGGATCGGGTCGTCGCCCTTCCACTGGCCGAACACCGCCTTGCGCGCCGGCGCGTCGCCCTCGCGCCACTGCCGGATGAGCCCGTGCACCCGGGCCATGAAGGCGTGGAAATGCGCCCGCGTCTTCCGCTTCTCGGGCGCGCAGGCGAAGAACAGGTCCATCAGGATGGACTTGCCCCGCCCCGGCGGTCCCCACAGATAGACGCCGCGCACCTCGGGCGGCCCACCCAGAAGACCCCCGAACCGGCCTTTGCGGCCGAGGTCGATCTCCAGCCGGGCGAGCGCCTCGACCACCGGAACCTGCGACGGGTCGGGGGTCAGCCGGCCATCGGCCAGCCGCTTCTCATAAGCAGCGCGTATGCGTGATCCCATCCTTCTCGGCCTTACCGGCGACCGCCGCTGCTGAAAAGCGATTGCTTCACGCCCACGATGGCCCACATACAGCCTCACAGTCCGGATACCGGCCTCATCATATTCCCGCGCCCGACCAGCCAGGCTCCGAGAGCCGAGCGGCGGCGCATCCGAAGGACCACCTCATGGGATACAAAGTCGCCATCGTGGGCGCCACCGGCAACGTCGGCCGGGAGATGCTGAACATCCTCGAGGAACTGGAATTCCCCGTCGACGAGATGCACGCCGTGGCCTCGCGCAAGTCGAAGGGCGTCGAGGTCTCCTGGGGCGACCGCACCGTCAAATGCCAGGACATCGAGGATTTCGACTTCTCGAAGGTGGACCTGGTGCTGATGAGCGCGGGCGGCGACGTCTCGCGTCAGTGGTCCGAGAAGATCGGAAAGGCCGGTCCCATCGTCATCGACAACTCCTCGGCCTTCCGCAAGGATCCGGACGTGCCCCTGATCGTGCCCGAGGTGAACCCGGACGCCATCAAACAGGCGCGCAAGAAGAACATTATCGCCAACCCGAACTGCTCGACCGCGCAGCTGGTCGTGGCCCTGAAGCCCCTGCACGACGCGGCGAAGATCACCCGCGCCGTGGTCTCGACCTACCAGTCGGTATCGGGGGCCGGGAAAGAAGGCATGGACGAGCTGTGGAACCAGACCAAGGCCATCTACGGCCTCGGCGACGCCAGCCCGAAAAAGTTTCCCAAGCAGATCGCCTTCAACGTCATCCCCTACATCGGCGCCTTCCGCGATGACGGCTACACGGACGAAGAGGCCAAGATGTGGGACGAAACCCACAAGATCCTCGACCCGGACATCAGACTGACCGTCACCTGCGTCCGTGTGCCCGTCTTCGTGGGCCATTCGGAGTCGGTGACGCTGGAGTTCGATCGCCCGATCTCGCCCGACGAGGCCCGCGCCATCCTGCGCGAGTCCCCCGGCGTCATGGTCATCGATAAGCAGGAGCACGACGGCTACATCACGCCCGTCGACGCCGCCGGCGAGCACGCCGTCTACGTCTCGCGCATCCGCAAGGACCACACGGTCGAGAACGGCCTGTCGCTGTGGATCGTCTCCGACAACCTGCGCAAGGGCGCCGCCCTGAACGCCGTCCAGATCGCCCAGCTTCTGGACGAGACGGGGGTGATCAAGTCGTCCTCGGGATACCGCAGCATCACCGTCTGACCTTCCGCTCGCCCTCCCCCGGCGAAGGAGATGACCATGACCCCCGTGACCGGCTCCGATCAGGGCCGCGCCGCCCTCCTGTCGGCCTTCGCCTGTTACACGCTGTGGGGCGTGATGCCGCTGCTGTTCATGGGCCAGGCGGCGGTCGGCTTCGACGCGCTGGAGATCCTCGCCCACCGCGCCCTCTGGGCCGTGGCCGTGGCCGGCCTGCTGGTCTGGCTGGCGAACCAGGGCGGGCAGGTCCGGGCCGTCCTGGCCTCGCCCAGGACGCTTGCCTGGCTGGCCTTCTCGACCGTGCTGATCGGGGTCAACTGGGGCATCTACGTCTGGGCCACGACACATGAGGCGACGCTGGAGGCCAGCCTCGGGTCCTACATCAACCCGCTGCTCAACATGGTCGTTGGACTGTGGCTGTTCCGCGAGAAGATCGACCGCTGGGGCTGGATCGCCATCGGCCTGGCCGCCGTCGGCGTGTTGTTTCAGGCCCTGGCGCTGGGACGGCCACCGTGGATCTCGATCGTCCTCGCCATCAGCTTCGCCACCTACGGCGTGATCCGCAAGCGTGTGCCGATCGACGCCCAGGCGGGCCTGCTGGTCGAATGCCTGCTGCTGGCGCCGTTCGGCCTGGCCTGGGTGCTGTGGCTGCAGCACACCGGCGCCGGCGTGGCCTTCGACGGCCCCGTCAACATCCTCTGGGCGCTCGCCAACGGCCCGGCCACTGTCCTGCCGCTCGCCCTGTTCGCCTGGTCGGCGCGCCGCCTGCCGCTGTCGACCATCGGCTTCATCCAGTTCCTCGCCCCGACCCTGCAGTTCATGGTCGGGGTCTGGGCCGGGGAGGCGCTGACGCCGTTGCGGGTCGTCTCCTTCGCCTTCATCTGGGGCGGGGCCGCCGTCTTCGCCGCCGCCGCCTTCTTCCGTGTCCGCGCTGCCCGCCAGGCCTTGAAGAACGCCGCGGAACCGGCCTAGCCTCCGCTCCCCGTCCGGAGCGCGCCATGGCCGATCCCACGCTGTCGGCGTCCCGCAAACGCTGGATTCTGGTCGCCACGGTTCTGGGGTCCAGCCTGACCTTCATCGACGGCTCAGCCCTCGGCGTGGCCCTGCCGGCGATCCAGAACGATCTCGGCGCAGGCCCCGCGGCCGCCCAGTGGGTCTCCAATGCCTATCTGCTGACTCTCGGAGCGCTGGTCCTGATAGGCGGGGCGGCGGGGGACCGCTTCGGGCGGCGCAGGGTGTTCCTGATCGGGGTCGCCGTCTTCGCCCTCGCCTCGATCGCCTGCGCGCTCTCCCCCACGGTCGAACTCCTGATCGCCGGGCGAGCCGTGCAGGGGATCGGCGCGGCCCTGCTGACCCCCGGCGCCCTCGCCGTCATCGGCTCGGCCTTTCCCTCTGACGAGCGCGGCAAGGCTTTCGGGACCTGGGCCGGAGCAGGGGCCCTGTTCGGCATGATCGGGCCACTGGTCGGCGGCTGGCTCGCCGACGCCGCCGACTGGCGTTTCATCTTCTGGATCAACGTCCCGCTGGCCGCTCTGACCGTCGCGGTCACGCTGAGGGCCGTGCCGGAAAGCCGCGACGAGCAGGCGAGGGGGCTCGATTGGCCGGGCGCCCTTCTGGCGGTGGCAGGTCTCGGAGCCATGACCTGGGCTCTCACCGCCGCCCCCGACCTGGGCTGGCGCGATCTGTTCGTGCTGGCCGGCCTGGCCGGCGGGGCGGTCCTGCTCGCCGCCTTCGTATGGGCCGAGGCGCGCGAGCGTCACCCGATGATGCCCCTCGGCCTGTTCCGGTCGCCGGTGTTCAGCGGAATCAACGTCTTGACGCTGCTGCTCTATTTCGCCCTCGGCGGGGCGATGTTCTTCCTGCCGTTCGACCTGATCCGGGTGCACGGCTGGAGCGCCACTCTCGCCGGCGCGGCCATGCTGCCCTTCGCCGTGATCATGGGCCTGTTCTCCGGCTACGCCGGCAAGCTGGCCGACCGTTTCGGCGCGAAGCTGTCGCTCAGCCTCGGACCCGTGCTCGCCGGCCTCGGCCTCGCCCTGCTGGCCGTGCCCGCGCCCGGCGCCGGTTATGTCGACGGGCCGCTGGCGGGGATGACGCTGCTGGCGGTCGGCATGACCTTGGCCGTTGGCCCCCTGACCGCGGCCGTCATGGGCGCCGTGCCGCAGGGGCACACCGGCGTCGCCTCCGGGATCAATAACGCCGTCGCCCGCATCGCCGCCCTGCTGGCCATCGCCCTGCTCGGCGTCGTCCTGTCCGCCGTGTTCGTGGCGCAGACTGATGCGCCGGACGCCCGCGCCCTGCTCGGCGAAGTCATGGGCGGCGCCGACCTTGAGCTCGCCGCCCGTGACGCCTTCCACGCCGCCTTCCGCGCCGTGATCCTCACCTGCGCCGGCCTTGCCGTTCTGTCCGGCGTCATCGGCGGCCTGACCGCGCCCGCGCGTGGGAAGACCCGGCGTCAGAAGATCGAATAGAGCGCCTGCTGCAGCCGCACCGCCCGCGGATCGCCGATCAGGTGCGGCGACTGGCGGGTCATCACATAGGCCGCCGACAGTCTCACCTCCGGATCGGCCCAGACGCAGCTGCCGCCCCAGCCATAGTGGCCCACCGCCGTCGGATCAGGTCCGAAGATTTCCAGCCCGCGGTTTGCCGTCCAGCCGGCCGCCCAGCCCATGACGAATGGCAGCACCCGGTCCTGCCCGTGCACCCGCTCACGCCGCGCGGCGTCCAGCGTCGCCTGCGACAGCACGTTCCGGTCCTCGAACGAGCCCGTCGCCATCACCGCCATGATCCGGGCCAGATCCAGCGCCGTGCCGTGCAGATTGGCCGAGGGAATCTCCGCAGTCCGCCATTCCGTCGCCTCGCGCGGCCCCGGTGAAGACCCTTTGTCGAAGAAGGCCGAGCGCTTGATCGCATCCAGGACGCCCAGGCTCGGGGCCGCTGACGGCTTCCGCATTTGCGCCACCCGGCCGTGTTCGCTCTCCGGCAGACCGATCCACAGGTCCAGCCCGGGAAAGTCGTCGCGCAGCGCCGTTCCCATGCTCCGCCCGTCGACCAGCCGGAACAGTTCGCCGGCGAGATAGCCGATGGTGATCGGATGATAGCCCGAGGCCGTCCCCGGCTCCCACATCGGCGCCTGGGCGCACAGTTTCGCAAGCACCCGTTCCCGGTCGAACCAGTCCTCAGGCGCGATCCCTTCGGAGAACCCGGGCAGCCCCGCCTGATGACTCATCAGCTGACCGACGGTGATCTCCTCCTTGCCGGCCTGTCCGAAGTCCGGCCAGTAGCGCGCGACCGGCCGTTCGTAGTCCAGCAACCCGCGCTCGACACAGGTGGCGATCAGCAGCGCCATGACCGCCTTGCCCGCCGAGAACACCGGCGTCAGCGTGCCGGGCCCGTACGGAACCGTCTGCGCCGTATCGGCCCAGCCACCCCACAGGTCGATGACCGGATCGCCCTCGATACAGATGCTGAACCGCGCCGCCCGCTCGTTCAGCCCTTCCGGCGCCGCGGTGAAATTGGCGGCGAAGGCATCCTTCACGGCGGCGAAGCGCGGCGGGCAGACGCCATGAATATCGGGAAGATCGGTCATGACGCCGTCCTATCGTCTTGCGCCAGCCAGTCCAGCACCCCCTCCGCCGCCACGACGCCTGACGCCATCGAGGCCTGCAGCAGATAGCCGCCGGTCGGGGCCTCCCAGTCCAGCATCTCGCCGGCCGCGAACAC
>NZ_DASWTO010000139.1:0-3213 GCF_036402095.1 Brevundimonas sp. | reverse complement strand
AGGTCGCGGGCGATGTAGCGGGTCGCCGCCTCCAGCGCCGCCTTGGCCACGCCCATGGTGTTGTAGTTGGGGATGGCCCGCTCCGAGCCGAGATAGGTCATGGTCACCAGCGAGCCGCCGTTGGGCATCAGCTTCGCGGCGCGTTTGGCGACGTCGACGAAGCTGAAGGCCGAAATGTTCATGGCCAGCAGGAAGCTGTCGCGGCTGGTGTTGTCGACGAAGCTGCCCTTGAGCTCGTCCTTGTTGGCGAAGGCCACCGAGTGGACCACGAAGTCGATGGTGCCGAACTCCTTCTCCAGCTCGGCGAAGGCGGCGTCCATCGAGGCGTCGTCGGTCACGTCGGCCTGGATCAGCAGTTTCGCCCCGACGCTTTCGGCCAGCGGGCGCACGCGGCGCTCCAGCCCCTCGCCGAGATAGGTGAAGGCCAGCTCCGCGCCCTGCGCCGCCAGCTGGGAGGCGATGCCCCAGGCGATGGAGTTGGCGTTGGCCACCCCCATGATCAGTCCCTTCTTGCCCTGCATCAGGGTTCCGGTGGGCATGTTCCAGCCTTCGGCGCTCGCCATGGTCAGTCTCCGTCTTTCGAGGCGGGAGCGTTAGCAGGGGCGGCGGCGGCGGGGAAGCTCCCGCGCCGCCGGGCCAGCCGGGCCAGCAGCGGGGCGGCCGTCACCCCGTGGACGATGATCGACACCAGGACGATGAAGCCGAGGACCGCCCACAGCCGCTCGCTGTCGCCGAAGTCGCCGTGGTTGAGGCCCCAAGCCACGTAATAGACCGAGCCGACGCCGCGGATGCCGAGGAAGGCCAGCAGCAGGCGCTCGCGCCACGGCTGGCCCGAACCGGCCATGGCGATCAGCCCCGCCAGCGGCCGCACGACGAAGACCACGGCGAGGCCGATCAGGGCGTCCGTCCAGCTCAGGCTGGAGAGCAGGCCATTGGCGAGGGCTCCGCCGAACAGAACCAGCAGCAGCATCATCAGCAGCCGTTCGATCTGGTCGGAGAAGTCGTGCATCTCCTGATGGAAGTCGTGGTCCCGTTCCGAGGCCCGGATGGTCACGGCGCAGACGAAGACGGCGAGGAAGCCGTAGCCGTGGATCAGTTCCGTCAGGGTGTAGGCGATCAGGGTGGCGGCCAGGGCGATCAGGCCGTCGCCGAACCGCGACAGGCCGCGCCGGCTCCGGAACAGCAGGTAGCCGAGGACCCGGCCGATCAGCCAGCCCGCGCCCAGCCCCGCCAGCAGTTTCCAGCCGACCTTGACGGTGAACCACTCGACGAGACCGCCCTGCGCGGCCAGCCCGCCGGCGGCGGCGAGGACGGCGAGGTGGACGAAGGGAAAGGCGAGGGCGTCGTTGAGACCCGCCTCGGAGGTCAGGCCGAAGCGCACCTCGCCCTCCTCGCCCGAGCCGGGCGGCCCGACCTGCACATCGGCTGCGAGCACGGGGTCGGTCGGCGCCATGGCGGCTCCGAACAGCAGGGCCATGGCGAGGCTGAAGCCCAGCCCCGCCCAGCCCAGCCAGGCCGTCGCCGCGATGGTCAGGGGCATGGCCACCGCCAGCAGCCGCCACGTCGTCGACCAGCGGCGCCAGCCCACCGGCCGGTCCAGCTTCAGGCCCGCCCCCATCAGGGCGATGATGACCACCAGTTCGGTCAGCCGCTCCGTCGCCGTGTCCCAGGTGCGCGGATCCGGATCGAAGGCCAGCAGTCCGGTCGAGAACACCGCCACCCCGATGGCGACGCACAGGATCGCCAGCGTCAGGGGCACGCGCTTCAGCCCCACAGGCGCCCACGACACCAGCAGGACGACGGCGCCGAGGCCGAGCAGGAACAGGATGTAGGGGTCGGGGATCGGGCCGGCTCCGGCGTCAGGTTCGGGAGGCTTTTCATCGCCCGTAATGTCGGGTTTCCATCGCAGCAACGCCCCTGGGAGCTCTTCGATGCGAATTGCGATGTTTCTGTCCGCCCTGTCGCTGTGCCTGATCGCGGGGCCCGGCCAGTCGCAGACCCTCGACGCCCGGCCGCGGACGGCCGTGGTGGTCGTGACCCTCGACCAGATCCGCCAGGTCCAGACCCGCCACGGACTCTCGCTGGTGGAGGGGCTTGGGGACGACCGTTGGGGCCGGTTCGACCTGGTCGCGCCCGGTCTGACGCCGGATGTGTTCGGATCCTGTCAGGACGAGCGCGTCGGCGGCCGCCTCGACTACTGCATCCGCTACTATCTGACGCGCGCGGCCCTGCCCGCCGAGGCGCCGCCGACGGTGGTGGTCGTCTTCGACGATTCCCCGGTCGCCCACGACCGGCGCCGGTCGGGGGAAATGCGCGTGGCCTGCTTCGGCCGCGGCGTCACGCCCGCCGACGCGGCGGCCCAGGAAACCTGGCTGTGGCCCGATTCCGCCCGGCTCCGCGGCGTGCGCGACTGGGAACGGGATCGCGACGCCCTCGCCGACTGCATCGCGGCGGCGGCCTCGGAGCCGTGGACAGGCCTGCGCGAGCCCGACGTCAACTGACCTCAGACCTTGCTCAGGATCAGCGTGCCGTTGGTGCCGCCGAACCCGAACGAGTTGGACATGACGTGCTTCAGCTCGCCGTCGTGGCGCTGGCGCAGGATCGGCATGCCCTCGAACTCGGGGTCGAGGTTTTCGATGTGGGCGCTCTCTGCCGCGAAACCGTGCTTCATCATCAGCAGGCAGTAGATGGCTTCCTGCGCCCCCGCCGCGCCGAGGGAGTGACCGGTCAGCGACTTGGTCGAGGAGATCATCGGCAGGTCGTCGCCGAAGACGTTGCGCACCGCGCCCATCTCCTTGCTGTCGCCCACCGGCGTCGAGGTGCCGTGCGGGTTCAGGTAGTCGATCCGCGGATTGCCGGCCATTTCCAGCGCAATGCGCATGCAGCGCTCGGCGCCCTCGCCGGACGGGGCGACCATGTCGTAGCCGTCGGAATTGGCGCCGTAGCCGGTGACCTCGGCGTAGATGGTGGCGCCGCGCGCCACAGCCCGCTCGTATTCTTCCAGAACCACGATGCCCGCGCCGCCGGCGATGACGAAGCCGTCGCGGTCCTTGTCATAGGCCCGGCTGGCCTTGGCCGGGGTGTCGTTGAAGTTCGACGACATGGCGCCCATGGCGTCGAACATGTTCGACATCGACCAGTCGATATCCTCGCAGCCCCCGGCGAAGACCACGTCCTGCTTGCCCCAGGCGATCTGTTCGGCGGCCGCGCCGA
>NZ_DASWTO010000138.1:0-41361 GCF_036402095.1 Brevundimonas sp. | reverse complement strand
TTCCTTGGTGACCGGCATGGACTCGCCGGTGACGAGCGACTCGTCGATCGCCACCCGGCCTTCGAGGATTTCCCCGTCGACGGGGATCTTCTCCCCCGGTCTGACGCGAAGGCGGGCCCCGACGATGATGCGGTCGAGCGTGACATCCTCGTCGACGCCGTCCTCGCCCACCCGCCGCGCGGTCTTCGGCGTGAGATCAAGAAGGGCGCGGATCGCGCCGGAAGTCTGTTCGCGGGCCTGCATCTCCAGAATCTGGCCAAGGAGCACCAGGACAGTGATCACAGCCGCCGCCTCGAAATAGACGGGGGCGCTGCCGTCCATCCGCCGTACGCCGGCCGGGAACAGGTCCGGCGCGAGCACCGCCACGACGCTGTAGAGCCAGGCGGCGCCCACGCCCATGGCGATCAGGGTGAACATGTTGAGGCTGCGATGGCCGATCGAGGCCCAACCTCTCTCGAAGAAGGGCCAGCCGGCCCACAGCACCACCGGCGTGGCGAGGACGAACTGGATCCAGTTCGAGCTCTGGCCTGAAAGCCGCATGGCCAAGCCCGTCAGGTGCCCGCCCATCTCCAGGCCCAGAACGGGCAGCGTCAGCAGTAGGCCAACCCAGAACCGGCGTTTGAAATCGATCAGCTCGCGATTGGCGGGGACCTCTGAAGTGACGCGTTCTGGCTCGAGAGCCATGCCGCAGATGGGGCAGGCGCCGGGGCCAACCTGCCGGATCTGCGGGTGCATGGGACAGGTGTAGATCGTGTCCGGGGGGACATTGGCGATCGACCCTTGCGGCGCCGGGCGGTGGGCCGCGATGTGACCTCCCGCACCGTGGTCCATCGTCATTCCCCGATCGTCGGACGGCCGCACCCTACAGAGTCGATCTGCGGGCGACGGCCTCGCGCCGGTGGAGTGATGCCTGGCGGCCGAGAAGCGATACGCCCCGAACCGGCATCAGGAAGGTCAGGAAGAAGGCGACGATCATCAACAGAACCGGGAGGGTGTCGTTGGACATGACGGGCTCCTTTGCAGGTCGTTGAGACCATCTCCGGTGAAGACCTGCCTTGATCGGCGTCAAACGCGGGAGATGCGGGCCGGGCCGGGGACGGACACTGATCGAAGCCCCGCCCGTTGGATCAACCGGGCTTGGCCGCTGGATCGACGTCGTCGGGTTCTGTGCGCAGCCGCTGGCGGAACTCGTCGAGGCGGGCCCGGTAACCCTCGGCGTCGCCGTACTCCAGAAACTGCTGGTAGCGCAGGTGCGGGTCGGTGATCGCCAGGGCGTGCTTGATCGGGCACCAGTATTGCTCGGTACGGCTGGATATCTCCCGGACATAGGCGACGACGCCGTTGGCGTACTCGCAGTACAGACAGTTCAGCGCCTCGACAGCGTTCAGGTAGGCCAGCTTGTCCCGGTCCACGATGATGTAGCGTGACCGGCGCACTCGCGGGATTCGGTAGGCTCGAAAGCAGACGGCCTGGTAGAGCGAGGCCCAGGCGTCGATCAGCAGAATCGGGATGATCAGGGAGTAGATCAGCGGCGCGGTCATCACGGTGGCGAACGGCGAGCGGGCCATGAACGTCCCCACGCCGAGGCGCAGCCGGCGGTGGCGCTGGGTCAACCCGTGCTCGAACTCAAGCAGGCCCTCGTTCAGGCGCCAGCCGAGGTCGGCGCGGCGCTTCTCGATCTCGCGGTCGAGTTCGCCCTGCAGCCGGACGATCTCTCCGGCCAGTTGCTCGATCCGGCGTGGCATGGCGCTGTCCTGTCCGAAACGTCCTAGTCCGCCGCCGTTGGCCGGAGTCGCAGGGCGTGGAGAGCCGCATGGATCTCCTCAGGGCGGCAGGCGACCCGATCGTGGGCTTCGGACGCGCTGAGCCGACGGATCGTGCCGGCGGCCAGAGACTGTCTCAACTGGCCGAGCGCGCGAGGGGCCGCCATGATCACCAGATCGTCGAAGCCGCCGCCGGAGGCTATGGCGTCGATCCGCTCCGCGAGGCGTCTGATGAAGCCCAGCTCGCGCTTCTCGGTCGGCGAAGGACCACCGGTGGTGTGCGAGCCGGCTCCACGCCGGTCATGGACGCGCCCCGCATGGGTCGAAGCCTCGGGCCCATGAGACGAAAGGTCGCCGAGTTGAGCTGTTATCTCGAACAGGGGTCCGGCCCTACGCCGCTCCTCGAACAGGCGCGCCTTCTGCCCGTCAGCCACGAGGACCAGGCACTTTCCGTACAACCTCATCGTCCATCTCCATCGGCCGCCGACAAGGTGCCGCGGTCAGGCTCGATACTGGAGACGGGAGCCATGGGTTCGCCTTGATCCAACGCAAGGCGGAGATCGCGCAAGAACGCCGTCGGGCCTCCGGTGGAGCCCTTAGGTAATCACGCCTAGGGGTAGGTCCCGAATGTCGCGGCCCGCCATCCGGGGCTTAACTCTTCCTCGACAGGGGAGACCGACATGACTTCGATTGAGCCACTTCGCCCCGCGATCTTTTCCGCCCCCGGAGGCGTGAGCGACATCTGGGATGGCGCGCTGCGTCTGGACTTCGCCGCTGGCGAGGAAGTCTACGGCCAGGAAGAGTCTGCGGACCTGATCTACAGCCTGGTGAAGGGTTCGATCAGAACCAGTCATCTGCTCGCCGACGGACGCCGCCAGATCGGTGACTTCTACTACGCCGGCGACGTTTTCGGCGTGGAGACAGGTCCCGCCCACAGGTTCTCGGCCGAAGCCCTGACGGACTGCGAAGTCATTGTGGTGAAACGGTCCGGATCGGTCGCCTTCGAGTCGGGGCGGGTCGAAAAATTGGTCTGGGCCGCGACCGCCACAGAGCTCGCCCGCGCCCAGACCCACATGCTCCTGCTGGGGCGCGCTACCGCGTGCGAAAGGGTCGCCCGCTTTCTCCTGGACATGGCCGACCGGTTCCGGGGCGATCTGGTGACGCTGCCGATGAGCCGGCAGGACATGGCCGATTACCTTGGGCTGACCATAGAGACCGTTTCCCGGATGCTTGGACGTCTCCAGGCGGACGGCGTCGTCGAGTTCGCGGGCAGCCGGCGGTTCCGCGTACGGCATCACGGCGGCCTGACCAGGCTGGCGGCCGCCTGAGGGCGACGCGCCCGGCGCCACGACCGACCGGCCTCCGGCCGGCGGTCCCTGAGGAGCAGAAGCCATGAATCGCCTGTCCGACAAGGTGGCCGTCATCACCGGCGCGGCCCTGGGCCTTGGCCGCGCCACCGCCATCCGCATGGCGGAAGAAGGCGCGTCCGTCGCCCTGCTGGATGTCCTCGAGGCCGAGGGACTCGATCTGATCCAGATGCTGAGGCAGCGCGGGCTGCCGGCCGCCTACTGGCATTGCGACGTCTCCAGCGAACGCGAGGTGCAGGCCGTGATGCAGGCGGTCGTCGAGCATTTCGGTCGCATCGACATCCTGGTGAACAACGCCGGCGTCGCAGGCGCCAACAAGCCCACCCACGAGATCACCGAGGCCGAGTGGGACTGGGTCCAGGCGATCAACGTCAAGGGCGTCTTTTTCTGCACCAAACACGCCATTCCCCACCTGAAGCGAGCGGAGGGCGGGTCGATCATCAATCTGTCGTCGATCTACGGGCTGGTCGGGGGGCCCGACGTACCGCCCTACCACGCGTCAAAGGGCGCGGTGCGTCTGATGACCAAGACCGACGCGCTGCTCTACGCCGCCGACAAGATCCGCGTGAACTCGATCCATCCAGGCTTCATCTGGACGCCGATGGTCGAGGCCCACCTGTCCGCGCAGGGCGACCTCGCGGAAGGACGCAAGGCGGCGGACTCGCTGCACCCGCTTGGCCACATCGGCGAGCCGGACGACATCGCCTGGGGGGCCGTCTATCTGGCGTCAGACGAGGCGAAATTCGTCACCGGCGCCGAACTGGTCATCGACGGCGGCTACACCGCCCACTGAAGCGGCTCAGGGTTCCAGAAGCGTGCTCAGCCGGTCGATCAGGCGCGCCCGCGCCTCGTCGCTCGGCAGCGCCTGCAGCCGTTCGTTCAGGGCGACCAGGAGAGCGGCGCGGTCGTTGTGCCAGTCCGGCCGCGTCGCCTGCCCGGGCGCCAGCCGCGCGACGTTTCCGGGCAGGGGTTCAGCGGATGCGCGGGTCAGGAGGTAGGTCTGGTCCAGCCGGGCGGTGACCGGCCTGTGCCCGGCCGCCGCCAGCCGCCCCGACAGGGCCGCGATCGCGTCCGGCTCGCCGTGGTCGAGCAGCACGGTTCCTCCCACAGGCTCCCGCGCCTTGAGCCATTCCACGAGATCCGTCGCATCGCCGTGGCCGGAGTAGCAGTCCAGATTGCGGATGCGGGCGCCCACCCGGATGTCCTCGCCCTGGACGCGGACGGCCGAATGCCCCTCGACCAGCAGGCGGCCCAAGGTGCCGGCGGCCATGAAGCCGGTCGTCAGCACAGTCACCTCCCTGCGCCACAGGAGGCGTTTGAGGTGACGGCGGATTCGCCCGGCGTCGCACATGCCGCTGCCGGCGAGAATGACGTGCCAGCCTGTCAGGCGCTCCAGCCGATCACTCTCCTGCGGCCGGATCAGATGGTGCAGACGGGTGGCGTGCCGCAACGGTTCGAACGGATTCTCGCCAGTGTCTGGATTCCAGCCGCGCCTCAGGAACACCTCCGTCGCTTCGATGGCGAGCGGTGAATCGAGGAAGATGTCGGCGGTCAGATCGGGCTGCGCCTCCATCACCGCCAGCAGGTCGAGGATCAGTTCCTGGGCGCGCCCGACGGCAAAGGTCGGCAGCAGCAGCGGTCCGCCGGCCGCCCGTGCCTGCCGCAGTTCGTCCGCCAGCGCGCGGCGACGGGCGGTCAGCTCGAGGTCGATGCGCTCCCGGTCGCCATATGTGCATTCGAGGATCACATGATCCACGCCGGCCGGACCGGCAGGCTGGGGCAGGAAGGGCTGTCGCCCCGAACCGAGGTCGCCCGAGAACAGCAGGTTCAGGGCGTCTTCCCCCTCCCCGGCCTGCACCTGGATCGAGGCGGCGCCGAGCAGATGCCCGGCCGGCCACCACGTCGCCTGCACGCCGGCGCCGATCGCCGCCGGCTCCCCGAATTTGACGCGCTGGAACAGTCGCAGGGTCTGATCGACGTCCTGAGCACCGTAAATGGGTTCGACCGGATCCAGACCTCTCTGGGCGTTACGCCGGTTGAGGTGGCGCACCTCGCTTTCCTGGATGCCGGCGGAGTCCGCCAGCATGACCTCGCAGAGGTCGCGCGTGCCCCGGGTCGCGAAGATTGGACCGCGATAACCGGCCTTGACCAGTTTGGGCAGCAGCCCCGAATGGTCGATATGGGCGTGGGTCAGCAGCACCGCGTCAAGCGAGGCGGGCGCGAATGGGAAGGGTTCGTAGTTGAGCGCCTTGAGCGTCTTTGGGCCCTGAAACATGCCGCAGTCGATCAGGATCCGGCGGCCGGCGATCTCCAGGAGCATACAGGAGCCGGTCACGCACTCGGCGGCTCCGTGAAAGGTCAGGCGGGCCGTCATGCGATGAGGCCGGTGACCGTGGTGTTCGCCGCCAGGGCGCGAGCCGCCATATCAGTGCGCCAACAACAGGCTGGGACCGTTCTTCCCGCGCAGGAAGGTTCGCGTAGCGCCCCCGAAGACCGTCTCCCGAAGCCGCGAGTGGCCCCAGGCGCCGGCGACCAGCAGCCCGGCCTGGACGGCTTCCGCCGTCGCGACCAGAGCGGCTCCCTCGTCAGCGCCCTCCACCAGCGTGGGCACGCCGGCGCCGACGCCATGAAGCTTGAGATAGGCGTTGAGCGGATCGATGTCGGGATCGGCCGCCCGCCGGTCGAGACTGCTGATGCACTGCAGCACATGGATGGAACTGGCCATGGCCAGCAGGGGCAGGGCCGCACGGACGGCGCGTCCCGCCTGCGGACTTCCATCCCAGGCGATGGCCGCCGGGCCGGACAACCGGTCGGGTTCGCCGCGGGCGATCAGCACCGGCGCCCGGTCCGCGAGCAGAATCTGTCCCAGCAGCTCGTGCCCGGGTTCACCCTGGAGCCCTTCGTGGGCCATTACGACCAGATCGGCCAAGGCCGCATGCCGCGACAGCGCCAAGGCCGGCCTGAGCCCCCTCACGACCACCGACAGGCGAGGCGCGCCCTCGCCGGCGCCGTAGGTCACGTCCGCCGCCCCCGCGGCCTTCCGCGCGGCGGATTCGATGCGATCCTGGATATCGCGCTCGGCGGCGGCCAGTTCCTCAATGGCGTCCCGTGACAGGGTGGCGCCAAGGGTCATGCCGAGGGCGATCATGTCGATGGCCGAGTCGGGATAGGCGGGAACGACCGCCACCACGGCGTCGTGCTGACCCGCCAGCCAGGCGGCGAAGGCCAGGGCGGACGAGTCGGCCGCGCCGCCCGAAGCCACGGTGAGGATGCGTTTCAGGCTCATGATGATCTCCGTTCCCGCCCACCCTTGGACTGGCGGCCCGGCTGCGCCTTGATCGGTGTCAAAAGCCGTCAGAACAGCTGCGAAACGCCGCCGGGTTCCACGTCTCCGATGGTGAAGGTCTCCGCATCGCTGCGTCCGCGCGTCACGCCGACGGGGGACACGATGGAGGGTCTGAAGTGCAGCACCGCGACGGAGTCACCGGAGGGACAGTAGGCATGCAGGTCGGGGTACCGCTCGATGATTCGGCGATTGAGCCTTTCGACCGCGGCGGGATCGACAACCTCGACCACGCGGCCCGCCATTGACACCCCGACGGCGTCGCCCCGGCTTCCGCCGGGCGAGCGGATCGCCACCGACGCCCGCGGGTCAGCCTGGAGATTGGCGAATTTCTGGCTCGTGCGGGCGACGACGAAATAGAGGTTCAGGCCCTCGTTCAGGTAGCCGACGGTCGTCGCCTGCGGCCAGCCGTCGGGGCGGTTGCAGGCCACGGTCATCAGACGCTCGCGATCGAGCAGTTCGACGACGGCCGCGACCGCCCCGCCGTGAATGGGAGGCGCCGCCGGGCTCATGGCTCCGCCTTCAGAGTTTCGAGATAGGCGATCAGATCGTCGATCTCGCTGGCGCGGAAAACAAACGCGGGCATGGCCGGGTGGCTTGTCGCCAGGCCCTCGGCGAAGCGCGCCTCGAGTTGATCGAGGGGATAGCGGTGGGCGATGTCGCGGAACGGCGGCGCTGCTGCGAGCGGGCTGGCGCCGGCCTGACCGGTCGCATGGCAGCTGGCGCAGGTTGCCGAGGCGAGGCGCTGACCACGCTCCGCGGCCTGCGCGGTCATGGAGGCGCCGGACGATGCGGGCGCGTCGAGGCCCTGCTGGCCCGCACACCCGGCGCAGATCAGGGCAAGAGCGGCGGCGGCGAGGCGGGGTGCGAGCATTGAACATCTCCAGAGTTGCGTATGCTGGCCTCCAGGCAGGCCTGCCGCGTTGATCACGATCAAAGCGCTTGAGGCTGCGGTGTGGTTCTCCATCTCCAGAGACGGAGACCACCATGACCTACGCCAGCCTGCTTGTCGCCGTGGAGGACGGCCTCGAGAGCGACAGCCGCCTCGAACTGGCCTGCGACCTCGCCAACGCCTTCGGTGCGCACCTGACCGGGCTGTGCGCCGGATCCATCGCGCCGCCGCTGTATGATCCCCTTGCCGGCGGCGCCATGGTCGGCGAACTGCTGGCCCTCTACCGCGACATGGCGGAGGCGGAGGTGGAGCGCGCCCGCTCGCGCTTCTCCGAAATCGTCCGCGCCCGCGACGTCGAGGCGGACTGGCGGGGCCAGATCGGCTTCCCCGGCGAAGCCTGCACCCGCGCCGCGCGGGGGGCCGACCTGGTCATTCTGGGCAGCCGCAACACGCGAGCGCCCTATCACGCTCCCGACGTAGCGGATGTCCTGATGGCGTGCGGCAGGCCGGTCCTGGCGACCCCGCCCACCCGGATGCGCAATCCGGTCGGCGAACCCGCCCTGGTGGCCTGGAAAGACAGCCGCGAAGCCCGTCTCGCCCTCGCGGCGGCCATTCCATTGCTGCAGCGGGCCCGCGGCGTCACCGTCTACGCGATCCGCCCGGACGAAGAAGCCGGATCGGCGGACGAACTGGCGGATGTGGTGGAATACCTCGCCCGGCACGAGATCGCCGCCGAGCCGGTGCTCGCCGCTCGCAGCGAGCAGCCGGCGGGCCGCCAGATACTCGACGAAGCCCTCTCCCGCAGCGCGGGTCTGATCGTGGCCGGAGGCTACGGCCACGCCCGGCTGCGGGAATGGGCCCTCGGCGGCGTAACCCAAACCCTTCTGGCCGAAAGCACCCTCTGCCTGCTTCTGGCCCACTGACACCGGAGACGACCATGACCAGCGCCTTGCACCACATCCGCCTTGAACTCGCCCGTGAGCCCGGCAAGCCGGACGGCGATCCCCACAGCGGCTACGACCTCGTCGCGCCGCTGGACGCTGACGGCCGCCTCGATCCAAAGGCGGCCCGGTCGCAGGACAAGGCCTGCCGGGTGCGCCGGTTCGACCGCGACGAAACCGTGGCGACCGGCTGGCTGCTGAGCTCCGGCCGCGGCCAGTGGGTGCTGGATTTTCCCGGAGACGTCGACGACGAGACCGGCTTCCGGTTCGGCGAGGAGCGCTTCACGCCGGGCGAATACGTCTCCCTCCAGGCGCCGGACGGCGCCATGCACACCTTCCGGGTGGCTCAGCTGAGGGCTCTGTAGGCGCATGCGGATCGGGATCATCGACGGTCATCCGGACGGCGACCCGGCCCGCTACTGCCACGCTCTCGCCGACGCCTATTCGGACGGAGCGCGAAAGGCCGGCCACGAGGTCCGGTTGTTGCGCCTCTCCGAACTGGACTTTCCAATCCTGCTGGGGCGCGCCGACTGGGAGGCCCCCCACGCCTGTCCCGATCTGACCTCGGCCCAGGATCTGGTGGCGTGGTCCGAACACCTGATGATCGTGCATCCCCTGTGGCTGGGCGCCCAACCGGCGCGCCTGAAGGCGCTGCTGGAGCAGGTTCTGCGGCCAGGCTTCGCCTTCAGGGCCGGCCACGCCATGACGGGGCGGCTCACCGGCCGCTCCGCCCGCCTCATCGTCACCATGGGCATGCCGGCGCCCGTCTATCGACTCTGGTTTGGCGCGCACGGGCTCAAGGCGCTGAAACGCAACGTCCTCGGCTTCGTCGGCATCAGGCCGATCCGCGACACGCTGATCGGCAATATCGAGGGCCTGTCACCCGCGCGGCGGCAGGCCTGGCTAGCCGCGGTGGGGGCCCTCGGCGCCCGCGGGCGCTGAGGTCGCGGCCGCCTCCAGCCCGGGCGCAGGCCGGTCGGATTCGCCCTCTTCGTCGATCAGAATGCGCGCCGCCGAACCCTCGATGTCCTCGTACTGACCCGACCTCAGCGTCCAGACGAAGGCCCCCACAGCCATCAGGCCAAGCAGCACCGAGAACGGCGCCAGCAGGAAGATGATGTTCATCGTCCGCTCCTGACCCTGAGTGCGTTGAGCGTGACCACCAGCGAGGACCCGGACATCGCCAGGGCCGCCACGAACGGATTGACGAACCCCAGCATCGCAGCCGGGGCGGCGACCAGATTGTAGAGGGCCGCGAAACCGAAATTCTCCAGCGCGCGGCGGCGGGCCGATCGAGCCACGTCGATCGCCTCGACGACGGCCATCAGCGCATCCTGCGTCAGCACCAGGTCGGCGGCGTTCTGGCTCGCTTCCAGCGCCGACCCGGGCGCGATCGCGGCATGGGCGCGGGCCAGGGCGGCCGCGTCGTTCAGGCCATCCCCCACCATAAGCACCTTGCGGCCCGCCGCCTTCAGGCGATCGATCGCCTCGGACTTCTCGTGCGGGAGCATGCCCGATTTCCACGCGGTTACGCCGACGACGTCGGCCACCGCGCCGACGGCGCCCGCCTGATCACCGGAGAGAATCTCCGAAGTGACGCCGCGGGCGGCCAGCGACCTTATCGTGGCGGCGGCGTCCGGCCTGACCACGTCCGAGAACTGCAGCCGGACCTTGGTCTCGCCTTCGAAGCCGAACCACAGTTCCGTCTCGCCGGACCGCAGGGTCGGGGCGCCGACAAAGGCCGCGCGGCCGAGACGCGCGCGCCGGCCGCCGATGAGTCCCTCGACGCCGAGACCGGCGTGTTCGACGATCTCCAGCGCCACAGGGCCTTCCCCTGCGGCGCGCGCGATGGCGCGGGCCATCGGGTGACTCGAGGCGCGGGCCAGCGGAGCCGCCATTGCGATGATCGCCGCGCTGGCGCCGACCAGCACCGGACGGCCCTCGGTGAGCACGCCGGTCTTGTCGAAGACGACGTGATCCACTTCGGCCAAACGCTCCAGCGCGGCCCCCGACTTGACCAGCACGCCGCGACGAAAGAGCCGCGCCGAGGCGACGATCTGCACGGCTGGAACCGCCAGGCCCAGCGCGCAAGGACAAGTGACGATCAGGACGGCGACAGCCCGGATCACCGCCTCGCGGGGATCGAGACCCAGCGCCCAGCCGCCGGCAAAGGTCGCCAGCGCCGCCGCATGTACGACCGGCACGTAGAGGGCGGCGGCGCGATCCGCGAGCCGGACGTAGCGCGAGCGCGACTGGGCGCCCGCCTCGACAAGCCGGGCGATCGCCGAGAGCGCCGAATCCTCGGATCGCGCGGTGGCGCGCAGCGTCAGCAGGCCGGCGGTGTTGACCGCGCCGGCACGGCACAGCCCGCCCGCGAGCAGCCGCTCCGGCGCGCTCTCGCCGGTCAGGAGGCTGTTGTCGATCAGCGCCTCACCGTCCACCAGGATCGCGTCCACGGGAATGCGATCGCCGGGCCGCACGCGCAGGATGTCGCCTGGCCGGATGTCGCCGAGCGGAACGGACCGTTCCCGGCCGAGGGCGTCGACGACGCAGGCGGCGGGCGCCTGCAGGGCCAGCAGGTCGCCGGCGGCGCTACGCGCCCTGGCCCTCAGGACGTGGTCCAGCCAGCGCCCGATGAGCAGCAGGAACAGCAGCGAGACGGCGGCGTCGAAATAGGCGTCGCGGCCATTCAGGATGGTCTCGGAGAAGCTGATGGCCAGCGTCAGGATCACGCCCACCGAGATCGGCACGTCCATATTGGCCCGTCCGGCCCGCAGCGACCGCCAGGCCGACTGGAAGAAGGGCATGCCGGCGAAGATGGCGCAGGGCGCGCCGACCGCCGCCGACATCCACATCATCATGGTGCGGGTGGCGGGCCCCAGCTCCTGGTCGAACAGGCCGGCCCAGATCGGCACCGAGAACATCATGGCGTTCATCGCGCCGAAACCGGCCACGGCGAGCGCGAGGATGAGCCGGCGGCCTTCGCGGTCGCGCTGGACGGCGGCCGCGGCGGGATCGAAGGGCGTGGCGGGATAGCCCAGGCGGTCCAGAGCGGCGATGATCCGCGCGGGATCTCCGCCCCCGTCGGACAGTCCGATGGCCAGTCGTCCGGTCGAGAGGTTTAGCCGGGCGGTCTCGACGCCAGGCAGGCTGGTCACCGTCCGCTCGATCTTCGAGATGCAGCCGGCGCAGCGCGCGCCGGTGACCAGCAGGTCGAGGCCGGCCCGGCCGTCGTCCCGCTTGCGCAGGAAGGCGGACATGTCCGGAGCGAGGGCGGCGTCGAAGGTCACGGCCATGTCAGCCTCCGCTCGGCCACGAACCGCTCTCCGGCGCCGGCCGCCGCGATGCGGACGTCCCAGGTCCCGGACAGCGGGCGGGCGGCGGCGTACACGCCGGGCGCAGTTTCCTCCAGGATCAGGTCCCTACGCCCCTGCTCGGTCGCCGGACGCTGCAGGGTGGCCACGACGCGCAGGCCGGCGAGCGACCGCCCGTCCCGATCCTGCATCACGACCTCGAGTCCGCCCGCTCGCGCCGCCGCGCCCGCACGCCATCCGAGGGCTTCCTGGGCCCGCAGCCGCTCAAGCTCGGCATTGTAGATCAACCCGGCCTCGTACGGCCGCGCCGCCACCTGCCCCGGATGCGACCGGTAGGCCATGACCAGGAATCCGGCGTCCACGCCGATCACAACCACGAAGAAGGCGACCACAGCGGCTCCGACGTGCCAGCCCTTGATGGTGAATGACGGTTTGGCGGCGGGCGCGGGCGCGTTCATCGAGTCGGGTCCCCGTAGTCGAAGGCGGTCGGGACAGTCTGCGTCTCGCCGTCCGAGCGGATTTCAAAAGCTGCGTCCCGGCTTCCTTCCGCGACCTGGTCGGCCGGGGCCGTAACGAAGATGCGCAACGGCGTCACCCGGTTCGGCTCGACCTCGAAGCGCAACGGATCCGAGGTCGATTGGCCGGGACTCTTCAGCACCGCGCCGGGTACGCCGATGTAACGGATCTCCACAGTCGTTCGCTCGAACCCGTGGTTGGCGATCTTGAGCGTGTAGCCGTTGCGGACCGCGCCGTCGTGCAGGCGAACGTAAGCGGGATTGCGATCGCGAAGGGCGTGCACGCCCAGTTGTTCGCGCATGCTGAAACCCCAGATCATCAGACCGCCGACCAGCGCCAGCGCCAGACCGTAGTAGAGGGTGCGGGGCCGTATCAGCTTGTGCCGGGGCTTCTGGCCGATGTTGCGGGCCGCGACGGCGGCGTCGGTGTCATAGGCGATCAGGCCGCGGGGCCGGCCGACCTTGTCCATGATCTCGTCGCAGGCGTCGATGCACAGCCCGCAGTTGATGCACTCCAACTGGGCGCCGTCGCGGATGTCGATGCCCATCGGACAGACAACGACGCACTGGTTGCAGTCGATGCAGTCCCCCCTTCCCTCCCAGGACTCGGTCTTCTTGTGAGGCCCGCGCGGCTCGCCGCGGTCGTAGCGATAGGTGACCTGGAACGACTGGTCGTCCAGCATGGCCCCCTGGATGCGCGGCCACGGGCACATGTAGGTGCACACCTGCTCGCGCATGTGTCCGGCGAAGACATAGGTGGTGAAGGTCAGGAGGGCGCACGAGACATAGGCGGTCATCGGCGCCGTGCCGACCCAGAAGGTGCGGATCAGCGTCGGCGCGTCATGGAAGTAGAAGATCCACGCCCCGCCGGTGCCGAATGCGACGCCGATCCAGACAGCGTGCTTGCCCCCCTTGCGCCACAGCTTGTTGAAGGACAACGGGGCCGCGTCGAGCCGCATCCGGGCGTTGCGGTCGCCCTCGAACATCCGTTCGATGTAGATGTAGAGGTCGGTCCAGACCGTCTGCGGGCAGGCGTAGCCGCACCACAGCCGCCCGAACAGCGCGGTCACCAGGAACAGGGCCAGAGCCGAGATCACCAGCAGGCCGGTGATGAAATACACCTCCTGCGGCCATAGCTGGATCATGAAGAAGTAGAAGCGGCCGCCGTCGAAGTCGACGAGGACGGCCTGGTCCGGCAGGGCGCCGGGGCGGTCCCAGCGAATCCAGGGCGTGACGTAGTAGACCGCCAGCATGGCGACCAGCAGCGCCCACTTGATCCACCGCCACCGGCCGTGGACCAGTTTGGGATAGATCGGCACGCGCGCCTTGTAGAGGCCCTTGGGCCGCGCCTTCTCCCGCTGGCGTTCGGCGACCGAGACCGGACCCGCCGTCGCCGGCCGCTCGCGGGTCCGGTCGATGATGATGGTCATGGCGCGGCGGCTTCACTCGCGGCAGGTGCCGTCGTGGCGGAGGCTGTCGTGGCGGGGGCCTCGCCGCCGCCGGCGTTGACGTGGACGTAGACGGCCAGGGCCTTGATCACGCCGGGCGAGAAGCGGCCCTCCCAGGTCGGCATCACGCCGTTGCGGCCGTTGTGAATCTGACCCCGGATCGAGTCGCGGTCCGAGCCGAACAGCCACTCCCGGTCGGTCAGGTTCGGCGCCCCCAGCTCGCGGCTGCCGGCGCCGTTCGGTGCGTGGCACGCCGCGCAATTGTCGGCGTACAGCTGCTGGCCGCGAGCGACGGCCTCGGGGTCGGCCTCCCGGCCGGACAGGGCCACGACGTACTCGGTCAGGTCGGACATCTGGCCGTCATTGAGCATGCCGTCGCGGCCGAAGGCCGGCATCTGCGACGTTCGGGCGTCGGCATGGCCGGAACGCACGCCGACGCGGATCGTGTGTTCGATCTCGGCCAGCGAGCCGCCCCACAGCCAGACGTCGTCGCGCAGATTCGGATAGCCCTTGGCCCCGCCTCCACCCACGCCGTGACAGCTGGCGCAGTTGTCCCCGAACACCGACTGGCCGACGGCGAGCGCATGGGCCTGCAGATCCGGGTCGGCCTCGATCTGCTCGAGGGACGCCGACATCAGCAGGGCTTCGCCCCGACCGCGCTGCGCCTGCAGGGCGGAGAGCTGCTCGACCACATCGACGCGGTCGGACTGCTTCATCAGCCCGGGCGTATAGCCCTTGATCCCCGGCCAGGCGGGCATCAGCACCCAATAGACCACGGCCACGGCGATCGACCCGTAGAAGACCCACAGCCACCAGCGCGGCAGCGGATTGTCGAGCTCCTTGATGCCGTCCCATTCGTGCCCGGTCGTCTCGACGCCGGAGTGCTCGTCGCGCTCGCGTTCAGACATGGTCGTCCTCGTCCTTCTCGAGCGGCAGGTGGGAAAGGCGGCGGAAGGCCTCGCGGTGCTTCGGCCAAAGGGCGTAGATCAGGCCGGCGACAAAAACCGCGCCGAAGTAGAGCGTGCCGCCCTGCTGGGCGAAGCGTGCGACGGTGTCGTAGTCGAGCCCGCTCATCGCATGTTGTCCGGGTCTTCGGCCTGGTAGGTGCGGAAATCCACCATGGTGCCGAGTTGCTGAAGGTAGGCGATCAGGGCGTCCATCTTGGTCAGGCGCGCCGGGTCGCCGTCGAAGTCGCCCTGGGCCACCCTGGGGCCATAGCGACCACGCAGCGCTGAGGTCTCGCTGGCGTAGGGATCGACCTGGGCCCTGAGATCCGCCTCGGCGTTTTCGATCTGATCGGCGGTGTACGGAACGCCCACGGCGACCATCGCCCGCAACTTCTGCCGGATGGCGTGCTGGTCCAGATCCTGGTCGGCCAGGAAGGCGTAGGGCGGCATGTTGGACTCCGGCACCACGGCGCGGGGATCGTCCAGGTGCTCGCGGTGCCATTCGTTCGAATACTTGCCGCCCACACGGGCGAGGTCGGGACCGGTCCGCTTGGAGCCCCACTGGAAGGGATGGTCGTACATGCTCTCGGCCGCGAGGCTGTAGTGACCGTAGCGCTCGACCTCGTCTCGCAGCGGACGGACCATCTGCGAGTGGCAGCTGTAGCAGCCCTCGCCGATGTAGATGTCGCGGCCGGCCAGCTCGAGCGGCGTATAGGGACGGACGCCCTCGACCTCCTCGATCGTGCTCTCGACCCAGAACAGGGGCGCGATCTCGACGATGCCCCCGATCGAGACGACGACGGTGATGCCGATCACCAGCCAGAGCGAGTGGCGCTCGAATTTCGCGTGTTTCTTCCACATGGAACGATCCTCACTCGGCCGGCAGGAGTTGCGGCTCGATCGTCGTCGCCGGCACGTTCGCGGCGGTGCGCGAGGACGGCAGGCGGATCGTTCGCCACAGGTTGTAGGACATGATGAGCGTGCCGCTCAGGAACATCAGGCCGCCAACGGTGCGGATGACGTTCTGGATGTGCTTGGCCGACACGGTCTCGATGAAGCTGTTGGCGAGGAAGCCGTCGGGCGTGTACTCGCGCCACATCAGGCCTTCCATGATGCCGGAGACCCACATCGCGGTGATGTAGAGAACGATGCCGGTGGTCGCGATCCAGAAATGCCACTCGACCAGCGCGTTGGAATACAGCCGGTCCTTCTTCCACAGCCACGGAACCATGCAGTAGATGGCGCCGAAGGTGATGAAGCCGACCCAGCCCAGGGCGCCCGAATGGACGTGGCCGATGGTCCAGTCCGTGTAGTGCGACAGGGCGTTGACCGTCCGGATGGACATCAGCGGCCCCTCGAAGGTCGACATGCCGTAGAAGGCGATGGCCACGACCATCATCCGGACCACCGGGTCAGTGCGCAGCTTGTCCCAGGCGCCCGACAGGGTCATCAGGCCGTTGATCATCCCGCCCCAGGACGGCATCCACAGCATGATCGAGAAGGTCATGCCCAGCGTCTGCGCCCACTGCGGCAGGGCGGTGTAGTGCAGGTGGTGCGGACCGGCCCAGATGTAGATGAAGATCAGCGACCAGAAGTGGACGATCGACAGACGGTAGGAATAGACCGGCCGCTCGACCCGCTTGGGCACGAAGTAATACATCATCGCCAGGAAGCCGGCTGTGAGGAAGAAGCCCACGGCGTTGTGGCCGTACCACCACTGCACCAGAGCGTCCTGGACCCCGCCGAAGGCCGAATAGCTGCGCGCTTCCAGCAGACCGACGGGAACGGCCGCGTTATTGACGAGGTGCAGCAGGGCGATGGTGACGATGAAGGCCAGGTAGAACCAGTTGGCCACGTAGATGTGGGGTTCCCTGCGCTTCCAGATCGTGCCGAGGAAGACGAACAGATAGGCGACCCAGACGATGGTCAGCCACAGGTCGACGTACCATTCCGGCTCGGCGTACTCGCGCGACTGGGTGATTCCGGCGACGTAGCCGGTCGCCGCCAGAACGATGAACAGCTGGTAGCCCCAGAACACGAACCAGGGCCAGACGCCGCCGGCAAGCCGCGCCTTGCAGGTGCGTTGCACGACCCAGAAGCTCGTCGCGATCAGGGCGTTGCCGCCAAAGGCGAAGATCACGCCGGACGTATGAAGCGGCCGCAAGCGCCCGAAATTGAGCCAGCCGTGCTCAGGGAAGTAGAAGATCCCGGGCCACGAAAGCTGGGCGGCGATCAGGACGCCGACCGTCATGCCGATGACGCCCCAGAACATCGTGGCGATCACCCCGGCGCGGATCACGCCGTCCTCGTAACGGGCCGGGTCCGACCGGAAGCGCCCATGGGCGACGCCGATGGTCATGGCCGCCAGGGCGACGACCGACGCCGCCATCATGAAGTAGCCGTGGAAGCGGAACGCCGGGTCATCCGTGAAGGCGGTGGCCAGCAGGGCGATCACCGCCGCAACCCCGACAAACAGGTACAGGGCGATCACGTCGCCTGGCGTGTCGGTATCCTGTGAGATGGTAGTCGGCATTCGGCTGGGCCCCACGGTGACAGAGCCCTTTCCCTGCCGGGACTCGCCGCTCGCCGCTTTGCGCCAACGCAATGCCTCGGCTTGAAAATCGTGGCTCAAGAGCAGTTCACGAGGTTCAAGATGCAGCGCAGCGACTTCCAGGACTCAGAGACGAGCGCCGTCCTTCTGCTCGGGCTCGGATCGGGCCTCGCGGCCGTGTCAGCGGCGGCGACCTTCGCGGCGGCCAGCCACATGGCTGTCGCCGCGGACCTTTGCGCGCCGCTCGCCGACCACTGTCTTCTTTGCATGGCCGCGGTCGGCAGCCTGCTCGCCTCGGCCGGGGTTTTCCTCAGTGGGGTAATACTGGTGCAGGCGCGCCAGCCCGAACACCAGACGACGGGCCCGCGCGGCTGAGCCGGTCGCGCTGCCGGGAGGACGCTTGGCCGGACCGGCCTAGTCTACGTTGGCCAATGCGCTGCGCACCGCCGTCAGCAAGGCGTCCGTAAGCAGCGGCTTTTCGATGATCGGAACCCCGGCCGCCGCAGCGCGCGCCCTCAGATGCGTCCGCGGATTGGTCGTGATCAGGACCGCCGGCAGGTGCACGTCCTTCGCGCGGAGCTGCTCGAGCAGACCCAGCCCGTCCACGCCCGGGAGATGGTAGTCGAGGATCAGGCAACCCTTCTTCGGCAGGTCTCCCGACGCAAGCAGACTCTCGGCGTCCCTGAAGCTGCGGACGTCCAGTCCTTCGAGGTCGAAGGAGAACTGCACGGCGTGCGCGACCGCGGGGTCGTCGTCGACGAGGAAGACAGCCGGGCGCGGATCCGGAGAGGTTGAGGGGGTGGTCACGCGCAAATGCATTCCAGACGGTCCCTCTGAAGCAGGCGCACGTGCCGCGTTGACCGGGCCTCGATCAGCCCTTCCGTCTGCAGTTGGGACAGTGTCCTGGAGACGGTGTGGATCGTCAGGCCGACATGGTCCGCGATGTCCTGTCTCGTCATCGGCAGATCGATGAATTCGGGATGTCCCTGACGCTCGGCGAAATCCAGCAGGAAGGCGGCGACGCGTTCCGTCGCGCCCTGCCGGGCCAGAATGAGGGCGTGGTCCTCGCTGCGGTGAACGGCCCGGACGGTGATCTGCCAGAGGGCGCGGGCGAGGCCGATGTCGGTGGCGGCGCGATCCGCCAGCTCCGAGCGTTCGATCGCCGAGGCGTGGACAGTGCTCAGGGCTTCAGCCGTGGTGGCGTGCTCGACGCCGGCCTCCAGGCCGACGAAGTCCCCGGGCAGATGGAAGCCGGTGACCTGGCGTCGCCCGTCGCTGAGAAGACGATAGCTGACCGCCGCACCTTTCAGGACGCGGTAGACGAGCCGGACCGGGTCGCCCTGGCGGAACAGCTGCTCGCCGGGCGCGAACGGCGACCGCGGGGCGGCCGAGGCATTGGCGAAGACGGCGCACAGGTGGCAGTCCGGCGTCTCGGCCGGCGTCGTGGCGATCGGCTGTTCTGTGATGTCGCAGATGCGAAGAGCAGTCATGAGGCGGTCCAATGAACTTGTGGCCCCAGATTAGGGTCGCTCCCCTCCCCCACGATATTCGGGTGTGCTCCCTAGGGGGTTTACCGGAGTCGACGCCGCGCGCCGGACCCGCTCTGCTGCGATGGCCGCCAGCACCGTCGGCCTGAAGGTCCCCGCATGCCCGTTCCGTTCGATCCGGAAATCCTGAGGCGATCCGAGATGTTCGCCGGCCTGACGCCTGAGGCGCTTGAGGCCGTCGTCGCGGGAGGATCCGTCCGGCGGCTGGTGGCGGGGACCCGGATATTCGCCCAGGGCGACCCAGGCGTCAGCGGCCACAGCCTGCTGGAGGGACGCGTCAAGATCGTCCAGACGCGCGCGGACGGCGGCCAGTCGGTGCTGAGGTTCATAGGCCCCGGCGAGATGTACGGCACCGTCGCCGCCCTCATGAACCAGGCCTTTCCGGCCGACGCCGTGGCCGTGGTCGACAGTGTCGAAATCTGGTGGACCATCCCGGCGCTGCGGCAGCTGATCCGGCAGTATCCCGAGATCGGCCTGCGGTCGACCGCAGCGGCGGGATCCCGCCTGATGGATCTGCAGAGCCGCATGGGCGAACTGACCGGCGAGCGGGTCGAGCAGCGGATCGCGCGCACCTTGCTACGCCTGATGGAGAAGGCTGGACGGCCGACCAGCGCCGGCATCGAGATCGACTTTCCCATCACCCGCCAGGACTTGGCGGAAATGGCCGGCTCGACCCTGCATACCGTCAGCCGGACGCTGGCGGCCCTGGATCAGCGCGGCGTGACCGGGAGCGCGCGGCGCCGGATCATTGTGCGGGACCCGCGCGCCTTGTCTCACCTGGCGGAACACGGCGTCGGCTGATCCTGCCCGAGGCTTCCGGCCGCCGGCTGTGAAACGGGTTCGGGGCCGACCCGAAAGGCCGGCCCCTCAGCCCCGCCGGACCGGATCAGCGAACCCGGGCCAGCATCTCGGTGAACCGCCGCCGCGCCATCGGCGGGGTGCGGGCCACGGCCGTGCGGACGGCTGCAACATTGGAGTCTGCCGAACCCACCTGGATCAGCGCGACCATGCCCATGCTGTAGTGCGGCGCGCATTTGACGCCGTAGACGCCCGGCTGGCTCACCCGCAGGACGAACTCGCGTCCCATCGGACCGCGCTGGACGGTCACGCCGGCGGGCAGCATCCCGGCGATGGTCTCGGCATTGTGACCGGGGTCCGTGGGCACGAAGCGGATCGTGTCCCCAGGACGGGCCTGGACAAAGGCCGGCGCGAACACCATCGCCCCGCCGGTTCCCCGGTTCAGCATCTGGACGGTATGCTCAGCAGCGAAGGCTTGACCTGCCGCGAAAAGCGAGGCTCCAGCCAAGACGATGGGGAGGATTTTCGGAAGCATTGATCTGGACCTTCAAGATGATTGCGCGAGACATTCGCGCTACAGTCCTTTTCTAGACTTCCCCCTCACCTGAACGTTGCGTCTGAACAAATACCCGCCTCCGTACTATCCCGGATACTCGCGGCGAACAGCTCGCGTTCTTCCATGTCCGTCAGTTGGCGGATGTCGAAATCGAACTTGCGGCACAGCAGGTAGAGGACCCGCCATTTCATGCAGGCGGTCCGCGGAGCCTCGAAGGCGTGAGTGACCGCAGACAACGAGTCCAGCCGCTCCAGAATGGAAGCGTGTTCACGCGCCATGAAGGCCACGGCGGCTGTGACCTGCGGACTCTTGGTCAGCAGCAGCGGGAACACCACGGCGTCCTCGCGTTGCTGATGGAGCTCGAGCGCCTCGAGCAGGCCGATCAGCCGGTCCGACAGACCGTGCGGCCACCGGTCATTGGCGGCGTGAGCCGTCTCGCACGCCGTGGCGAGCGCCACCGCATCCTGGATCACCTCCAGCAGGACACGGTGATAGCGGCTCCTGATCCGCCCGATGAGCCCAGGTGCGTCGGTGGGCGGCGCACTTTCGTCGTCCTGCAGCCGCGCGAGGCTTTCCGCCAGGGCGCGCTGGTCCACCCTGTCGCAATCGGCAAGGCCCCAGCGCGTCAACGCCAGGCAGTCGGGGGAGGGAATCAGGTCGAGACGCCGGGGCTGCGGCCGCATGGGCATTATCTCCGTGATGCGTCCCGATGGCGCGGATGCCTGAGCCTGTCGTTGCGCCTGGACAATCTACCGCCGGAAGGAATCGGCGAGGCTGGGCGGGAAGGAGATTTTCCATGGCGTTCGACAACCCGCTCGCGGCTGACATCTGGTCCAGCAAATACCGCTTCAACCCGGCCGAAGGCCCGGGCGACGACTCGGTCGAGCAGACCTGGGCCCGGGTGGCGGCGGCCATCGCCGAGGCCGAGGCGCCGAAGCTCAGGCGGCACTGGCGCGAGCGATTCGCCGAGGCCCTGTCCGACTTCCAGTTCCTGCCCGCCGGCCGGATCATGGCGGGAGCTGGAACGGGCCGCGCCGTGACCCTGTTCAACTGCTTCGTCATGGGCACGGTCCCCGACGATCTGAACGGCATCTTCGGCGCCGTGCGCGAGGCGGCCGTGACCATGCAGCAGGGCGGCGGCGTCGGCATGGACTTCTCGACCATCCGCCCGTCCGGCGCGCCGGTGAAGGGTGTCGGCGCCGACGCCTCGGGACCGCTCAGCTTCATGGATGTGTGGGATTCTATGTGCCGCACCATCCTGTCGGCGGGACAGCGCCGGGGCGCCATGATGGGCTGCCTGCGCATCGACCACCCCGACATCGAGGCCTTCATCGACGCCAAGCGGGATCCGGCCCGGCTGAGAAATTTCAACGTCTCGGTGCTGGTCCCCGACGCCTTTATGGAGGCGCTGCAGGCCGGGGCCGACTGGCCGCTGACGTTCGGCGGCGAGACCTGGCGCACCGTCCCCGCGCGCGACCTGTGGGCCCGGCTGATGCAGGCCACCTACGACGTCGCGGAGCCGGGAGTGATCTTCATCGACCGGGTCAACGAGCGGAACAATCTCGCCGGCATCGAGACCATCTCGGCCAGCAATCCGTGCGGCGAACAGATGCTTCCGCCCTACGGCGCCTGCCTGCTGGGATCGATCAACCTGGCGCGGCTGGTCAACAATCCGTTCGAGCCCGGCGCGACCCTGGACGAGGAGCGGCTCGGCGAACTGACGCGCGTCGCCATACGATTCCTCGACAACGTCATCGACGTTTCGCGCTTCCCGCTGGAGGCCCAGGCCGAGGAGGCGCGGTCGAAGCGGCGGCTCGGTCTCGGCGTGACGGGACTGGCCGACGCCCTGGTGTTCTGCGGCGTTCCGTACGGCGGCGACGAGGCGGCGGAAACCACCCGGCGCTGGCTGGGCGTGATCAAGCGCGAGGCCTATCGCGCCTCCGCCGCACTGGCGGCCGAAAAGGGCCCCTACCCGCTCTACGAGCCGGCCGTGCTGGACCGGCCGAACCTGGTCGAACTCGACGAGGAGACGCGGAGCCTGATCGCCCGGCATGGGCTGCGCAACGGCTGCCTGACCTCGATTGCGCCGACGGGGACCACCTCGCTGATGGCGGGCAATGTCTCGTCCGGGGTCGAGCCGGTGTTCGCCTTCGCCTACACCCGCAAGGTGCTGCAGCCGGACGGCTCGAAGCGTGAGGAGGCGGTCGAGGACTACGCCCTCACCGTCTGGAAAAGGCTGCATGGCGACTCACCGCCGCCGGCCGATTCCTTCGTCACCGCCCAGACCCTGACCCCGGCCCAGCACTTGCGCATGCAGGCCGCGGCGCAGGCGATGATCGACAGCTCGATCTCCAAGACGGTCAATTGCCCCGAGGACATCGCCTTCGACGCCTTCGCCGACGTCTATGTCGAGGGCTGGCGGCTGGGCTGCAAGGGTCTGACCACCTACCGTCCCAACGCGGTCACCGGCTCGGTGCTTTCAGCCGCCCCGGCCGCGGAGCCCGCTCCGACGCCGCCGGCCGAGATCCGCCTCAGTCCGCGGCCCGAGGCCCTGGCCGGTTCTACCTACAAGATCAAATGGCCGGACAGTCCGCACGCCGTCTACGTCACCCTGAACGACGTCGAGGGACCGGACGGCCCGCGCCCGTTCGAAATCTTCGTCAATTCCAAGAACATGGAGCACTACGCCTGGACCCTGGGCCTGACGCGGATGATCTCGGCGGTGTTCCGGCGCGGCGGAGACGTTTCCTTCGTCGCCGAGGAGTTGAAGGCGGTGTTCGACCCGCGCGGCGGGGGCTGGCTGAACGGGCGCTATGTGCCGTCGCTGCTGGCGGCGATCGGCGGCGTGATCGAGCGCCACCTGGCCCGGGACGCCGAGGTTCGCGCGGAGCACACGCCCGCAGGGGCCGCGCCGTCGGCAGGGCCAGCAGTCTCGTCGAGCTCGAAGGCCTGCTGCCCGCGCTGCGGAACCCCCGGCCTGGTGCGCAAGGAGGGCTGCGACACCTGTTTCGAGTGCGGCTACTCCAAATGCGGCTAGCCTGAACCGGAGGGGGTGACCACACCCCCTCCCCTCTCAGTAGCGGTATTCGAGGCTCAGCCAGCCCTTGTCGGCGTCGCCGAAGGCGGGATGCTCGCCCTCGAAATGCGCCGCCTTGAGCTCGACCGACCAGTGGGCGTCGACCGGCAGGGCCGCCGACAGGTCCAGCTCGCGTCCCAGATCGAAGGCGCCGTCGGAGTCGTGGAAGGCGTGCGCCTCGGCTGTCAGGCGAAGGGTCCGGCCCCATGCAGGCACGCCGATGTGGCCACGCAGGAACAGGTCGCGGACCCCGAAGGCCGGTGTCGTGGTGATGACGTCGGACCAGCCGAGGAAGCCGTGGCCCGTCCCCAGCGGCGTCTGGAAGCCGGCGATCCCGTCGCCGTCGAACCGCTCGTAACCGAAACCGGCCGACCAGCGCGGCGTCTGCACGCCGACGGCCGCCGCCTGGAAATCCAGTGAATAGTCGGCGGGATTGGCTCCGTTGTCAGACTGGACCGCGTATTCCCCAGCCCAGGTCAACGACAGGTCGCCCGTCATCGGCCGTGAGCCGGCCAGACGCGCGCCGATCGTGGTCGACGACTGAATCGGCGCGTTGTCGAGATCGATGGCGAGGCCGAAGCCGCTGAGCCGGCCGACCGGCGTGTCCAACTCGGCCTGGAGCAGGTGGATGTCGCCGCGCCAAACCCCTTGGGCATGCTCGTGGCCGAGCGGCCGCTGGACCCTGTCAGAGTAGACCCAGGTCAGGGCCAGCGGTTTGAGCGCGCCGGTCGTCACCCGGACCGCGTCGAAGGTCTGTTCGTTCTGGCGCCAGCCGACGTTGCCGACGAAGCGGCTGTTGCCTACCACCAGCCGCTGACGGCCGACAGTGACCTCTGTATGGGGCAGGCCGGTCCATCGCACCTGCGCGCGATTCAGCTCCAGCGTCTCTCCGTCAGCGACGGCGGGGCGGCCAGGGACCGGATCGACCGGGGCGGAGTAGCGGTCGTCCAGCACGGCGACACCCTCGCCTTCGACCAGCAACTGCAGGCCGTGCGCGGTCGGCGACCGCCAGCCCAGGCGCGTCCGCAAGGTCAGGGCGTGGGCCTGTTCCACGAAGCCCTGCTGATCGACGGTCTCGCTGCGCAGACGGGTCTCGAACAGGATTCGGGCGCCCGTGTCGCCGGCCGCGGCCTGGGCCGAGGCCGCCGCAGGAACCGCCGCGAGCAGAAGGGCCAGCGCGGCCGCGCTTGTCTTCGCCATCGTCATCTCTCCGGTAAAAAAAGAGGCCGCCGGGAGCCATCTCCCGGCGGCCTGTGTCGCAAGCAGGCGCGACTAGTGTTCCATGTGGTTGTGGGCGTCCGGGGCGCCGCGGAAGACGTCCGGGTTGCGCGGGCCTGTGACCTCGATGATGCCGGCCGCGCCACGATCGACCCGGCTCAGGGCGTGGTCGACCATGATATAGCTGCCGGGCACCTCGAACTTCAGGTCCACCACCGTGGCCCCGCCCGGAGGCACCAGCACCGTCTGCACGTCGGTGATCGGAGCGCTGGTCAGGGAGGCGTCGCGGTACACGCGGTCGAAAATCTCGCCGATCACGTGGAAGCTGGAGATCTTGTTGGGACCGCCGACCCCGAAGTAGATGCGGGCCGTGTCGCCGACCTCGGCCTTGAGGGCGTTGTCGCCGGTCAGAGCCTTGAAGGCCCCGTTCATGACGTAATAGGTCGGCTGTTCATCGAGCAGTCTCTCGACGCTCTCGGTCAGCAGCCCGGGCGTGCCCTGCGCCTCTTCGGTATAGAGCTCGCCCTGCATCACGTAGAACTCGTGATCGACTGCCGGCAGGCCGCCTTCGGGCTCGACCAGGATCAGGCCATACATCCCGTTGGCGATATGCTGGGCCACCATCGGCGTGGCGCAGTGATAGACATAGAGCCCGGGCTGCAGGGCCTTGAAGGTGAAGGACTTGGTTTCGCCCGGGTTGGCGTTGGTCGCCGCCGCCCCGCCACCGGGGCCGGTCACGGCATGGAAGTCGACGTTGTGCATCATGACGCTGTCGGCGTCGTTGGTCATGTTGACCTCGACGGTGTCGCCGACCCGCACCCGAACGAAGGGCCCGGGCACCCGGTCATTGTAGGTCCAGTAGGTGTAGCTGGTCCCGTTCTCCAACTGGCCGATCACCTCAGTGGTCTCGAGGTTGACGACGTGGTGGCGCGGGCTGGAGGCGGTCAGCGGCGCCGGAAGGTCGGTGGCGCGCCGGATGATATCGGCGGCGGGGGCCGTCGGCCCGGCTGCGTCCTGGGCGAGGACAGCGGCGGGAGCCCCGGCGGTGAGAGCCAGAACGGCGGCGCTGGTGAGGAGGGCGAAGAGTTTCATGATCATTCCCCGGGGCTCTCTGCGGCCCCAATGAGGAGTGGTCTAGGGGCCGCTCCACAGGGGGACTTTGTGCCGGAACAACGTTCCCGGGGCCTGCGACCGGCAGCCGCGACCGCAATCCGAACGACGGCCTTCAGAACCCGTTTTATCATGGTTTTTCATGTTGTTACGGAGTTCGCATCCGGCAATAGCCAAGGCTCCGCACCATTCCCTAGGGGTTGTTACGGAGCCCGGCCAAGGGGGCGCAGATGCGAAAAACCCGCGGGCGCGCGGCCCGCGGGTCGAGAAGCGTCCTGTCCGACCGATGAGGGGCCGGCGCCGCCGGCGAGGCGGTCAGAAGCTTGAGCGAAGGCCGACAAAGGCGCTGCGCCCCTCTCCCGGCCAGAACACGGTGGTGGAGGCGACGCGGGCGTCGGTGACGGCGCTGGCATTGGCGATGTAGCGCTCGTCGGTCAGGTTGCGGGCGTCGAGGAACAGCCTGACCTGAGGCGTGACGCTCCAGGTCGCGCTCAGCGACCAGATGGCGTAGCCGGGCGCCTTCAGGGTATTGGCGTAGTCGACCCAGCTGTCCTTCGGGGTCCACTGCAGCGACGGCGCGACCGACCACCGGCCCGTGCGGAAGCCCAACTCGGCGTGGTAGTGATGCTCGGGCACGACCGGCAGCCGGCCATCGCCGTAATGCGGGTCGCCGTCGAAGCGGAGATCGGTCCAGGCGTACGTCTGGTGCAGCTTCAGTTGCCGATCGCCGTCTCGCCAGATCATCCAGTCCAGCCCGGCCTCGAGGCCCTGGTGCACGGTGTCGCCGGCGTTGAAGGTGGCTGCGGGGATGTCGGGCGCCGCGAGGAAGGTCAGAAGTTCGTTCTCGACCGCCATGCGGTAGAGGGCGACGTCCCACGACAGCGGCCCCCTGCGCCCGCGCGTGCCGACCTCGACCGTCCACGCCTCCTGGGCCTCGACCGGGACGAAGTCTGGATATGGCGTCTGCACGAGGGCCGAAAAATGCGGCGGTTCGACCGAGCGGGTCAGGTTGGCGAACAGCTGGCGACCGCCGTCATCTTCCCACAGCAGGCCGATGCGGGGGGCGAACCACTCGAAATCCTTCGATGCGTCGCGGGCCGGGTTCAGGTGGTCGGCATAGTCGCGGGTGGCGAGGCCCCAGCTGCCGCCCGCCACCAGCGCCAGGCGTTCGGTGACGAACAACCGGCTCTCGGCGAAGGCGTCGATGGCCGTGGCGCGCTGGGTGTTGTCGCCGGTCAGGGCGCCGCGGTCGCCGGCGATGTTCTGGTAGGTCAGACCGTCCAGTTCTCCGTCGCGAAGCCAGGCGCCGACGAACAGGTCAGCGTTGAGATCACCGAGCTTTCCGGTCCAGTCGAGGCGGCCGAAGGCGCCGACGTTGCGGCTCTGCTGGTCGATGACGACCGAGATGGGGTGGTCCAGATCCTTGAACGCGCCATAGACGCCGCCCTCGAAGGTCCAGGCCTCGCCGAGGCGCCAGTGGGTCTGGACGGAGCCGCGCATGGAGGTCATGTCGCGACGGTAGTCCCTGGCCACATTGGCGGTCGCGGCGGCGGTCGGGTCCTCCAGCGCCTGCGTCAGGGTCAGGGAGCCGGGAATCTCGTTCTCGATGTCGGCGGCGCTGAGCAGCACCCGAATCTCGCGATCCTCGCCGAGGCGGCGGCCGAGGTTCAGGCTGAGGCGCCGGGAGCCCTGGACGGAATGGTCGCGGTAGCCCTCGGCGCCGAGCACCGAGACTCCCGCCCACAGGTCCGTGTCGCCCCACTCACGGGCGAGCTCGCCATGGGCGCGCCAGGTTTCGAACGAACCCGCCTCGAGCCGGAGTTCGTTGCGGTCGGGCGCAGTGCGGCCCGTCGGGGTGTTGAGCTGGATCGCCCCGCCCATGGTCGCGCCGCCGAAGCGAATGGCGTTGCCGCCCTTGAACACCTCGATATGGCGGGCGCTCAGCAGGTCGATCTCCTGAAAGTCGCCGAAGCCGTCGGCCTGGTTGAACGGCACCCCGTCCTGGGCCAGCACCACGCCGCGATTGTGCGACGAATTGCCGACGCCCGAGCCGCGGATCGACAGCCTGACCTCCTCACCCCAGCGCTTCTCGGCATAGACACCGGGCACGGCGTGCAGGGCGTCGCCCAGGTGCATGGCCAGATGGTCGACGTACTGTTCGCGGCCGACCACGGCGACGGCGCCCGGGGTTTCCTGCAGCTCTGCGCGGGCTCGCGCGACCAGAGCCGGATCCATCGGATCGCGCCGGCCCGTGACCACGACGTCGGCCACCACGGCCGGTTCCTCCGCCGCCGCCAGTTGGGTGAGGTGCGGAGCGTCCTGGGACGCGCTGGCCGCGAACATCAGGGCGGCGGCGGAAGCGGTGGAGAGGAACATGGCGGATCCGGAGATGCAGTCCGGCCCTGACTGGACCGAGCCTCCAATTGGAGGCGTCGGAGACGGCCCTCCTTGCGCTGCCGCAAGACCGCGCCTCCGCAATTGTACGGTGAAAATCCGGAGCGGACCGCGGGTCAGCGGGCGGCGGAGCCGTCCTCACAGCCGCAACAGCTGTCGCGCGGCCCCTCGGCGCGGGCCTGGAGCCAGGCCGCCTCGTGGTCGGCGCACCGCTCGACCAGCAGACGCCAGACGGGCTCGGCGATGGCCGCCGACAGACCGGCGAGGCCGGCGGCCTGCAGCACATTGGCCAGAACGGCCTCGACCCGGTCCGGATCGCGCACCATGGCCGGATCGCCCTTGAGCCGGGCGACGGCCTCGACGATGCGCTGTCGCCGCGCCAGGGCTTCGACCACCCCCCGGTCGAGGGAGTCCAGTTCCTTCCGGAGGTCGGCAAGTTCCCGTTCGGTCATGACGGCGCTCCGACAGGCCGCAGTCCCGGATCGCCGCGGAGATAGCCGCCGACAAGCGCGCCCGGCGGGCCGGACTCCGCGATCCGGGCGGCGAGTTCGACGCTGTCGATCCGGCCGTCCGCCCGCTCACGGAAGGCCATGGCCACCTCGATCATATCGGCCGTGTGCGGCGACAGGCGAAGGGCGGTGACGCCCGCGGCCCGCAGAACTCCAGGTTCCGCCTCCACCAGCTGGACGCCGTGCGACAGGGTCTGGACGCCGTTGACGGCGAGGAAGTCGCGGCCGTCCAGCGTCTTCAGCGCCAGTCCGTCCGGGTCGCGGTCGCAGATGAACTGGCAGGCGTCCTTGTGCAGGCCGTGATGGCGGGCGTGGTAGCAGCGGCCCGAGAGCGCCAGCGGCAGGCGGCCAAAGGCGAACAGCTCGATCTCCAGCCCTGGACAGGCGGCGGCGATCGCGGACACGGCTTCCAGCGACAGCTCCACATTGGCGCACAGCCGGACGCAGCCGCGCGTCATCAACTCGCCCGCGGCGGCTTCGTTGTAGATGTTGAGCAGGGGTCCCGCGACGAACGGTCCGGTCCGGCCTCGCAGGGCCGAGATGTCATTGACCTCGATCAGCATCTCCTGTTCGGCGGCAAGGGCGGCGATTGCCTTGCGGTCGCGCCTGAGGGCCGGGAGGCCGAGGGTCGACCAGACCACCGCCTTGCCCGCCTCCGCCAGCCTGTCGGCGGCGTCGGCGAGGGCGGCGTCGATCAGGGGCGCGCGTTTTCCGCACACCGCCTCGCCAAGATAGACGCGCTCCACCGGGGCCTCGTCGGCGATGCGGGCGTAAAAGTCGCGGATGCGGTCGGGCGCCCAGTTGAACAACAGGGGGCCGAGGGTGACCTGGATCGGATCGGTCATCGCCACGTCTTCCGGTAAGCCCCGGCGGTCTCGCGCCCGCCCTCGGCAAGATCAGCCAGCAGGGTCTCGAACCGGGCCGGGTCTTCGCTCCGGTCGAGCGCGTCGATGGCGCCGCGGAAGGCGGAGGCGACGCGCGCGACATAGGCCTTGCCGCGCTGACGCCCCTCGATCTTCACCGCCGTCACGCCGGCCCTGCGCAGCGCCGCCAGCAGGCTCATGGCGTTGAGGCTGACGGGATCCTCGAACAGGTAGGAGAGGCCCCCGTCCACTTCGAACCGGCCCTTGCACAGGGTCGGATAGCCGGCCGGTTCGCCGGGCGCGTACCGGTCGAGAGCCAGGCCGCCCAGCCGCGAGACAAGAGCCCCCTCCTCCTCGGTGTAGGTGACCGACTCCGGCGGGGAGCATACGCCGCTGAGATTGGGCGAGCGCCCGGTGACGTAGGACGACAGGGCGCAGCGGCCCTCGGCCATGACGCACAGGCCGCCGAAGACGAAGGCCTCGGTCTCGACCGTGATCTCGCGCATGAGGGCGGCGATCTCCTCGACGCTGAGCACGCGCGGCAGCACCACCCGCTTCACCCCGTAGGCCTCGGCGTAGAAGGCGATGGCCTCCGGCGAGCCGGCGGCGGCCTGGACCGACAGGTGCAATCTCAGGTCCGGGTGGGCCGTTCGCGCGTGCGCCAGCACCCCGAGGTCGGCGACGATGACGGCGTCGACGCCGGTTCCGGCCGCCGCGTCGACGGAGGCCCGCCAGCGGTCGCCGGCCCCGGCCCGGGCGAAGGTGTTGACCGCCAGCAGCACCCTGGCCCCCCGGTCGTGGGCCCAGGCGACGCTGTCCCTGAGCTCGGCGGGGGAGAAGTTCAGCCCCGGGAAATTGCGCGCGTTCGTATCGTCCCGCAGGCCGCAATAGACGCTGTCCGCGCCCGCCTCGATCGCCGCCCGCAGCATGGCGGGCGACCCCGCCGGACAGACCAGTTCGATCGATCCCATCAGGCCTGCGCCCCGGCTGGACGCAGCCGATCCAACGCGGCCGCCAAGCTGGCGTTGAGGCGGTCCCGGAAGGGGGCGCCCACGCCCAGAAGGTCGGCGAGCGTCAGTTCGGCGGCCTCCAGCGTATTGTGCAGGGCGACCACCGCCCTGGTGTCGCCGTCGATGCGGATGCGTCGCGAGAAGAAGGCGGAGTCGGCGTCGCAGCGCCCGTCGAACAGCGCCAGCAGCGTCAGCAGCGGACCGGAGATGCGCGCGGCGCGGGGCGTCCCGTCGCCAGGGCGGATCACCTGCACGACGCCGGACCCGCCGCAGGGCCGCAGACGGAAGGCGACGGGAAAATCCGTCGGAGCGACGACGAAGGTCACGTCGCCGGCCTCGCCGAGACGTTCGAAGACGTCGGGCCGGCGGCGCGCGACGCGGCGCAGGGCCAGGGTCAGGAGGCGCTCCACCGGGGCGCGCAGGGCCAGCAGGACGCCAGCGGCCGCCCCGCCGCGCCCTGACACGGCTCGGCCGATCACGCCGCCGCCTCGAGCGGCTGATCCAGGCTTTCGCGGACCAGGGCGATGAAGGGCGGGAACAGGGCCTCGCGAAACTCCGGAGCGGCCCAGTAGGGGTTCATGAAGACGCAGCGGACCAGCACCATGCCGGGCGCGTCGACGACGCCGCCGAAGCCGTCGACGTGGCGCGCCACCGCCGCCGCATAGTCGGCGCCCAGCGTGGTCCTGGAGACCGAGAACTCCGGCGAATGATGGATCAGATCGAACAGGGCCGTGGTGCGGCGGTTGGCGCTGGAGAGAGTTTCGCCCTGCGCGGCCACAGAGAAGCAGACGATGTTGGCGTCGGCCGGTTCGAGGAAGCGGACCTCCGGCACGGCGGCGCCGAGCGCGGCCTCGAACGCCTGGCGGGCGCGCACGGTCTCGGCCAGAAGGGCGCCCAGCCCGGACGGGCCGAAGCCGATGGTTCGTCCGCTCAGCCAGGTCGCCGCCGCCCCGGCCGCCGAGCGCGAGCCCTCCAGGGTGGACGACCATTTGCCATCGCCGAGTTCGGGACGATCCAGATAGGGGGCGTCGAACGCCGAGACCGCGTAGCGCGCCGTGTCGCGGGTCAGGAAGGCCCCGCAGGCGTAGGGCACGTAGCCGAGCTTGTGGGGGTCGATGGTGACGGAGTCCGCCCGGCCGATCGCCCGCAGCGCCGAGACGCTGGCCGGCGAAAACACCGCCTCGTCCGGACCGCCGAGAATGGCGCACAGAAAGCCGCCATAGGCCGCGTCGACATGCCGCCAGATGTGCAGGCCCCGCTCCGCCTCCCACCGCTCAAGCCGGTCATGCAGGACGTCGATCGGGTCGATCTCACCCGTCTCGGTAGTGCCGGCCACGCCGACGGCCATCAGCACCGGTCGGCCCGCCGCCTCCGCGCGGCGGATCAGCCGCTCCAGATCGTCGACGTCGAGGCGCCCCTCGGCGTCGAGATCCACCGCCCAGAGGGACTCCTCGCCAAGACCGAAGAGGTTTGCGGCCTTGGACCACGAATAATGTTTGTTGCCGGGGACCAGCAGCACGGGCCCATGGTAGTCGCGGCCTGAGGCGCGGCTGATCCGGCGCCAGATGTCGGCCGGGACGCCCACGGCGGCGCTGTAGCGGCGCAGTACGGCGTCGGTCAGGCCGTGTTCCGACCACAACTGACGGAACCGATCCCACCCCATGTGGGCCGAGGCGAAGACGTCGAGTGGCTCGCCCGTCTTTTCCGCGACATACAGACCGAGGCTGAGCCAGTGATCGAGGCGGTACCGGGCCCGCCAAACAGCCTCGAAATTGGCCACGGTGCCGCCGGAGGTGAAATGTCCCTGGGCCGTCGCCGGATCGTACCCGACCATGGCCGCCAGCATGGCGATGGCCTCGGCCTCGATCACCGTGCCGACCTTGCTGGCCTCGCGGGAGGTGTTGTTGGGATTGTGCAGCATGGCCGCCAGCCAGCCCAGCAAGGCCGGCAGGGACACCTCGGCCTTCATATGGCCGATGTAGCGCGGGGTGTAGGTCGGGGTTTCAGCCGTCAGCGTCTCGCACAACTCGGCAAGCTCGCGCGACAGGATCTCGCGCCGCTCGAGCCGCTCGGGCGACAGCCGCCCGGCCGGACCGACGAGGCGCGGATCGTCGGCGAACAGACGCTTGCGCCAGTCGAACCACTGGTCGAGCACGGCCTGAAACTCGCCGCGCACCCAGGTTTCGTTTTCCGAGCGCGGGCCGGGGAAGCAGGCACCGGCGATGACGGCGGCAGGGGTTGGGCTCATGGAATCTCCTGCTGGGTCAATCGCGCCGCGGCGCACGGGCGTCGTTGTCGGCGCGCAAGCTCGGCTCAGGACGGTCGGGTCACGATCCAGACGCCGACGCAGGCCAGGACGGCGCCGACCGCGACAGTGGCGGCGAGGCCGGCCCCGGCCGCGTGAAGGGACAGGGCGCTGACCGGCAGGCTCGCAACCGCGGCGACCTTGGCGGGCGCCGGTATGGCGCGGCGTTGCTCCCAGGCTTTCAGCGCCGGACCAAGCTTGGGATGATCACGCAGCCAGCTCTCAAGTCGCGGCGAGGAGCGGGCGAAGGCCCAGGCGGCGACGAGCAGGAAGGGCGTAGTCGGCACGATCGGCAGGGCGACGCCCGCCAGCGCCAGCGCCGTCGCGGCGAGCCCGAGGGCCTGCAAGGCGCCGCGCCGGTCGCGCGGCCCCGGGGGCGAACACTGACACTCGCCGTAACAGCACAGGTCCGTCGGACAGGTCGCCGGATCGCAGCAGTCGGGGGCTGGGCGGGTCATGACAGACGGATCGCACAGTCCTGTCGTCCCCGCGTTGCGCCGACGCAATGTCACAGCGACCGCCGCCACAGCATCGGTCCGTAAACGGCGACGAAGACGGCGAAGGCCAGCGACCACAGCATCGCCGACACCGCCAGAAGGGCGATTGTCCACTCCACGAGGAAGGGCGCCGACACCCGCACCACGGCCGCGGACAGGATCAGCAGGTAGAGGGCGGTCGTCGCGCGGTCGGCGACCCGCGGCCGTCCGGTGTGGCCCCGCGAGGCCCGGGTCATGATGGCCAGGGTTTCGACGCCCATCGCTCCGGTGGTGAGCGCGTGGACGCCGGCGGTGAAGGGGACGGCGTCCGGCCACAGGACCGCAAGCCCGAGAAGGATCAGGCCGACGCCAAGCCAGGCGTAGCCAAGGTGCAGTATCCAGACGAGGGCCTCGCGCCGCACCAGCCAGCCGCGCCAGCGGGCGAGGCGCGCCAGGTTGGCGAGGCCGGCCGCGACCATGGCCCCTCCCGTGACCAGGGAATGCGGCGCCGCCACCCAGGCGACGAGCGCGACGGCGGTGAGCGCGAGCACGCCGGCGTCGAACCTGTTGAAGGCGGTCGGCCCCTTCAGGATGCCCTTCGCCTGGGTCCAGTTCTGGGTGAAGCTGGGGGTCACGCGCCCGCCGATCAGCGCGATCAGACCGGTGACGACGGCCACGGCGCCGCGCTCGGCGCCCGGTCCGACCAGCGGAATCGCGCCGCGCAGGTGGAAGGCGATGTTGGCGAGGGCGAGCATCGACACCAGCAGGCAGACCGGCAGGTTGCGCCGGTTCTTCGCCGCCAGCACCTCGCGCCAGATCAGGCCGGCGAAGACGACGAGGAAGGCGCTGTCGACCACAGTGGCGGCGACGGCCATGGATGCCGGCAGGAACCCGGCCGCCCGGCCCGCGGCCCACAGGGCGAACAGGCCCGCGAGCTTCAGGCCCGTCACGGGCAGGCGGCCCGTCCAATTGGGTACGGCCGTCAGCAGGAAGCCGGCGATGACCCCCGCCAGATAGCCGAACAGCATCTCGTGGATGTGCCAGAGCCGGCCGTCCATGCCGCCGACGGTCCCGTCCCCGAGCGACATCGACGCCACCCATACGGGCACGGCCACCGCCGCCCAGGCCGCCGAGAACAGGAAGAAGGGTCTGAAGCCGAAGCTGAAGACGGGCGGGCCCGAGTAGGCCCGGATGGACTCGGCTGACGACGCCACGATGCTGATATCCTTACAAAAGCGGATGGGCGGGGAGAGGCGAACCCCTCCCCGCCCGACGGTCGCCCCGGCCTATTCGGCCGGCAGGGCGGCCGGCTCGGCGACGGGCTCCGCCACGGGACGCGGCTTGAGCCCCCCGATCACGAGCCGCGCGGCGAAGATCGCCAGGGTGACGGCCCCCGCGCCGAAGACCACGTCGCCGGGGACGCGCATCCACACCAGGGTCTGGACCAGCGGCGAGTGCAGGACCGCCGGAGAGCGCGCGTACCACATGCCATGATCGATGCTGGCGAAGGCCTGCACCACGCCGATGGGCAGCAGCGACAGGAACAGCATCATCGCCAGACCGCCGTTCAGCAGCCAGAAGGTCCAGGCCAGCAGCGTGTCGCTCCACGCCTCGCGCCGCGCCAGGCTGCGGAAGCAGAACAGCACCAGGCCGATGCCCAGCATCCCGTAGACCCCGAACAGGGCCGCGTGGGCGTGGGTCGCCGTCGTGTTGAGCCCCTGGATGTAATACAGGCTCAGCGGCGGGTTGATCATGAAGCCGAAGACGCCGGCGCCGAGCAGGTTCCAGAAGCCGACGGCCACGAAGAACAGGATCGGCCATTTGTAGGCCTTCACCCAGGGGGCGGCTTTCGTGTGCCGCCAGTTCTCGAAGGCCTCGAAGCCGACCAGCGCCAGCGGCACGACCTCGAGGGCCGAGAACACCGAGCCGATGGCCATCACCGACGTCGGGGTGCCGGCGAAGTACCAGTGGTGCGCAGTGCCCAGAACGCCGCCGGTCATGAATACAATGGTGCCGAACACCACCGCGACATTGGCGACCATCGGCCGGACCAGGCCCAGGCGGACGAACAGCAGGCTGATCACCGCGGTGGCGAACACTTCGAAGAAGCCCTCGACCCACAGGTGGACGACCCACCAGCGCCAGTACTCGACCATGCTGATGTGGGTGTGTTTGCCCCACATGAATCCGGCCGCGTAGAACAGGGCGATGGCCACGGTCGACAGGAACAGGATGACCAGCACCGGCTTGGCCTGGGATTTGCTCCTCAGCGCCGGCCAGAGGGCGCGGGTGACCAGCACCAGCCACAGGATCAGGCCGACGAACAGCAGGCTCTGCCAGAAGCGGCCGAGGTCGATATATTCCCAGCCCTGGTGACCGAACCACCAGTTGGTGTCGAGGTCGAAGATCTGCTGCACGCCGAACCACTCGCCGGCCATCGAACCGAGCACGACGAAGACCAGGGCGACCCACAGGACGTTGACGCCGAGGGCCTGGAAGCGCGGTTCCTTGCCGGACACGATGGGGGCGATGTAGAGGCCCGTCCCCAGCCAGGCCGTGGCGATCCAGAACACCGCCAACTGTGTGTGCCAGGTGCGGGTCACGGCGTAGGGAATCCATTCCGAGATCGGAATCCCGTAGAAATCATGGCCCTCCACCGAATAGTGGGCGGTGACGGCGCCGAGCCCGACCTGAAGCAGGAAAAGGGCGATCACGGTCAGGAAATACTTGCCGGCGGCCTTCATCGACGGCGTCGGCTTCATGCCCATCAGCGGATCGGCCGTAGGCGGTTCGAGGTGTTCTTCCTTCGGCTGGCGGGCGTGCCAGAAGACCAGGGCGGCGACGCCGAAGATCAGCAGGATGACGCTGGCCACCGACCAGACGATGTTGGCCGACGTCGGCACATTGTCGATCAGCGGCTCGTGCGGCCAGTTCGAAGTGTAGGTGATGGTGTCATCCGGACGCTGGGTGCCCGCACCCCAACTGGCCCACCAGTAAAAGGCGGCGATCTGGTTGCGGCGGCTGACGTCCGGCACGGCGTTGTTGGCGACAGCGTACTGCTCGCGCAGGGATTCCAGCGCGGGATCATCGCTGAAAAGGGCGACGTAATGGGCCTTGACCTCGCGCATGGCGGCCGCCCGGTCGGCGGACACGGTGATCGTTTCCGTCCTGGGGTCATAGGTGTTGGTGCGCATCTCGCGCTTGACCCGGGCCTTCAGCGCCGCCTGGCGCTCAACGTCCAGGCTGGCCCAGGACTGGCCGAAGTCGCGCTGCGACCACATCTCCAGCAGGGCCATGGTTTCGCGGTGCAGCTGGTCCGCCGACCAGTCGGGCGCGACGTAGCCCCCGTGACCCCAGACCGAGCCGACCTGCTGGCCGCCCATGGACTGCCAGGCCAGCTGGCCCGTCTGAATGTCCTCGCGGGTGAGCAGCACTGCGCCCGTGGTGTCGACGACCTGCGCCGGTATTGGCGGCGCCTGCCGGTTTATCTCCCGTCCCATCATCCCCAGCACGGCGAACGAGGTCGCCATGATCAGGGCGAGGACGATCCAAAGTCTCTTGGTTGTCATCTCGCGGTATCCTTGCGGCCGCCGGGGCGATCCCCGATTCCGGCCAATTGAAGCTTCCATCCGTCGATCAGCGTGGCCGGACGTTGCGCGCCGACAAACTCCGGGATTCCCCCAGTCGGGACTGTCCCGGAGGTCACACCGCCCGGGCGTGCCGGCTCGCGGCGGCGGGCAGCCGGGCGTCGAAACAGGCCGCGACGACGCGCATGACGCGATGAGCCGCGGGTGGAATCCGGATGGTGCGGCCGGCGACCTCGCACAGACCGTCGGCCTGCAACCGGCCCGCGGCCACGATCGCGCCGTCCAGCGCCGCATCGGCGAAACCGTGCTCACGGCAGACCTCGGCCACGTCGACGGACAGGTCGCACATCAGCCGCTCGATCACGGCCGCGCGCAGTTCGTCCTCGGCGTCGACGGCCAGCCGGCGTGCGACCGGCAGGCGGCCCGCCTCGACCTCCCGACCCCAGGCGTCTGTGGCCGTGGCGTTCTGAACGAAGCCCCCGGAGAAGCGGCCGATCGAGGACGGGCCGACGGGCACGAGCACGGGCGCGGGGTCGTCGGTATAGCCCTGGAAGTTCCGGCGCAGCCTTCCGGACGCCGCCGCGAGAGTCAGGGGATCATCGGGCAGGGCGTAGTGGTCGAGGCCGATGCGGACGTACCCCGCGGCGCATAGTATCTCGTCGGCCGCCTCGGCCTGGGCCCAGCGGCCATCCCCGTCGGCGAGGTCCGCTTCCTTGATCATCACCTGATGCTTCTTCATCCACGGCACGTGGGCGTAGCCGAACACCGCCACCCGGTCGGGCCGGAGGGTCAGGGCCGCGGCGGTCGAGGCCGCCACATTCTCCGGCGTCTGGCCGGGCAGGCCGTACATGAGGTCGAAATTGATCGCCGACACCCCGACCTGGCGCAGCCGGTCGTTGGCCGCGGCCACCATGTCGAAGGGCTGAATCCGATTGACCCTGGCCTGAACGTCCGGATCGAAGGTCTGGACGCCCAGGCTGGCGCGGGTCACGCCCGCCTCTCCCGCCGCGTCGATGAAGGCTTCGGTCAGCATGCCGGGGTCCAGCTCGGCCGCGACTTCCGCGCCCGGGCGGAGGGCGAACCGGTCGGACATGTGCCGGACAAGGGACCGGAAATCGTCGGGCGAGAGGGCGTTGGGACTGCCGCCGCCGAAGTGAAGATGGGCGGCTCCGGCATGCGGGCCGATGGCGTCGGCCCACAGATCGACCTCCTGCGTCAGGGTCTGGAAGAAGGCCCGGACCCTGTCGTACTCGTGGAAGACACTGGTGGCGCAGCCACAGTACCAGCACAGCCGCTTGCAGAACGGCACATGGACATAGGCGGAGATGGCCTGGTCGGGGCGGGTCGCCGCCAGCCAGGCCCGCGCCTCCCCCTCCCCGGCGGCGGGCTCGAAAGCGACCGCCGTCGGGTAGCTGGTGTAGCGGGGCAGGTTGCGCGAGGCATGGGAGCGCCAGGCGGCGGGAAGGGCGCGGGACGACATGCGGGGACCCCGGTCTGTGCGTCGCTAGGCCGCCATCTTCCAGTTGGGCTGCAGTTCGACGTGTTTCGGGCAGGGAGCGATGGCGATCGGCTCCGCGCCGGCGAGTTCGTTGGCGAAGCCGTGATTGACGTCGCGGTGGTGAGCCTCGTCGGCGCGGACCACCAGCACCACGTCACGCAGGGTCGCGTCCGCCGGCAGGTTCCAGTAGCGGCGGGCGATTTCCGGCGCGGCCACATTCTCGCTGCGGCCCTCGTCGATCTCGGCCAGATAGTGGGTGTAGCTGATCACCGCCTCCTCCTCGAAATAGCCGACCACCCGGTGCGCCGTCTTGGCGGACACGAGGTAGAGGCCGAAGAAGAACAGGTAGAAGACCCACTGCACGGCGATGACCATGAAGCGCTCGAACAGGGTCGGCTTGCACACCTCGATGAAGGTCATCAGGTGCATCCGCTCGTTCTCGGCCTCGTCCATCAGGGTGCGGATCCAGCCGTTGTCGTCCTTCATGCGGCGCAGGGCCTTCAGGTGGTTCAGGGTCGCCCCGACCATGCCCGGAACGGCGGCGACCGTTTCGAGCACCACGGCGCGGTGGCCGTAGCGCTTGGCGAAGAAGGTGTCGGCGAAGAATCGCAGCGCCTTGACGAAGCCCCAGGCCGTGCGGTCGGACAGCCCCCTGGGCGTGTGGTGGACGGACAGGTCAACGAGGGGAGCAATCATAACGACTTCCGAAAACAATGACTTGGGGCCAGCGGCCTGATGGCGGTGAAGTAACCGCGGCGGGCATCTGGTGAAATTCGGGTCTTTCACCTACGGGATGTTGCGGAGGCGATGATGACGACCACCCCGACGGACGCCCTCGAGGCCCGCACGCCCTGGAACTGGATGCTGGCGAGCCGCCATACCGGTTACGGGCTCGCCGCGGCCGTACTGGGCGCCGCGGCGGGACTGGCGCTGCGGCTGGCCATGACGCCGTGGCTGGAGCACCGGCTGACGCTGCTGTTCTTTGTCCCGGCCATCGTCGTCGCGGCCGCCCTTGGGGGCGCCATGCCGGGCGCGCTCGCGACGGTGCTCGGCCTCGCGGGCGGCCTGTACGTCACCTGGTCCGCCGACGCCCTGGCCGCGGGCGACCTCGCCAGCATCGCCATCTTCCTGTTGCTGGGGGCGGTGATCACCGCCGGGGGCGAGGCTTTCCAGAACATGCGATCCCGCGCCGCGGCGGTGAACCGGGACCTGAGGGCGCGCGAGGCGCATCTTCAGTCCATCCTGGCGACGGTGCCGGACGCCATGATCGTCATCACCGAACGCGGCATCATGCAGTCGTTCAGCGATGCGGCAGAGCGGTTGTTCGGCTGGACGTCCGCGGAGGTGATCGGCCAGAACGTCAAGATCCTGATGCCTGAACCCTATCGCGAGCAGCACGACGGCTATCTGGACCGCTATCTGACTACGGGCGAGCGGCGCATCATCGGCGTAGGCCGGGTCGTCGTCGGTGAGCGCAAGGACGGATCGACCTTTCCGATGGAACTGGCGGTCGGAGAGATGATTTCCGGCGACCAACGCTTCTTCACCGGCTTCGTCCGCGACCTCAGCGAGCGTCAGCAGACCGAGCAGCGGCTGCAGGAGCTGCAGTCGGAACTCGTCCACATCTCGCGGCTGACCGCCATGGGAGAGATGGCTTCGGCTTTGGCGCACGAACTGAACCAGCCCCTTTCCGCCATGGCCAACTATCTCAAGGGGTCGCTGCGGCTGCTGGACGCCGAGACCGTCGCCCGCGAGCGGCTGAGGGACGCGATCCAGAAAGCCGGCGACCAGGCTTTGAGAGCCGGCGACATCATCCGTCGTCTGCGCGATTTCGTCGCGCGGGGCGAGGCCGAACGCCGCGTTGAAAGCCTGCCCAAATTGATCGAGGAAGCCAGCGCCCTGGCGCTCGTCGGGGCCAAGGAGCATGGCGTCCGGGTGCTGTTCCGCTTTTCGCCCGAGGTTGATCTGGTGCTGGCCGACAAGGTCCAGATCCAGCAGGTGGTTCTGAACCTGATCCGCAACGCGATCGAGGCCATGGAAGAGGCGCCGCGCAAGGTCCTCGACATCCGCCTCGATCCTGTCGACGACGACTATGCGCAGGTGACCGTGGCCGACACCGGCTCTGGCATCAGCCCCGACATCGCCGACCAGCTGTTCCAGCCGTTCGTCACCACCAAGCGGACCGGCATGGGCGTCGGCCTGTCGATCTCGCGCACCATCATCGAGGCCCACGGCGGCCGTATCTGGGTCGAGCCGAATCCGGGCGGCGGCACCCGATTCTGCTTTACGCTGCGTTCTGTAGGCGAGGAGGAACTCTACGATGGCGAATGAGCCGATCGTTCATGTGGTCGACGACGATCCCGCGATCCGGGACTCGCTGGCCTTCCTGCTGGATACCGCAGGTCTGGTCTCCAGAACCTATGAGTCCGCCGCCGCCCTGCTGGCGCATGCGGATAATCTGGCCCCGGGGTGCATCGTCACGGACGTTCGCATGCCGGACATGAATGGCCTGGAGATGGTCCGCCGGCTGGCCGAGATCGGTGTGCGTCACCCTGTCATCGTCATGACCGGCCACGCCGACGTGCCGCTGGCCATCGAGGCCGTCCGCGCCGGGGTCAAGGACTTCATCGAGAAACCGTTCGACGACGAGTCCCTGCTGGCCTCGATCCGGTCGGCCCTCGCCGAGCAGGCGGGGGCGACCGAACGCGAGGGGCAGGACGCCGAGGTGCGCGAGCGCCTCGCCTCCCTCTCGACGCGGGAACGTCAGGTGCTCGACGGCCTTGTCGCCGGCCGGGCCAACAAGGTGATCGCCTACGACCTCGAGATCAGCCCCCGCACGGTCGAGGTCTATCGCGCCAATGTCATGACCAAGATGCAGGCTCGCAGTCTGTCGGAACTGGTGCGGATGACGATCCTGGCCCAGTAGAGCCTCCTCGCCGGAGCGAAGGCCTGAGGTTCTCAGGGGTTTCCCGGAGGTGACGCGCGGGGTCGGGGGTGGGAGGAGAAGTCTCCACCGCCGCGGGACCCCACCGGATGTTCGACTACAAGGCCGCCTTCCAGACTGCCGTGGAGCAGGTCAAGAGCGAGGGGCGCTATCGCGTCTTCGCCGACCTGAAGCGTGTGCGCGGCCGGTTTCCGCTGGCTAGGCGCCGCCGCGCCGACGGCTCGGAGCAGGATGTGGTGGTCTGGTGTTCGAACGACTATCTCGGCATGGGCCAGCATCCGGCGGTGCTTGAGGCCATGCAGGCGGAGATCGACCAGGCCGGGGCCGGGGCCGGCGGCACCCGCAACATCTCGGGCACGACCCGTTCGGCGGTCGATCTGGAGGCCGAG
>NZ_DASWTO010000137.1:0-2101 GCF_036402095.1 Brevundimonas sp. | reverse complement strand
TGGCGGCCGGCTTGGCGGCGGCCTTCGGCGCGGCCTTCACGGCCGGCTTCGGAGCGGCCTTGGCGGCGGGCTTCTTCGCGGCGGCGGGAGCGGCGGCGGGTTTGGCGGCCGGCTTCGGCGCGGCGGCCTTGGCCGGAGCCTTCGTCGCGGCCGGCTTCGCGGCGCTCGACTTTGCCGCCGGTTTCGGCTTGGAAGCGGCGGACGCCGCCTTCGGCTTGGCGGTACTCGGCTTGGACGGTGCTTTAGCCATGGATTCCCCGACCCCTCGGTTCAGTTGGTTGATGCTGGCGGTGGAGCGCACGCCAGCGCGTGTCTCGATTCGTCATGATAGCGGTGTTTGAGAAATGTCCGAGTCCGCAGTTCAAATAATCGCGAGGGGCCCGCGCGGGATCGCAGAGGCCGCCGCGGTGTCTCTGGATTCCGACCCGCTGCTGGAGGGCGCCACCTATTCGATCCTCGAGGAAGACGAGGACCGGGGCATATGGCGGATCGACGCCTTTCCCAATGATGAAGACGACGCGCGCGGCATCGAGGCGCGGCTGAAGGCGCACGACGGACTGACCGTCATCGTCGAGAAACTGGCCGACGCCGACTGGCTGGCCATGTCCCTGTCGGGCCTGCCGCCGGTGCGCGCCGGGCGCTTCTTCGTCTACGGCGCCCACGACGAGGGCGTCGTGCCCCGCAACACCGTCAACCTCAAGATCGACGCCGGCGCCGCCTTCGGCACCGGCCATCACGGCACCACGGTCGGCTGCCTCGTCGCCTTCGACGAGCTGCTCAAGCGCGAACGGTTCGAGCGCGTGCTCGACGTCGGCTGCGGCACCGGCATCCTCGCCATAGCGGCGGCGAAGACCGGCTCGAAGGTCGCCCTGGGCACCGACATCGACGCGCCGTCGGTGCGCATCGCCAACGAGAACGCGAAGCTGAACATGGCCAACGCCCGCTTCGTCCACGCCTTCGGCCTCAACGACCGCAAGGTGCGCGGGCAGGGGCCATACGATCTGGTCTTCGCCAACATCCTGGCCCCGCCGCTGGTCAGCCTGTCGCAGGACATCAGGGAGGCGCTGCAACTCGGCGGCGTGGCCATCCTGTCCGGCCTGCTGCGCACCCAGGAACGGCGGGTCACCGCCGCCTACCTCTCGCGCGGCTTCGTGCTCGAGCGCCGCATCCGCCGCGACGCCTGGAGCGCCCTGGTGCTGCGCAGGGTGGGTTAACGGCGGAACGGACGACAACCGGAGCCGTTGCGGCAGTTCATTGGAGGACTGCCCGTGACCCAGTACGATCCGAACCTCGACCCGCGCCGCCCCGTCGTCGACCCGGGCGACCACGTCGAAACCGTGGAGACCGTCGTCACCGGCCCCGGCGTGGTGACCGAAACCGTTGAACGGGTGGTCGTGCGCGACTCGAACAGCGGCTGGTGGATCGCCGGCATCCTCGGCGGCCTGGTGCTGATCGCCGTGTTGTGGATCCTGTTCGCCCGGGGCGGCGCGCCGCAGACCGACGAGGAGGTGCTGGAGGCCCGGCTCGACGCCGCCGAGGCCCAGGCCCAGGCGGACGCCGCCCTGGTCCAGGGCCAGGTCGCCGGCGCCCAGGCCAGCGTCGACATCGCCCGCGCCAACGCCGCCGCCGCGGCCGCCGAGGCGCGCGCCGCCGAAGCCCGCTCCGCCCCGCCCGTGGTGATCGAACGCGAGGTGCCCGTGCCGGTCCCGACCCCCGCTCCCGCGCCCGGCCCGGCCGTCGTCAGCCCGACGGCGCCGCAGAACTGATCCGGCGCGCCGGTCGATTGCGGCTCTCTGACGGGGGCCGCGGGCGCCGGGCCCCGGCTCTCCGAAGGCCCTGACGCTGTGCTGACAATCCGGGAATCCATAGTCGGATAGCGCGGATAATCCCCCGCCTTTCCAGACACATCGCCTTTTCTCGAACCTGTTTCCTGAGCACGCCCGATCCCGGGCGCATAATAGGGGCATCCCGTCGATGGGGAGGGCGTCGGATCCACGCTCCTCGACGACGGCGGGCTGTGGTCGAGCGATGAAGCCCGGGCGATGGAGAGTCCGGGGGTCCTCGAGGGCAGGGATGGATCCTGCCCGCTTGCTCGCCGCGC
>NZ_DASWTO010000136.1:0-8668 GCF_036402095.1 Brevundimonas sp. | reverse complement strand
GGGCGATGGTTGCGATGCGGGCGGTCGTGCGCGACATGGAAGGGCGCTCCGGAAGGTTCGGGCTCCAGACTCGGTCCTTCGCGTCAATCCTTGGTTAAGATCGGCCGGAAAGGCTTCCCGCGATGTCCGTCCTCCACCCCGACCTGCTGAGCACCGACGGCGGGGACGCCCGCCCGGTCCGCATCATCGCGAAGGATGCGCCGGTCGAGGGCGTGTGGGGCGCCTGGGCCCGGTCCAACGACTTCACCGGCAAGGCCGGGCAGTTGCTGCTTCTGCCGTGTTCCGACGACGGGCTTTCCGGCGCCCTGTTCGGCGCGGGCGAGGCCTTCGATCCGATGACCGCCCGCACCCTGGCGGCGAAACTGCCCGAGGGTCTCTGGCGGCTGGAGGGACTGGAGCCGGCCCAGACCTCGCAGGCGGCGCTGGCCTTCGCGCTGGGGGCCTACCGTTTCGACCGCTACAAGGCCCGCGCCAAAGGTCCCGCCCGCCTCGCCGTCGGTCCCGATGTCGACGCCGCGGCCATCTTGCGCATCGCCGCCGCCTGCGCCCTGGCCCGCGAGATGGTCGACACGCCCGCCGCCGACATGGGGCCGCTGCAGATAGAAACCATCGCCCGCGAGATCGCCGAGGCCTCGGGTGCGTCCCTGATCGTCACGACCGGCGGCGCCCTGCTCGAAGACAGCTACCCCGCCGTCCATGCCGTCGGCCGCGCCGCCGCCCCGCACCGGGCGCCCCGGGTCATCGAACTGGGCTGGAAGCTGGACCGGACCGATCTGCCGCTCGTGGCCCTGGTCGGCAAGGGCGTGGTGTTCGATTCAGGCGGCCTCGACATCAAGGCTGCGGCCGGCATGCGCAACATGAAGAAGGACATGGGCGGCGCGGCCCATGCCCTGGCGCTGGGCCGGCTCGTGATGCAGGCCGACCTGCCGCTGCGGCTGGTGGTGCTGGTCGCCGCCGTCGAGAACGCCATCTCCGCCGACGCCTTCCGCCCCGGCGACATCCTCGCCAGCCGCAAGGGCCTGACCATCGAGATCGGCAACACCGACGCCGAAGGCCGGCTGATCCTCGCCGACATCCTGACCCGAGCCGGCGAGCACTCTCCCGACCTGACTCTGGACTTCGCCACCCTGACCGGCGCCGCCCGCATCGCCCTCGGCCCCGACCTGCCGCCGCTCTACACGGATGACGAGGCGCTCGCCGCCGATCTGCTCGAGGCGTCGCGCGCCGTCGCCGATCCGCTGTGGCGCATGCCGCTGTGGCCCGGCTACCGGGCGGCGCTCGAGACCGAGATCGCCGACCTGCGCAACGATTCCGCCGCCTGGGCCCAGGCCGGCTCGGTCACCGCCGCCCTGTTCCTGCAGCGGTTCGCCCCCACGACCGGCGCCTGGGCGCACATGGACATCTTCGCCTGGAACCCGCGCGCCCAGCCCGGCCGCCCCGAGGGCGGCGAGGCCCAGGGCCTCCGCGCCTGTTTCGAGCTGCTCTCCCGCAGATATCCGCGATCGGCGGCGCCACGATAAAGCCTCCGTTCGTTAACGGCCCTTTCGGCATCTCGCGGCATCATGCGGGCTCAACCGGACGAGCCCTGCTTGACGCCAGACGCCGCCACCTTCGACCCTCGCACCACGCTCGCGCGGCCCGACTTGGCCGAGCAGGCGCTGGAGGGGCTCGTGCGCGCCGACGCCTACCTGCCCGCCCGGCCGATGCATGCCGCCGTCCCGGTCGCCGACGTTCAGGCCGGCGCGAATCCGGCCTCGGACCGCATCGACCAGCTGCTCTTCGGCGAGGCTTTCGACGTGCTGGACCAGCAGGGCGACCGCCTCTGGGGCCGCGCCCGACGCGACGGTCTCGTCGGCTGGGTCTCCGCCGCGGCCCTGCGCCCGGGCGCGCCCTATCCGACCCACCGCGTCGCCGCCGTCAGCGCCCGCCTGCCGCTCAACGCCCTTGTCGCCGCCGGCGATCTCCCGGCCGACCAGCTGGCTCCGGTCGGAACCTTCGAGGCGGATCCGGTCGCCGTCGCCGAACGCCTGCTCGGGGTGCCGCACAGCCTCGGCGCGCGCTCCTCGGCCGCCACCGACTGCTCCGGCCTGGTCCAGCAGGCCCTCTACGCCTGCGGTCTCGCCGGCCCCCGCCATTCGGACCAGCAGGCGGAACTCGGCCACGCCGTCGACCGCGAGACCGCCCGCCGCGGCGATCTCGTCATCTGGCTGGCGCCCCGGGGCGACCACAGCTGGACCGGCCACTCCGCCTTCATGCTCGACGCAGGGCGCGTGCTGCACGCCACCGGCCATCACGGCGCCGTCGTGATCGAGGCCTTCGCCGAGGCCGACGCCCGCTACCGCGCGGACGGCTTCGACGCCCCGCTGTTCCGCCGTCTTCAGGCCTGATCGCCGGTCCATTCGGCCCGCACCGCGGCCTCTGTCTCGGCGGCCAGCCGCTCCGCCCGCAACGCCGCGAACGCCGCCCCGTCCAGCAATCTCGACAGCGCCCACACCGCCGCGCCGCGCACCAGCGGCGAGGGATCGTCCAGCAGCGCGCGGGCCCGCCCGATCAGCGCCGGGTCGCCGCTGTTGCCGATCGCGTACAGCACATTGCGCACGAACCGGTCACGCCCGATCCGCTTCACGGGGCTCTTCGAGAACAGCGTCCGGAAGGCGGCGTCATCCAGCGCCGCCAGCTCCGCCAGTCGCGGCGACACCAGCGCCTCGCGCGCGTGCACCCGCGCCTCCCGCGAGCTCACGGCGAACTTGTTCCACGGGCATACCGCCAGGCAGTCGTCGCAGCCGTATATGCGCGACCCGGTCAGGGGCCGGAACTCGACCGGCCACGGCCCCGCGAACTCGATCGTCAGGTAGGACAGGCAGCGCCGGGCATCCAGCTGGAACGGCGCCGGAAACGCCCGGGTCGGGCAGACGTCCAGACAGGCGGTGCAGGCCCCGCAATGCTCGCTCTCCGGCGCGTCGGGCTCCAGCTCGGCCGCGCTCAGGATGACGCCGAGGAACAGCCAGTTGCCCCGGCCCCGCGACAGCAGATTGGTGTGCTTGCCCTGCCAGCCGACGCCGGCCCGGTGCGCCAGCGGCTTCTCCATCAGGGGCGCGGTGTCGACGAACACCTTGACGTCCTCGCCCGTCCGCGCGGCGATCTGCCCCGCCAGCGTCTTCAGCCGGCCCTTGATCAGCTCGTGGTAGTCGTCGCCGCGGGCGTAGACCGAGATATACCCCGCCGACCTGTCCGCCATCTCCGGCAGCGGATCGCGTCCCGGCCCATAGTTGAGACCCAGCACGATGGCCGTCTTCGCCTCCGGCCACATGGCGGTCGGATGGGCCCGCCGCTCCAGCGTCGTCTCCATCCACCCCATGTCGCCGTGCCGCCCGGCGCCGACGAAATGCGCCAGCCGCTCCCCCGCGCTCCACGGCTCCGAGGCCGAGGCGAAGCGGCAGACGTCGAAGCCGAGGTCGGCGGCCCGGGTCCTGATGAAGTCCGCCGTCTTCACTCGCTCTTTCAGGCTCCCATTTGCGCCATCAACTGTCGTCGGGCGCTGTCGGACTCCAGACGCTGCACGACCAGGGTGCTCAGTCGGTCCGCGGCCTCGTCTTCGGCGTCCATGTCGCCCTTTTCGAGGCCGATCGCGATCGCCTCGAGCTCCACGGCGATCCCGCGTTCGATCCCGGCGGCTTCGTGGAAGCTGGCCGCGACGCCGGCCACCATTTCGCCCAGACCGGTCGCCGACACCTGGGGGTCGCTCCGTACGATCCGCGCCAGCCGTTCCGTCATGAGGTCGGCCTGGGTGGCGGCGTCTCTCACCATTGCGGCATGTCTTCGGACCCCGGCGGCCTTGCCGGTCCGGTCGGCTGGTTCCTCGAACACGATCGCCCGGCGATGCTCCAGCCACAGGATCATGGCCTTGTTCGTCTCGATCGAGGCGCGCGTGAGATGGTGGCTAGGCGACTCGGGGTTGCCGAGATTGCCGGCCAGCATCGTATTCTCCGCCTCGAGCTGGGCCGAGTTCATGTTCAGAAGCCCGGCCGCGAGGCGGATCAGATCCTCGGGTTCGCCGGAGCCCGCCGCCTCATAGAGGGTCAGATAGGACTCCGAGGACTGGCCGGTGCTGATAAGCATGGATCCGACAAGATCGGGCATCAGCGCTGTCCGTCTGATCTGTTCCCGCAGCGTCGGGCTGACCGGGAACGACGGATCCAGCGGCGGCTGGGTCGTCGACAGCGCCTCATAGGCGGAGACATCGGCCTGCAGGCGCGCCCGGGCCTCGGCGGCCCGGCCGGCGGTGAAGCGGTCCAGGTCCCGGGTCTCTCCGCGCTCGATCCTGGCGGAAAGCTCCGCCGACAGGTCGACCAGCCAGACCAGGGTGTCAGAGCGGCTGAGCAGAACCCGCTCATATCCCTGGCCCCAGGCGGCCATGCGCGAAAGCCAGTCCGCCATCAGCTCGGCGGGATCCTGCTGCACGGCGACGGCGGACGGCGGGTTCGCCAGCACCCCGGTGGGCGCGCACGCCAGAAGAAACGCCGCGGCTAACGCCGGGACCCGATGAAACGCCATTTTCCGCCCCCCTAGAAATCGAGGTCGGCATAATGGCCCGCCGGGGCCACCCCTGGGAAGCGGTCCGCCAGCAGCGGGCGGAAACACGGGCGCGATTTCAGCTTCATGTACCAGGTCTTCAGGCCCGGATAGGCGCCCCACGGCACCTCGCCGAAATAGTCGAGCACCGACAGGTGCGCGGCGGCGACCATGTCCGCCTGGGTCAGACGCCGTCCGGCCAGGGCGTCCCGCGCCGCCAGCAGGCCTTCCAGCATCACAAGCTGCGCCTTCAGCGCCTCGCGGCCGGCCCGCAGCGCGCGCGCCTCCGGCGGCCCGAGCCGCAGCAGGGGCTTCTCCATCCGCTCGTGCAACAGCACGGCGTTGACCTCGTCGTTGAAGCGGCGGTCGAACCAGCCGACCAGACGCCGGGTCTCGGCCCGCTCCATGGGGTCGGCCGGCATCAGGAAGGGCTCGTTCGACCGATCCTCCAGCCAGCCCAGGATGGCGGCGGGTTCGCACAGCGTCAGGGCGCGCCCTGAATCGGTCGTCTGCAGCACCGGGGGCATGCCGGAGGGGTTCAGGGACGCGACCGGACAGCCGTCCTCCCAGGGCCGGACCACCGTATCGGTGAACTCGAGCCTCGCCTCGCCCAGCGCCAGCCGCGCGGCCCGGGACCCGGGGTCGAAGGGGAAATGATACAGGACGCAGGCCGACATGCCCGATGCATGCGCCAGAGGGCGTTAAGCCCGCGTTAGCCATGGGCTTCCGTCGCGGGAGATCGGGACCGTTACTTCGCTTTTTTCGAGGGCCTGGCCGGCGAGGGCGGAACCGACGTCGTGGGCCCCCGCGGGTCGGGGTGGATCAGGATATCGACGCGGGGAAAGGCTTCCAGAAGCCGCTGCTCGGCCCCGACCACGATGGCGTGGGCCTGTTCCAGGGTCAGCCTGCCGTCGAGATCGACATGCATCTGGATCATCATCACCGACCCGGCCATGCGGCTGCGCAGTTGGTGCACGCCGGTGATGCGCGGATCGGCCAGCACCGCGGTGGTGATGGCGATGCGGTCCGCGTCGGAAACGGCGCGGTCCAGCAGGTGGTCGGCCGCGTCCTTCAGCAGGGCGAGCGCGCCCCAGAACAGCCAGATGGCCACGATCAGCCCGGCGGCCGCGTCCAGTCCCGGCGCCGCCAGAAACGCGCCCGAAACGACCCCGATCAGCACCACGGCGTTGGCCGCGAGGTCGGCGGCGTAGTGGGCCCGGTCGGCCTTGACCGCCATCGAGCCGCTGCGGCGGATGGCCCGGTCCTGCATCCAGACCAGCCAGCCGGTCAGGGCCACCGAGATCAGCACGACCATGACGGCCCAGTAGCCGGAGGTCACCGGCCGGGGGTCGAAGACGTGGCGGAGCGCTTCCCAGCCGACGAACAGGGCCGAGGCGAAGATCAGGCCGGCCTGCACCAGCGCGGCCATCGCCTCGCCCTTGCCGTGGCCGTAGCGGTGCTCGTGATCTGGCGGGGCGGCGGCCCAGCGGACCGCGAAGAAGGTCGCCAGCGAGGCCACCAGGTCGAGACCCGAGTCGGTCAGGGACGCGAGGATCGCCACAGATCCGGAGGCGCCGAGGGCGAAGGCCTTCAGTCCGATCAGCACCACCGCCACGCCGACGGACAGGCGTGTCACGTTGCGGGTAGCCAGCTGGGCGTCGTCGAGGGCGGTCGCGGTCATCGCCGCCTTGTCGCGGAAAGCGGGGTCGGCGCCAAGCTCGCCGGACGCGTTAGCGGCATCGTCACGAAATGGCCCCATGCTGCGCGCCGCATGGACCGCACAGGTTCGTCAGGCCTTTCGGAGGCGACATGCAGTCGGCAGGGACGGCATCGCAGGCCGGCCGCTGGATCGGACGCGGCGAGGCCCTGGCCCGGTTGGGGGTCAAGGCCCAGACGCTGTACGCCTATGTCAGCCGCGGCCGCATCGCCGCCCGGCCCGACCCCGAAGACCCCCGCCGCAGCCTCTACGCCGTGGCCGACATCGTCCGCCTGAGCGGCGAGGAACCGGCGGACGGCGACATCGGCCAATGGCTGCCCCCGCCCGAGGAGACGGAGGGGCCCGGGTTCGAACTGCGCTCGTCCGTGTCGATCAGCGCCCAGGGCCGGCTGTTTTACCGCGGCATGGACGCCGGCCAGCTGGCGGAGGCCGCGACCCTCGAGGATGTGGCGCGCCTGATGTGGGACGCACGTTCGGCGAATCCGTTCGCCGAGGTGCGGCCGCGGGTCGGCGCAACGCCCGGCTCTTCAGCGCGCGGCCGGTTGTTCGCCGCCCTCGCCCGTCGCGCCGATGAGGACGCGGAACTGAAGCCGCGCCCCCCGGAAGCGCTGCGCATCGAATGCGCCCGGGTGCTGGACGAGGCGGTCGACGCCGTGGCGGGCCCCGGACCGAGGCTGTTCCTGCACCAGCGCCTGGCCCGGGCGTGGAAGGTGCAGGAGCGCGACGCCCATCTGGTGCGCCGCGCCCTGGTTCTCGCCGCGGACGCCGGGCTCGACGCGCCCGCCGTGGCCGCGAGGGCGGCGTCGGACGGCGGCGCCTCTCCGGCCGGGGCGGCGTTGGCGGGACTGGCGGCGCTGAGCGGTTCGCCCGACATCATCGATCTGTCGCGCGCCTCGGCTTGGGTGGTCGCTGTCCGGCGCCAGGCCGCCGACGCCGCCCGGCGCGCCCATGAAGCCGGGGTCCTGTCCGGGTTCGGCGATCCGGCCTGGCCGCGCGGCGATCCGCGCGCCGCGGCCCTGCTGGCCGCCGTCGACCTTCCCGAGGATCTGGCCCGGGCCATGCGCGAGGGCCGGGAGATGACCGGCCGCGCCCCGACCTTCGGCCTGGCGCTGGTCGCCGTCGCGCGCCGTCTTGAACTGCCGCGTGACGCCGCCGCCGACCTGCTCATGATCGGCCGGCTGGCGGGCCTTCTGGCCCATGCGCTCGACCAGACGACGAACGGCTCGCCTATCCGGGCGCGCCTGCGCTATGTGGGTCCTGAACCGGGCGCGAACTGATCCGCCTGACCTTTATCGGGGACGCGGATGGCGGATTGGCTGGCGGCGATCATTCTTGGTCTGGTCGAGGGACTGACCGAGTTCATTCCGGTGTCCTCGACGGGGCACCTGCTGCTGGCCAAACAGGCGCTGGGGCTCGGCGACGAACCCTGGGACACCTTCATCGTCATGATCCAGCTGGGCGCGATCCTCGCGGTGGTCGCCCTCTATTTCAAACGCCTGTGGACGGTGGTCCTCGGCCTGCCGGGCAAGGATCCGGCGGCGCGGCGATTCGCCGTGGCCGTGCTGCTCGCCTTCATCCCCTCCGCCATCGTCGGCCTGCTGTTCCACGACTTCATCAAGGAGGTGTTGTTCAACACCACCATCGTCTGCGTCACCCTGATCGTCGGCGGGTTCGCCCTGATCGCCCTCGAACGCTGGGCCCCGGCCCCGCGCGAGCACGACGCCATGAGCTTCTCGTGGAAGACGGCGCTGGGCGTCGGCCTGTTCCAGTGCCTGTCGATCATCCCCGGCGTCTCGCGCAGCGGCGCCACCATCGTCGGCGGCCTGTTGCTGGGCGTCGAGAAGCGGGCGGCGGCCGAGTTCTCGTTCTTCCTCGCCATTCCGACCATGGTGGCCGCTTTCGGCCTCGACTTCTGGGAAAGCCGCGAGCTGATCACGTCCAGCGTCGCCGGCATCATCGCCATCGGCTTCGTCGTATCGTTCGTCAGCGGCCTGTTCATCGTCCGCTTCCTGATCGATTTCGTCGGACGCTACGGTTTCGCCCCGTTCGCGGTCTGGCGCATCCTGGTCGGCGCGCTCGGCCTGCTGGGGATGTGGCTCTACGCCTGATCCGTCAGGCCTGGACCGTGGCGGCCCTGTCCGCCGGCCTCTCCGAGAACTGTCCGCCCCGGCGGTAACGCCAGAGGTACGACGGCGCGATCGCCTCGATGCCGGTGGGCTCCACACCGAGCTGGGCCAGGCCTTCGGCGCTGTCCGCGACGACGTTGTCGGTTTCCAGACTCGCGACCTGGTCGCGCGTCAGAACCGGCGCGATGCCCACGATGCTGGTCAGCTGCGCCAGCGAACCGATCGCCCGCGCGGCGAAGAAGGGCAGGGGGAT
>NZ_DASWTO010000135.1:0-2887 GCF_036402095.1 Brevundimonas sp. | reverse complement strand
GGGCGGCGCAGGCGGCGACGGCGGCTCGCTCGCGGTCAAGGCCCTCGGCGGCTCCGGCGGAACCGGCGCCCCGGGCGGGTCCGGGGCGGCAGCCCCGCAGCCGGCGCTCTACTGGGCCGGCGGTGGCGGTGGCGGTGGCGGAGCGGTCGCGTCCGGCGTGGGTCACGACGGCGGCGGCGGTGGGTCGGCCGGGGGTGGCGGGGGAGGCGGCGGCGCCGGAACTACGGCGGGCGGCACCGGAGGGGCCGGTGCGGGCGGCCTCGTCTGGCTGATCGCGCAGGGATGACCGCCATGGCAAGACCCCGCCACATGCGCGAACACGTCCTGCTCGACCCTGAGGTCTGGGACGCTCCGTTCAGCCTGTCCGCCGACGATCTCTACGCCCAGGCGGGAGCCGACCGCCGGCCGGGCGGCCACCCTGTCGATGATCCGGAGGACGAGCGATGAGCGAGCCGGCTCTTCACCCGGCTGGCGCGCCGCCGCTGGCCGAGGGGCGCTGGCTGTGGCGCCGCCTGTATGTGTTCGCCAGCACCGGCGCGGCCTGGCTGCTGCTGGACCGTCTGATAGCCGTGACGCCGCCCGAGGCGGCGCTTCCGCTCGCCAGGGGGCTTATGGCCCTGATGGCCCTGACCATGATCCTCTACCTGGTGGCGCCGACGGCCCAGCAACTGATCGCCAGCCTGCGCGTGCTGCGGCCGACGGAGGAGGGACGCTGATGGGCTTCCGTCTCTCCGAGCGATCGATGAGGCGGCTGGATGGGGTGCATCCCCGTCTCGTCGCCCTGGCCCGCGAGGCTGTGGCCCTCAGTCCCGTCGATTTCATGATCACAGAGGGGTTGAGAACCAGGGAGCGGCAAGCCGCCCTCATCCGCGCCGGCGCCAGCCGTACGAAGCACTCCCGGCACCTGACCGGACACGCCATCGACGTCGCCGCCATGGTCGATGGACAGGTCCGCTGGGACTGGCCGCTCTATCCGCGCATCGCAGCCGCCTTCAAGGCCGCCGCGGCGCGGCAGGGCGCCGCCATTGTCTGGGGCGGCGACTGGCCCACGCTGCGTGACGGCCCGCATTTCGAGCTCGACCGGAAGATGTTCCCATGACGGGCCCGTCGATCCTGAAACGGCTGAACCTGATCGCCTGGGGCCCGGCGGCGTGGGGGCTGTGCCTGGTGGCCGTCGCCGTGGCCGTTGTAGCGCTGGGTCATGGCCTTGGCCTGCGCTGGGATCCGCTCGACATCGCCCGGCGGCGCCTGCGGATCGCCGAAACCTACGCCGCGGCGTCGGCGTCGGACGCCCTCGCGCGCCGTCTCGAAACGGAAGGGCTGGCCGATCAGGCCCGCCGCCTCGACCAATCCCATCAACAGGCCGTGGCCGTGACGCGGGCGACCGCCGAGGCCACGACCCAGGCCCGGAGCGCCCACAATGCATCGACCCCGCTGGATTCGGCTCGTGCCGATCGCCTTCTCCGTCATGATCGCGAGCTGTGCCGGCTCGCCCCCGCCGTCTGCGCTCCCGCCTCGCCTGGAACTGCCGCAGGCGGCGATTCAACCGTGCGTGCTGGACCGTCTGCCGCAGACCCCGACGGAAGGTGATCTGGAGGTCGCCTATGTCGCGCGCGGCGCCGCCCTCGTCGCCTGCGACACGGCCCGCGAACTGGCGGTGGAGACGCTGGAGGCCGAACGCGCGCTGCAGGACCGCTGGCGGAAGACGAGCCTGCCCCGGCGCCGCCTCTGGCTGTGGTGAGACCGGACACCCCGGCCGATTCTCGCAGGGTTGGCGGGTCGAATTCGCAGGACCCTGCCAACGCCATGAATGCAACTTGTGCCGGGTGGCCGGGCAGTTCTTGCCGGGAGCCCGGCAAAACCTGCCGGGTATGGGACGTGCTTAACAAGAACTACCGCAGCAAAATCAATGAGGGGCGCCGTGGCACGCCGGATCGGCGACTGGTCCCGTCCTTGCTGCGGATGCGTCCGAGCAGAATGCTCCCGGCAGCCAAAACGGCGTCGGACACCTTGAAGAAGGAATACGTGTCATGGCGCTGAACAGCGTTAACACGAACACGGGCGCGATGATCGCCCTCCAGAACCTGCAAGTTACGAACAACGAACTCAGCACGGTTCAAAATCGCATCAACACCGGCAAGATCGTCTCGTCCGCCAAGGACAACGGCGCCATCTTCGCCATCGCCCAGGGACAGCGCGCTGAAATCGGCGCCCTGAACGCGGTCAAGGACAGCCTGAACCGCGGCCAATCGGCCCTGGACGTCGCCCTCTCCGCCGGCGAGTCGGTCTCCGACCTGCTCAGCCAGCTGAAGGAAAAGGCCCTCGCGGCCACCGACTCCAGCCTGACGACCTCGGCCCGGTCGGCCCTGAACGAAGACTTCAAGGCCATCCGCGACCAGATCGCCACCGTGGTGTCGAACGCCAAGTTCAACGGCGTCAACCTGCTGGACAACTCGACCGGCACCAACGGCTACAAGGCCCTCGCCAACACGACCGGCTCCACCATCAAGGCCGCGGGTGAAAACCTGTCGCTGGGCGGCGCCAACGTGACCGTGACCTCGACCACCACCATCGGCACCTCGACCCTGGCCACCACGGCCCTGGGTCTGGTCAACGCCTCGATCGACAAGGTTTCGGCCTCCCTGGCTCGCCTGGGCACCGGCTCCAAGTCGTTCGCGACGCACCTGACCTTCGTCGGCAAGCTGCAAGACACCATCGAAGCCGGTGTCGGCAACCTGGTCGACGCCGATCTGGCCAAGGAAAGCGCCCGGCTGCAGTCCCTGCAAACCAAGCAACAGCTGGGTGTGCAGGCGCTGTCGATCGCCAACTCCTCGACCTCCATCCTGCTCGGACTGTTCCGCTAAGGATCGACCGGAAGGGCGGGGCC
>NZ_DASWTO010000134.1:0-3552 GCF_036402095.1 Brevundimonas sp. | reverse complement strand
GACGCGGCAGCCGGCCTGCTGGAAGGCATGGCCGAGGGCCCGAAGCATGACAGCGTCATCCTCGATCAGGAGGACGACCTTGCCGTCGAGGACCGGGTTCACGTCGGGCGGATTCGGTGTCGTCATGATCCCTCAGGTGATGGCGGGGCCGGGGCGGCCGGCAAGGGCCGGGGCGGTCAAGTCACAGGCTGGTCCAGCGCGTGCCGGACCGTGGCGGCCAAGGCGTCGCGCCGATAGGGTTTGGGCAGGAAGGGGTGGCCCGGAGCAGCGGCGGATGCGGCTTCCCGGCCGCCCTTGCCGGACGTGAACAACACCCGCAGGCCGGGTCGGCGCGAACGGACCGCGCGCGCCAGCGCCTCGCCGCCGGCCTCGCCCGGGAGAGTCAGGTCGGTGAACAGCAGGTCGATAGGGGGCAGGGTCTCCAGCCGCGCCAGCACGTCATCCCCACCGGCCGCCACAAGCACCCGGTAGCCGAGCCGCCGAAGCTGGCGTTCGGCATGCGCGCGCAGCAGTTCGTCGTCCTCGACGATCAGGATGGTCTCGCCGCCGCCGGCGGCGGCGACGGGCGTTTCCGTGAGCGAGGCCGCCGGCTCGACAGCGCAGACGCCGGCCAGCCGGGCGGCAAGAGCCTCGAGCAGATCGCGCCCGGGGCGGCGTCCGGCCGTGAAGGCCAGGTCGACGTCCCGCGCTGCGAGGCCGACCTCGGCGTATCCGAACAGGGCGGCGGAGCCGGCCAGCTTGTGCGCCGTCGCCTCGACCTCCGGGGCGGCGACGTCATCAGCGGCGAGGTGACGCCGGAGCAGATCCAGGTCCCGGGCGGCGCGTTCGCGAAACCGCGCCTGCAGCGGCTCCATGCCGGCGTTCATCCCGCCGCGCCCGCGAGGGTGTCGCGCACCGAGGCGGCGAGGCTCATCGGGTCGAACGGCTTGACGATGACGCCGATGGCGCCGAGGCCGATGTAGCGGTTCAGTTCCGAGGACTGGGCCCGCGCGGTCATGAAGATGACCGGCGTGGTCCCGTGTCCCGGCAACTGGCGCAGGCGCGTCAGGACGCCCGGTCCGTCGAGCTCGGGCATCATGACGTCCAGCAGGATGACGTCAGGCCGCAGGCCGCCCTCGAGCAGGGCCAGGGCTTCGGCTCCCGAGGCGGCGGAGGTCAGGGACATCCCGTCGTCGAGGTCCAGCGACATGGCCGCCACCTCGCGGATGTCAGGCTCGTCGTCGACGTGAAGCACGTGCAGGCGGGTCATCGGGAAGTCTCCCGCGGGCTGGAGGTGAGATCCCGCACCGTCCGCGTCAGCCCCGCCAGGGACGTGCGCGACTTGACCAGCACGGCGTCGACCCGATCAGCCAGGGTGGCGTCCATTTCCTGCGCCGAATAGACGACCACGGGGACGTTCGATCCATAGGCCGCGTCGAGGTCGGGCAGCAGTTCGAGGCCGGAACCGTCAGGCAGGCCGAGATCGAGGATGATCAGATCCGGGCGCCGCTCGCGGAGCATCGCCCGCGCCACCGACAGGTTGTCGGCCGTGATCAGGTCGGCGATCTCCGCCAGGGCGGAGGCGGTGACCTCGAGCGTGTCGCGGTCGTCGTCGACATGCAGGATCAGCGGCCGGTCGGAACGGCGCTGGAGGATGGCCGTGACGGCCGAGCGCAGTCTCGCCTGATCGAACGGCTTGGCCAGCCAGTCGAGAACCTCGAGGGATCCGCCCCGCTCCTGGCCGTCGGCGACGTTGCCGGACACCACGACCACCGGCAGGTGGCGCGTGGCGTCGTCCTCGCGCAGCGCGCGGATCAGGGCCACCCCGTCCATGTCCGGCAGGTGCAGATCGACCAGCACAGCCGCGTACCAGCCGGTGCGGGCGGCCCTGAGGGTCTGGTCCCCGGTGCCGACCACGTCGGCGGCGAAACCGTCGTGCTCAAGCATCTGCCGCAGCATTTCGCCGGCCAGGGCGTCGTCCTCGCAGATCAGCAGCCGCGGCGCGTCCTGCGGCACGGCGAGGTCACCGCTGGAGAGGGGCAGTTCGAGGTGGAAGGTGGCGCCGGCTCCGGGCGGCGACTCGAACCACAGCCGGCCGCCGTGCCGTTCGGTGATCTCGCGGGCGATGGCGAGGCCGAGGCCGGTGCCGCCCTTGGCCCGGGTGCCGGAGCCGTCCGCCTGGGCGAATTTCGAGAAGATGCGGGCCCGGAAGGCTTCCGGAACGCCGGGGCCCTCGTCGCGCACGCTGAGGCGGGCGATGCGGGCCCGGGGATCGACCGACACCGACACCACGCCGCCAGTCGGCGAGAATTTGCAGGCGTTGGAGAGCAGGTTGGTGACCACCTGCATCAGCCGGTCGGCGTCGCCCCGCACCGGAGCCGGTTCGCCCGCCTCGAGCGAGAGGCCGACGCCGAGTTCGTCCGCCAGGCCGCGCATCGCCTCGACCGAACGGGCGGCGATGTCGCCGAGGTCAACGACGGCCAGGTCCAGGGTGAGCTTGCCGGACTCGATCTTCTCGATGTCGAGGATGTCGTTGATGAGCCGCACCAGACGCTGGCTGTTGGCGTGGGCGATGCCGACGAGACGGGCCGCCTTCTCCGGCAGGGGTCCCGCCGCGCCGCCCGCCAGCAGACCCAGCGACCCGGCGATCGAGGTCAGCGGCGTCCGCAGTTCATGGCTGACGGTGGAGACGAACTCCTCCTTCATCTCCTCGACCCGGCGCCGGGCGGAGATGTCGCGCACCACGGCGACAACATGCGGGCCGGTCGGGAGGTTCATCACGCCGAGACCGACATCGGCGGGGAAGGTCTCGCCGTTGCGGCGCCGTCCTGTCAGCTCGCGCACGACACCGCCGGCGAGGGCGCGACGGGAGGCGCCGAGCCGTGACATGAAGACGCCCTCGCCATCCTGGGCGAGATCGAGCAGCAGCGAGACGTCGCGGCGGTCCAGCTCGGCGGCGTCATAGCCGAACAGGGCCTCCGCCGCCGCGTTCACAGTCTCGATGCTGCCGCTGGGATTGAGGGTGATCATGGCGTCGCCCGCGCTCTCGAAGGCGTTGCGGGCCCGCTCGGCGGTGGCGGCGGCCTGCAGCGCGCGATCCAGCTTCGACAGGACCGCGGCGATGGGCAGGGTGGTCAGCGGCAGGGTGGCGAGGCCGAGTTGCAGGTGGAACAGCTCGGTCTGCAGATCAGGGTGTCCGGCGGAGACGCTGCCCAGCCCCGCCAGGTGCAGGCCAAGGGCGAGCAGACCCGTCCACAGCACCGCGCTCGCGGCGCCGACTGCGCCGAAGCGCAGGGTGGCGAGGACGGCCAGCGGCGCGGTCAGGGCGATCAGGGCGGGCTCCAGCGGCACCAGAAGCCAGACGGCCGCAGAGAGCGCGAGGAAGAGCGAAACGGCGATCAGGGCGTCGGTCCGCGAGCGCCACAGCGCCAGGCGGTCGCGCGTCATGACCACCCCGAACGGCACGATGATCATCATGCTCAGGGCGTCGGTGACCCAGGAGAGCCAGACCGCCTCGATGAAGGTGTAGTCGGTGGCGTAGAGGATGACCGGAGCCGCCGCCAGGGCGCCGAC
>NZ_DASWTO010000133.1:0-2016 GCF_036402095.1 Brevundimonas sp. | reverse complement strand
GTCGTGCTGTTCCACCCCGACGGCCGGGTCTGGTACGGGCGCCGCGCCGGCACGCCCGGTCCGCACAACTGGCAGTTCCCCCAGGGCGGCGTCGACGAGGGCGAGGACTACGAGGCCGCCGCGCGCCGCGAACTGGCTGAGGAAACCGGCGTCGTCTCGGCCGAACTGCTTGCCAGGACCGAAGAATGGATCGCCTACGCCTTCCCGGAGGACTACGGCGGAACCAAGCAGGCGCGCGGCTGGGCCGGCCAGAAGCAGAAATGGTTCGCCTTCCGCTTCACCGGCGACGAAGGCGAGATCGACCTCGAACAGCACGCGGAGATCGAGTTCGACGCCTGGCGCTGGGGCTCGCTGCACGAGGCGCCCGACCTGATCGTCCCCTTCAAGCGCGCCGCCTACGAGCAGGTGGTGCAGGCCTTCGCCCCGCTGGTGGTGTAGAGAGTAGTTCCAGCCTCTATCCCGTCATCCCCGGGCCTGACCCGGGATCACGGCGATAAGGTGCGGGTCCGTTATCTGCCCTGCCCCGCACCCGTCCGGCTTCAGCACCCGCTTCGTCGAGGCCGGATATTTGGCCATCAGCCGCGCCGGCCTGATCGGCCGGGGGACGAAGCCGCCGCCGCAGTTGGGGCAGACGCCCTTCAGCGTCCCGTCCGCGCAATCCGCGCAGAAGGTGCATTCGAAGGTGCAGATGCGCGCCCCGGCGCTGTCGAACGGCAGGTCGCGGTCGCAGCACTCGCAGTTGGGTCGAAGTTCGAGCATCGAAGGCCTCCTGGCCCCGAAGCTACACCGTCACTGCCCCGGCGCCAGCCGCATCAGCACGATGCCGGCGACGATCAGCCCCGCCGCCAGCACCCGCCACAGGCTGACGTGCTCCTGCAGAAAGACGGCGCCGACGATGAAGGCGCCGACCGCGCCGATCCCGGTCCACACCGTATAGGCCGTGCCCATCGGCAACGACCGCATGGCCAGAGCCAGCAGGGCGAAGCTCACCCCCATGAAGCCCAGCGTCGCCACGCTCGGCCACAGGCGGGTGAAGCCCGCCGACTGTTTCATGAAATACGCCCAGACGACTTCCAGCAGTCCGGCGATGATCAGATAGGTCCAGGCCACGCGCGGCCCTCCTCTCAAAGGGCCGGGCCGTCCCGGACTTCATCCCGCATGAGCGGGAGCGAGGACGTGGCCTCGTCTTGCGAAGGGCTATCTAGAACCTGCGGCGCGGGGGTCAAGCACGGCTGCAGCAGGTCGCGCCCCTTGTCATCCCCGAAGCCGCGCAGCGGCTATCGGGGACGGAGCGAGCCTCAAAGCAAATCGCCCGGGCGGCTCGAAGAGCCGACCCGGGCGACGATTGGATTTCAGATCGGCTCCCGGACAGGCTTCGCCTTCCGGGAGGGCGGCGCTGTTGATCGGCCACGTCCCGGATCACGGCTTCGCCGCGTCCGGGATGACAACGACCTACGCCGCCGCCACTTCCGAGGCCTGTTCGGCCAGGATGGTCAGGCCGGCCGGGGTGACGTCGGCGAAGCCGCCGTGGACCTCGAACTGGCGGCGCGAGCCGCCGTCGATGACCGTCACCACGCCTTCGCGCAGCGCGGTCATGAACGGCGCGTGGTCGGCCAGGACGCCGAAGTCGCCCTCGACGCCCGGCGCGTCGACCTGATCGACGAGGCCGGTGAAGACCTCGCGTTCAGGCGACACCAGCGAGAAGCTGAGCTTGCCGGCCATTATCAGGCCGCCTCGGCCAGTTTCTGGGCCTTCTCGACGGCTTCCTCGATGGCGCCGACCATGTAGAAGGCGGCTTCCGGCAGGTGATCGTATTCACCGGCCACGATGCCCTTGAACGAGCGGATCGTGTCTTCCAGCGAGACGAACTTGCCGGGCGAGTTGGTGAACTGCTCGGCCACGAAGAACGGCTGCGACAGGAAGCGCTGGATCTTGCGGGCGCGGGCCACGACCAGCTTGTCCTCTTCCGACAGCTCGTCCATGCCCAGGATGGCGATGATGTCCTTCAGCGCCTTG
>NZ_DASWTO010000132.1:0-14409 GCF_036402095.1 Brevundimonas sp. | reverse complement strand
AGGCCTTCGCCGTCGGCCGGGATGCGGGCGGTGCCGATGTCCTTCTTGATGCGCTCGGCGGTGGTCTCGCCGATCAGCAGGTTATGGTTGCGGCGCATGTAGGAGATGATCGCCTCGTCCATCTTGTCGCCGCCGACACGGACCGAGCGCGAATAGACGATGCCCGACAGCGACAGCACGGCCACCTCGGTGGTGCCGCCGCCGATGTCGACGACCATGGAGCCGGTCGGCTCGTGGATCGGCAAGCCGGCGCCGATCGCGGCGGCCATCGGCTCGTCGATCAGGCCGACGCGGCGGGCGGTGGCGTTCAGGCAGCTGTCGTTGATGGCGCGGCGCTCGACGGCGGTGGCGCCCGACGGCACGCACACGATCACCTTGGGGTTCACGAAGCCCTTGCGGTTATGAACCTTGCGGATGAAGTGCTTGATCATCTCCTCCGCGACTTCGAAGTCGGCGATGACCCCGTCGCGCATCGGGCGGATGGCTTCCATGTGGCCGGGGGTGCGGCCCAGCATCTGCTTGGCCTCGATGCCGACGGCGTGGACGATCTTGCGCCCGCCGACATTGCGCAGCGCGACCACCGAAGGCTCGTTCAGCACGATGCCCTTGCCCTTCATGTAGATCAGGGTGTTGGCGGTGCCGAGGTCGATGGCGATGTCGTTGGAGATCGCGCCGAAAATGCTGTTGAACATGGATCCGGGGTACCGTTCGTTCGGGCCTTGAAAGGGCGTTCGCAGTCTCGATCCGCTTCGGCGACGCCCCGGCCGCGCGCATCCCCATGAGCGCCGCCTCCTGATCGTTATCGCCTGACCGACCGAAGGCCCGTTTGCCCTTGTGCGGGGGGGATTACAAGCCCCATGCGCGCGGGGGCGGGTCCCCGGCGGCGCTATCTCCGGCCGAGCTGTTCACGTTCCCGTCAGCCAAGCTTCAGTCGGGCGCGCCGGCCGCCCGCTCGCGCCGCTTGACCAGCTCGCGGACGCCCAGCATCAGACCGAGCCAGACCACGGCGACTCCGGCCAGGATCAGCGAGGTCCAGACCCCGTCGCCGCTGACGGCCGAGACCACCGCGCCGCCGAAAAAGGCCACCAGGGCGGTCTTGGGCAGCACGCCGAGAGCGCAGCCCAGCAGATAGGCGGGGAAGGAGGCGCGGGTGGCGCCGAAGGCCATGTTGACGACGATGAACGGGGCCGAAGGCACGTTGCGGATCATGAAGCTGGCGTAGAAGGCGTTCTTGCCGACGAAGCCCTTGAGCCGGTTCAGGGTGCGGCCGCCGAAACGGTCCAGCAGCCGGGCCGTGGGACCGCGGCCCAGCCAGTAGGTGACGCCCGCCGAGACGACGGTCGCCACCCAGCTGTAGGCGAAGCCGAACCAGGGCCCGAAGGCGACGACGCAGGCGGCGATCAGGATGAACTGCGGGGCGCCGATGAAGGCGGCCGCGATGAACAGGGCCACGGTCGCCGCAAAGGCCCATGGACTGCCGGCGTAACCCTGCAGCCATGCCTCGAGATTTTCCTCGGCCGCCAGCCCCAGCCGGCTCTTGCCCAGCGCCAGCAGGCCGATTGTGGCTCCCAGCAGCAGCGCCGTCGCCAGGGCCGCCCGCCAGCGGCGGCCCTCCATGTTGAGGATGAAGTCGAGAAGGCGGCGCATGGGGCCGATTAGCATCCGGCGCCGACGGGGGCGAGAGGCGCCGATCAGGCCCCGGCCCGGCTTCCGGTCACGCGAATGCGGGTTCGGAGGTCCGTCGGCGCTGGAGCGCGCGGCGGTCGTAGTCGTCCGCGAGGGCGCGCAGGGCGGCGGCCCCGTCGCCTGTGAAGGACGGGCCGTGCATCAGCGCCAGGGTGCGCGGCGTCAGATCCGAAAGCCTGCGCAGGGTCGCGCCCATGTCGGGATTGAGCGCCGAATAGCCGAACACGTCTTCCGCCGCGATGGCGGGACCGACGATGTCGCGCTCGACCAGCGGCGGCTCATCTCCGGCCTGGGTGAAGAGGTCGCCGCAGAACAGGGTCCCGGTGGACTCCTCGTACAGAAGACCCGCGTCCCAGCCGTGCGGCGTATGCGGCGTGTCGATGTAGCGGACCCGCTTGCCGCCGCCGAGGTCGATTACCTCGCCGTCCTCGAGTGGACGCGGCGGCCTGTCGGCCATGTCGTTCAGCGAGACGTCGCAGCCGGTGCGGCCGTGGGCCACCCCGGCGTACGGCGCCGTGGCGAGCCACTCGTTCATGGCCCCGCATTCGTCGGCTTCATAGTGGCCGAAGGTGATCCAGCGCAACCGCTCGGGGGCGATCAGCCGGGAGGCCGCCTCACGCACCAGCGGGAACATGCGCCGAAGGCCCGTGTGGAACAGCAGGGGCTCGTCTCCGAGGACGAGAAACTGGTTGAAGGTCAGGCCTCCCGGGCCGACCTCCGGCACAAAGGTCGACAGGCGGTAGACGCCGTCGGCGATATCGGCGACGCGGGTCTGCATGGGATCCTCCGGTTGGACGGGACGGGTATTTGGTAGTACAGCCGTGTGTAACCAAATTGCGCAGCGCGTCAATATCACTGCGCATCGCTGATCAGTGAAAGCACCATGGCCCGGAGCTACACCCTCAAACGCCGCGCCGAGCAGCAGGCCCAGACCCGGCAGCGGATCGTCGAGGCCGCGGTCGAGCTGCACGGAACCGTGGGGCCTGCGCGGACCAGCCTGAGCATGGTCGCGGAACGGGCGGGCGTGCAGCGCAACACCTTCTATGCCCATTTCCCCGACGAGCGGAGCCTGCTGCTGGCGTGCTCGAGCCTGTTCATGGAGCGCAATCCGCCGCCCGACGCGGCCGGGTGGAGCCGCCTGGACGAGGGTGAGCGACTCCGGGTGGGCATCACGGCCGTCTATGGCTGGTATGGGCGGACAGCCGACGTGACCGGCTGCGTGCTGCGGGACGCCGGACATCACGCCCCCACGCGCGAGATCGCCGAGCTGCGGCTCGGGCCCGCGATCGCGGGCTGGCACGAGGTGCTGGGGGCCGGCCTGTCCGATCGGCAGCGGGCGCTTCTGCATCTGGCGCTGGATTTCCACAGCTGGCGCGCCCTTGTGCGGGAGGCCGGCCTGAACGAGGGCGCGGCGGCCCGGGTGATGGCCGGGGCGATCGAGGCCGCGCGGGAACGCTGACGCTTCGGGCCGGCCCCGGGCCGGAACAGCCGGGCTTTCCGCACGTTGCCGCCCTGGCGCAATGAACCGGGCGCGACGCTGCGGTCCGCCCCGGGTCGGCAACAGGCCGGCTGTCTTCATTGCGCCAGCCGAAGAGGCAAGCGATGTCCGTGGACAATCCGAAGACGCCGCCGGGATCATGCGCCGCCCGGGGCCGGTCCCCTTCCCTGCCGCGGGCTTTGGCGGCGCCCTCACGCCAGACCCGGCCGGCCGGCGGCGTGGCCGACAGGTGAGCCGCCACCGGAAAATCGCCGCCGGGACCGGCGCGGCCGGGCAAGACAACCTGGCCGATCGTTCGCTCGTGCGCCTGCGCGTCCGCCCGGGCGCCAATCATGTCAGCAGCGGGCGGACGGTGCTGGCCACGGACGACGACGGGGTGCTGACGCCGCGACTGGACCGCGGCCTGTTCGTCCACGAAACGCGCCTGCTGTCCCGATACCGCTATCTGATCGATGGGGCGGCGCCCCAGCCCGTGTCGGCGTCGAATGTCGATCAACGGTCGTGGCTTGGCTACTTCATCGCGCCGGCCCCGGGCGGAGAGACGGAAAAGGAACGGGACCCGATCTCGGGCGCGGCCCAGGAGGCGGTGGAGCTGCGGCTGTCACGCTATGTCGGCGGCGGCATGCACGAGGACGTCGATCTGACGAATTTCGCCCGCTGGCCGGTCGAGCTGGAGCTGACGCTCGAGCTCGAGTCCGACTTCGCGGACTCGGCCGAGACGGGCGGCGCCCGGCGGCAACGCGGCCGGAAGACCTCGGTCTGGACCGCCGCGGACGACAGCTGGGAACTGACGACGACCTATGAGGCCACGCACCGTTACGCGCATCAGGGCGACGAGGGCGTGGCCCGGATCCGGCGCGGACTCGGCGTGCGCTTCTCGAACGCCACGACCCCGCCGCGCCGCAAGCGCGACCGTATCGTGTTTTCCGTCCGCCTGGCGCCGGGGGAGCGCTGGCACTGCTGCGTCGACCTGACGCCGCGGATCGAGGACGAGGTCTTCCCGCCGCGATACGGATGCCGCTCCTTCGTGGCGCCGGACAACGAGTACGAACGGCGCACGGCCGTCTTCTTCGACGAAGCCACCCGCTTCTCGAGCGGCGAGAGCGATACCCTGGCGCCGGTGGTGGTCGGGGCTCTCGAACAGGGCAAGCGCGACCTCGCAGCCCTGCGCCTGTTCGACCTCGACACCGGGGACCACGCCTGGACCGTGGCCGCCGGACTGCCGCTTTATGTGGCCCTGTTCGGCCGCGACACCCTGACCGCCGCCTGGGAGGCGGCCCCGGTGACCACCAGCCTCATGCGCGGCACCTTGCCGGTGCTGGCGGCGCATCAGGGCCGCGTGCGGGACGACTGGCGCGACGAACAGCCCGGGCGAATGCTGCACGAGGCCCACACCGGTCCGCTTGCGGCCCTCAATTTCACGCCGCAGGGCCGCAGCTACGGCTCGCTGACCACTTCGGGCTTCTATCCCTTCGTCCTCGCCCAGCTGTGGCACTGGACCGGCGACAAGGCGCAGGTCGAGCCCTTCCTGGAGCCGGCCATCGCCGCACTGCAATGGCTCGACTCCTGCAGCGACCGCGACCGGGACGGCTTCTTCGACTACCGGACCCGCTCCGCGGAGGGGACCGAAAACCAGGGCTGGAAGGATTCCGGCGACGCCCTGGTGCACGCCGACGGCTCAGAGGCGGCGAAACCGATCGCGACCTGCGAGGAGCAGGGCATCGCCTACGCAGCCAAGCTGAACCTGGCCGAGGTTCTGTGGTGGTTCGGCCGCCGCGACGAGGCGAAACGTCTGGCCGACGAGGCCACCGAGCTGAAGGCGCGGTTCAACACGGCCTTCTGGATGGAGGACGAAGGCAGTTTCGCCATGGCGCTGGACGCCGACGGACGCCAGGTCCGCTCGATCGGTTCGAACGCCCTGCACTGCGTGGCCACGGGGATCGCCGACAAGGCCCTGGTGACCCGGACGCTGGACCGCCTGTTCGCCGCAGACATGTTCAGCGGCTGGGGCGTGCGCACCCTGTCGTCCGATCACCCGTCCTACAATCCGTATGCCTACCATCGCGGGACGGTCTGGCCGGTGGAGCACGGCCCGTGGGCGGTCGGCGCCTATCGCTACGGACTCCACGACAGGGTGAGCCAGATCTGCCGCGCCCAGTTCGAGACGGCGGCGCTGTTCGACCACTACCGCCTGCCGGAGTGCATCTCGGGGCATGCGCGCGACGTGGACCATCCCTTCCCGGCCGTCTATCCGGCCGCCAACGCGCCCCAGGCCTGGTCGGCGACCACCACCTACACCCTGCTTTCGGCCCTGCTGGGGATGCAGCCCTATGCACCGCTGCGGATGCTGTTCATCGACCCGCAGCTGCCGCCGTGGCTGCCGGAGATCACCCTCTCCGGGATGCGCGTCGCCGACGCCGTGGTCAGCCTGCGCTTCTTCCGCCGGCCTGACGGGCGCAGCGATTATGAGGTGCTGGACAAGCGGGGCCATCTGCACGTCGTCCGCCAGCCGAGCCCGTGGTCGCTGACCGCCAGTTTCGGCGAACGGGCGCGCGACATCCTCGCGGGGCTGACGCACTGATGCCCCGCACGGCGCCCAGGAACCGGCCGGACGGAGGCCAGCGCGACAGCCGCTCGGTCGTGGTCACCGGCGGTTCGGCCGGCGTGGGCCGTGCCATCGCCCTGCGCTTCGCCCGGAACGGCGCGCGGGTGGCGGTGCTCGGGCGATCGCGCTCCGGGGTCGAGGCGGCGGCGCGCGAGATCGAGGCTGCGGGCGGCGAGGCCCTGGCCCTGGCGGTGGACGTCAGCGACGCCGCCGCGGTCGCGGCGGCTGCGGACGAGGTGGCGCGGCGCTGGGGCGGCATCGACGTCTGGGTCAACAACGCCATGGCGACCATGTACGCCCCGGTGGCGCAGATGTCGGCGGCGGAGTTCCGGCGCATCACCGAGGTGACCTATCTGGGCTGCGTCCACGGGACGATGGCCGCCCTGACCCATATGCGGCGGCGGGACGCCGGCGTCGTCATCCAGATCGGATCGGCGCTCAGCTATCGCGCCATTCCGCTGCAGTCGGCCTACTGCGGCGCCAAATTCGCCATCCGCGGCTTCACCGAGGCCCTGCGCAGCGAGCTGCGCCGCGAGCGGTCCGGCGTCCGTATCAGCATGCTGCAGCTGCCCGCGGTGAACACGCCGCAGTTCGACTGGGCCCGCAACCTGTTCCCGCGCCGGCCGCGACCCGTCGCGCCCATCTTCCAGCCGGAGGCCGTCGCCGAGATCGCCTGGCGCGCCGCGCGGGACGCGCCGCGCGAGGTGTGGATCGGACTTCCGACGCTGAAGCTGATCGCCGGGTCCGTGCTGGCGCCGGAATATCTCGACCGTTATCTGGCCGGGGAAGGACATGACGCCCAGCTCAGCCAGCAGGCCGAGCCGCCGGATCGCGCGGACAATCTGTTCGAACCCGTCGAAGGGGCGCATCGGACGCGGGGCCGGTTCACGGGCGAGGCGAAACCATCGGTCACGGCCTTCGATCCGATGATCGTGCGCCTGGCCGCGGCCGGGGCGGCCGGGGTGCTGGCGGGGCTGGCGGGCTGGGCCGCCCGCCGGGTTCTGTCCTGAGCGCGTCGCGGCGCCCGGCTTCGTCATTTGATCGGCCTTTCGCAACTGCGTAAGGATTGCGCCGCCGTTCCCGGGAGTCGCCATGTCAAGCCAGCCGTCCGCCGTGCTCCAGTCCGCCGCCCTGGCGCGGGTCAAGCCGTCGGCCACCCTCGCGGTGACCGCCCGGGCCCGCGAGCTGAAGCGCGAGGGCCGCGACGTGATCGGCCTGGGCGCCGGCGAGCCGGACTTCGACACGCCGGACAACATCAAGGAAGCCGCCATCGCCGCGATCCGGCGCGGCGAGACCAAATACACCGACGTCGACGGCATCCCCGAGTTGAAGGCGGCTGTGGCGGCCAAGTTCAAACGCGAGAACGGCCTGTCGTACGGGACCGACCAGATCCACGTCGCGCCGGGCGGCAAGACGGTCATCTACAACGCGTTCGTGGCCACGCTGTCCGCGGGCGACGAGGTGATCGTGCCGGCGCCCTACTGGGTGTCCTATCCGGACATGGTGTTGCTGGCGGGCGGGGAGCCGGTGACGGTGGTCGGGCACGAGGCCGACGGCTTCAAATTGCGCCCCGAGGCGCTGGAGGCCGCGATCACGCCGCGTACGAAATGGCTGATCCTCAACTCGCCGTCGAACCCGACCGGCGCGGCCTACACTGGGGAGGAGCTGGAGGCGCTGGCCGCCGTGCTGCGCCGCCATCCGCAGGTGTGGGTGCTGACCGACGACATGTACGAGCACCTGATCTACGGCGACTTCGGCTACCGCACGATCGCCCAGGTGGCGCCGGACCTGTACGACCGGACGCTGACCGTGAACGGCGTGTCCAAGGCCTACGCCATGACCGGCTGGCGCATCGGCTACGGCGGCGGGCCGAAGCCGCTGATCGACCTGATGCGCAAGGTCGCCGGCCAGACCACCACCAACCCCTCCTCGATCAGCCAGTGGGCGGCGGTCGAGGCGCTGAACGGGCCGCAGGGCTTCATCGCCGAGCGCGCGAAGCATTTCGAAGCGCGGCGCGACCTGGTGGTGTCGATGCTCAATCAGGCCGCCGGGATCCGCTGCGCCACGCCGGAGGGCGCCTTCTACGTCTATCCGTCGATCGAGGGGCTGATCGGCAAGACGACCGAAGGCGGGGCGGTGATCGACGGCGACGACAGGTTCGCGGCGGAACTGCTGGACGCCGAGGGCGTGGCCGTGGTGCAGGGATCGGCGTTCGGCCTGAGCCCCTATTTCCGCATCAGCTATGCGACGTCGGAAAGCGTGCTGGAGGAGGCCTGCCGGCGCATCCAGCGGTTCTGCGCCTCGCTGCGCTAGGACGCCCGGCTGACGGCGAAGTCGGCCAGTTGCTCCAGGGCGTCGCGCCATTCGCCGGCGGGGAGCGGCGTCAGCGCCTCCTGGGCGGCCGCGGCGTAGTTCCAGGCGGTGTCGAGCGTGGCGCCGATGGCGCCGGTGCCGACGATCAGCTCGCGGGCGCGGCGGAAGTCGTCGTCGGTGCGCTCGCCCTTGTTGATGGTGCGCTCCCAGAAGGCGTCCTCGCGGCCGCGCGTGCGGGCGGCGGCGAGCAGCAGGGGCATGGTCACCTTGCCTTCGTGGAAGTCGTCGCCGGCGTTCTTGCCCAGCACCTCGGACGTGCCGCCGTAGTCGAGGGCGTCGTCGGCCAGCTGGAAGGCGAGGCCGAGGTTGAGGCCATAGGCGCGCAGGGCCTGCACCGCCGCCTCGTCGGCCATGGCGCCCACCGCCCCCGCCTCGGCGGCGGCGGCGAACAGCTCAGCGGTCTTGGCCGAGATGATGCGCAGATAGGTGTCCTGGTCCAGGTTGAGGTCGTGGGCGCGCGTCAGCTGCAGCACCTCGCCCTCGGAGATGACGCTGGAGGCGGTCGCGAGGATGCCGAGCGCGCGCATCTGTCCGGTCTCGACCATCAGCTCGAAGGCGCGGGCGAACAGGAAGTCGCCGACCAGCACGCTGGAGGGCGCGCCCCAGATCAGGTGGGCGGCGGTCTTGCCGCGGCGCAGGTTTGAGCCGTCGACCACGTCGTCGTGCAGCAGGGTGGCGGTGTGGATGAACTCAACCGCCGCGGCCAGCTTGCGCGAGGCGTCGATGTCGTCGGACGCGCCGGACGCCCGGGCGGCGGCCACGGTCAACAGCGGGCGCAGGCGCTTGCCGCCGGCCGAGACAAGATGCTCGGCCAGAAGGGGAATCACCGGCACCTGCGACTGCATCCGCTCGACGATGAGGGCGTCGACGGCGGCCATGTCACGTTTCGCCAGCCGCACCAGCGGCTCAACGTCTCCCTTGGGGCGGGAATCGGCGACGGTGACAGCGTCCAACGGAGAACTCATGGGCACGGCGCGCAGGGGAGGATCACGCCTGAAAATCCAGCCGCCGCTTGCAGGGCGGCGTCGCGGCGCACAATGGTGACCGGGCCATGAAGGGTCAAGCCGCGTGACCGTCGCACCGTTCATTCCGCAGGGCGGAGACATCGTCGAGAACGCCCTGCTGGGCGGCCGCGTGCGGCTGCGCCAGCCGGCGAAGGGCTACCGGGCCGGCATGGACGCGGCGCTGCTGGCCGCGGCGGCGGGCGCGCGGCCCGGCGAGCGTGTGATCGAGGCGGGATGCGGCGCCGGGGCCGTGCTGATGCAGGTGGCGGCGCGGACGCCGGGCGTGAGCCTGACCGGGGTCGAGCGCGACCCGGCCATGGCCGCGCTGGCGCGCGAGAACGCGGCGCTGAACGGCGCCGGGGCGACGATTCTCGAGGGCGACGTCGCGGCGGGATTCCGGGCCTTGGGCCCGGAGCCGTTCGACCGGGCGGTCAGCAATCCGCCGTTCTTCGACGATCCGGGCGCGCTGCGCACGCCCTCGCCCGGGAAGCAGGGGGCATGGATGGCCGACGACGGGCTGGCGGTCTGGACGCGGTTCCTGCTCAAGGCGGTGCGTGAGGGAGGGCGGATCACCGTCATCCATCGCGCTGACCGGCTGCCCGACCTGCTGACGTTGCTGGGCGAGACCGCGGGGTCGTTCTCAATCAGGCCGGTGCATCCCCATGCCGACGAACCGGCCAAACGGGTGCTGGTGCAGGCGGTCAAGACCGGCAAGGCGCCCCTGCGCCTGCTGCCGCCGCTGGTGCTGCATGACCGTTCGGGCGCCAAGCATACGGCGGAGGCGGAGGCCATCCTCCGGGGCGAGGCGGCGCTGGAGTGGTGACGGCTTGCCCACGGGCGCCGGCCGCGCTTCAGTGGCGGGCGAACAAGGGCGGCGCCATGCGGATCATCGTCATTCTCCTGGCCCTGATCGTGGCCGCGCCGGCGGCGGCGCAGGACGTGGTGCTGCTGCGGCCCGCGCGGATGTTCGACGGGGTCGAGCCGCGGCTTCACGAGGGCTGGTCGGTGCTGGTCCGGGGCCGGACCATCGAGGCCGTCGGCCCGAACCTGACCGTACCCGAGGGAGCGCGGGTCATCGACCTGCCGGGTCTGACGCTGATGCCAGGGATGATCGAGGGCCACGCGCACCTGTTCCTGCATCCCTACAACGAGACCAGCTGGGACGATCAGGTGCTGCATGAGCCGCTGGCGCTGCGGACGGCGCGGGCGACGGTGGCGGCGCGCGACACCCTGATGGCCGGCTTCACCACGGTGCGCGATCTCGGCACCGAGGGCGCGGGCTATGCCGACGTCGGACTGAAGCAGGCCATCGACCAGGGGATCGTGCCGGGGCCCCGCATCCTGACCTCGACCCGGGCCATCGTGGCCACGGGGGCCTATGGTCCCAAGGGCTTCGAGCCGGGCGTGGCCGTCCCTCTGGGCGCCGAGGAGGCGGACGGACCGGACCTGCTGCGCGTGGTGCGCAGCCAGATCGGCGCGGGCGCGGACGTGGTCAAGCTGTACGCCGACTACCGCTGGGGTCCCGGGGAGCCGAGCCGGCCGACCTTCACCCAGCCGGAGCTGACGGAGGCGATCGCCGCGGCCCATTCGGCCGGGCGCGAGGTGGCGGTGCATGCGGGCACGGCGGAGGGGATGCGGCGCGCGATCCTCGCCGGCGCCGACACGATCGAGCACGGCGATGCGGGCACGCCCGAGATCTTCCGCCTGATGCGCGACCGGGACGTGGCCTTCTGCCCGACCCTGGCGGCGACCGACGCCATCACCCGATACCGTGGCTGGGACGGTCAGGAGCCCGCGCCGGCGGGCGTGCTGGCCAAGCGCCGGGCCTTCGCCGAGGCGCTCGAGTCCGGGGTGACGATATGCATGGGCGGCGACGTCGGCGTCTATCCGCATGGCGACAACGCCCGCGAGATGGAGCTGATGGTCGCGGGCGGCATGCCGGCGGCCGAGGTGGTGCGCGCGGCGACCTCGGGCAATGCGCGCATCTTCGGCGTCGATGACCGGCTGGGCGCGATCCGGCCGGGCCTGCTGGCCGACCTCGTCGCCGTCGAGGGCGATCCGACACGGGACATCGCGTCCGTGCGCGCCGTGCGGCTGGTGATGAAGGACGGCGTCATCGTGCGCGACGACGCGGCCCCGGCGCGCTAGAGAGCCGCCATGTCCCTGCGCCCGCTTTTCGTCACCCAGGTCTATGAAGCCACGCTGGCGTCCGCGCCTGGCTTCCCGGCCTTCAACGCCGCTCTCGCCGACGCCTGCAGGATGCTGGCCGCCGAGGACCTGGCGGGGCGGATGTGGTGCCGCGAACATGGCTATCGCGGCTACACCTCCTACGGCTCCCTGACCGACCTGCCGCATCGCCTGCCGGAGTTCGCGGAGCTCAAGAAGCATCTGGACCGGCATGCCGTCGCCTACGCCAGGGCGCTTAACTTCAGCCTCGCCCGCAAGCCCCGGCTGGACAGTCTCTGGGTCAACATCCTCAAGCCCGGCGGCGGCCACACCGGCCACATCCATCCGCACGCCTTCCTGAGCGGCACCGTCTATGTCGAGGTGCCCGACGGGGCCTCGGCCCTGAAGCTGGAAGACCCGCGCCTGCCGATGATGATGGCCCGCCCGGCCGTGCACGCCGACGCGCCGGAAGCAGAGCGGCCGTTTGTCTACCTCGCTCCGCAGGCCGGAACCGTGCTGATGTGGGAGAGCTGGCTGCGCCACGAAGTGCCGACGAACGCCGCGAAGAGCGAACGCATCTCGGTCAGCTTCAACTACGCCTGACAGTCGACGTTAATGCTCCCGGTTAACGGGACGCCAATGATGACCGGGCGATGATGGAAGGCGTCCCGCTCAGGCCCTTCGTGTGACGGACCCGTCATGTTCCTGCCCCGCGCCACCGGCGTGATCCTTCTGCTGTACAGCGGCTTCCACATGACGCTGGGGCTGTGGGTGCCGCAGTTTCCGTGGCTGCTGACCGGAATCCTCCTGATCATCGGAGCCCTGGCCCTGCTGGCCTGCCGCGCGTGGTCGCGGATCGTGGTCTATGCGGCCGCCCTCGCGGCGGCCTGCGTGGGCCTGATCGGCCAGGTCGACGCGGCCGGAACCGCGCAGACCGACGTGCCCCTGGCCGTGGTGATCTGGAGCCTGTGGACCTCGCTGTGGCTGGCCGTCGCCTACGTCGGCGGACGCTATCTTCCGGGCGGCGGGGACGAGACGGACGCCGCCCCGCCCCGGCTCTGAAACGTCAGCGTCAGCCTGACGGCTGTCGCGGGCGATCAGTGCATCCCGGACTTCATCCGCTTCATCTCCTCGTGATCCGTGCGGATGGCGGCGCATTCGGCCTCGATCAGACGCCGCACGTGTTCGGGCAGGTCCGGGTCCCGTGACGCCGCCTCGAACTTCTCCTCGATGAAGCTCTCGCCGCGGTCGACCTCAGCGAGGACGCTCTCGTCGTCCCGCCCCATGATCTTGCCCTTCAGTTCGGTGAAGACATTGTGCGCCTTGCCCATGGCGGACTGATCGGTTTCGGGCTCGCCGCCGAAGCTGCGGACCTCGGACTGCAGCCGGCGCGACAGCTCCTCGCGCGTCGAGGCCTTGCGCGACAGCAGGGACCGGATCGGCGGGCTCTCGGCGCCCTCGGCCGCGTCACGATAGCCGCTGGCGCTGTCCAGCGTGGTCTCGATGAGGCTGTTCAGGACCTTGACGGCGTGATCCTGGCTTTGCATGGCGCTCTCCTTGGTTGTGGGGAATGCCGACAAACCGTCGCCGCGTCGGGGCGTTCCCTGCACGGGACCGATCTCCCCGTTTCGTGACCCGCGCCTTCAAACCGCCCCGCCCGGCCTCTAGACATTTGCCCTGACGGCGCGCGGTCGCTACACCCCGCGCCAACCTCCCCCCACTCCCGGACGACAGGGCGCGACGCGACTCATGGCGCAGCAATATATTTTCCAGATGCAGGGTCTGACCAAGACCTTCCCCGGCGGCAAGAAGATCTTCGAGAACATCTGGCTGAGCTTCTACAACGACGCCAAGATCGGCGTCGTCGGGGTCAACGGCTCGGGCAAGTCCACCCTGCTGAAGATCATGGCCGGGCTGGACAGCGAGTTCACCGGCGAGGCCCGGGCCGCCGACGGCGTCAAGCGCGGCTATCTGGAGCAGGAGCCGCAGCTCGATCCGGCCCTGACCGTCCGCGAGAACGTCGAGGCCTGGTGCGAGGAGAAGCAGTGGGTCACCCGCTTCAACGCCATCGCCATGGAGATGGCCGAGAACTATTCCGACGAGCTGATGGAGGAGATGACCGCCCTCCAGGAGAAGATCGACGCCGGCGACGTCTGGGACATCGACAGCCGCATCGAAATGGCCATGGACGCCCTGCGCTGCCCGCCGGACGACTGGATGACCACCAACCTGTCGGGGGGCGAGAAGCGCCGCGTGGCGTTGGCCCGGCTGCTGCTCAGCAAGCCCGACATGCTGCTGCTCGACGAACCGACGAACCACCTCGACGCCGAGTCGGTGGCCTGGCTGCAGCACCACCTCGAGAACTTCCCCGGCTGCGTCATCCTGGTGACACACGACCGCTACTTCCTCGATCTGGTGACCAAGTGGACGCTGGAGCTGGACCGCGGCAAGGGCCACCCGCACGAGGGCAACTACTCCAGCTGGCTGGAGGCCAAGCAGAAGCGCGTGGTGCAGGAACAGTCGGAATCCGAAGCCCGCCAGCGCGCCCTGACCCGCGAACTGGAATGGGTCCGGTCGGGCGCCAAGGCCCGTCAGGCCAAGTCCAAGGCCCGTCTGGCCGCCTATGAGCGGATGGTCGACGAGCAGGAGAGCATGCGCGGAGCCCAGACCCACGCCGTCATCCAGATCCCGCCCGGCCCGCGCCTCGGCAACGTCGTGCTGGAGGTCGAGAACCTCGAGAAGGAGTACGGCGACAAGATCCTGTTCAAGGGCCTGTCGTTCAAGCTGCCGCCCAACGGCATCGTCGGGGTCATCGGCCCGAACGGGGCCGGCAAGTCGACCCTGTTCCGTCTGATCACCGGCCAGGAGAAGCCCGACGCCGGGAGCATCCGCGTCGGCGAGACGGTCAAGCTGGCCTATGTCGACCAGAGCCGCGACGACCTGAAGCCGGACGAGACCATCTGGCAGGCCATCTCGGGCGGCACCGACGTGATGATGGTCGGCAAGCGCGAGATCAACACCCGCGCCTATGTCGGCAGCTTCAACTTCAAGGGCGGCGACCAGCAGAAGAAGGTCGG
>NZ_DASWTO010000131.1:0-11627 GCF_036402095.1 Brevundimonas sp. | reverse complement strand
CTGGGCCGCGACCCGTGGAAGCAGCGCGGCGACCTGATGCACGACGTCTGCTTCATCGCCGACGTGGCCGTGCTGCCCCGCTGGATGCGGGTGCGCCAGGCGCTCGACTACATGGCGGGCGTGCACCCCCGGTTCGACCGGGCCCGCGCCGAGGGCTTCCTCGACCGCACCACGATCCGCCGCGACAGCCGGGTCCGCGAACTGTCGAAAGGCATGGTGACCCAGCTGCATCTCGCGCTGGTGATGGCGGTGGACGCCCGGCTGCTGATTCTCGACGAGCCGACGCTCGGGCTCGACCTGCTGTACCGCAAGCAGTTCTTCGACGCCCTGCTGAGCGACTATGTCGACCACAGCCGCACCATCATCCTGTCGACCCACGACGTGCATGAAATCCAGCACGTGCTGACCGACGTGGTGTTCCTCGACCGCGGCCGGGTCACCCTCAGCGTCACCATGGAGGAGGTCGAGGGACGGTTCGTCGAGCTGCTGGCCGCCGACGACCGGCTGACGGCCGCCCGGGCGCTGAAGCCGCTCTCCGAACGGCGGATGTTCGGGCGCACCAGCCTGCTGTACGACAGCGTCGAGCGCGAGCGGCTGGCGCCGCTGGGCGAGCTGCGCACCCCCGGCCTGGCCGACCTGTTCGTCGCCCTGCTCGGCGACGGCGCCCCGCGGGAGGCCGCGACATGAGCGGCGCGCCTCATCCGAAACAACTGGTCCGGACCTTCCTCTGGCAGATCCGGCGCGAACTCTGGGAGCACCGCGCCCTGTGGGCCGCGCCGGTGGCGGTCGCCGTCTTCGCCGTGATCATTCACTTCGGGTCCAGCCTGTCCGTCTCCGACGCCGAGCGGGCCGCCTCGATCGGCGACCCGACGCGCGCCCGGGGCTTCATGGATCTGTACAGCGCCATGACGGGGGCGACGCTGGTCACCGGCCTGGTGGTCGGGGTGCTCTACAGCCTCAGCGCGCTGCAGGGCGAACGGCGCGACCGGAGCATCCTGTTCTGGAAGTCCCTGCCGGTCTCGGACGGCATGACGGTGCTGTCCAAGGCGGCCATTCCGCTGGTGGTCGTGCCGCTGTTCGTGGTCGCCATCGTCGTCGTGGCCAGCCTGACGATGCTCGGACTGCAGTCGCTGGTGTGGATCGCCAACGGATTCGATCCGCGCACGGTGTGGAGCCGCGTGGACCTGCCGTTCCTCTGGCTGGCCCTGCTGTACGGCCTGCCGTTCATGGCGCTGTGGAATGCGCCGCTCTACGCCTGGATGCTGCTGGTCTCGGCCTGGTCGCGGCGCGTGGCCTTCCTGTGGGCCGTCGCCCCGTTCGTGGCGATCCTGATGGTCGAGCACCTCGCCCTGCACCACACCTCCGCCCACTGGATGCTGGAGCGGCGCCTCGGCGGCGGGGTGCTGCAGCCGTGGTCGGCCGACGGCGCGGGAGTGATCTGGGTCCAGCGGCTGTCCGACCTCGATCCCGCGCGGATCTACTCGCTGCCCGGCCTGTGGGTCGGGGTCCTGCTCGCCGCCGGCCTGTTCTACGCCACAGTCCGCGTCCGCCGCTCGCGAACGCCCAACTGATCGTCGATCCCGGAAAGGATCAGCCCATGCCGCAAGACAGAGCCCGCGCCGACACCGGCTAGCCGACCGGGGGCCGACCCCCCGAACCCCCGACAGCACCATCCGTCTTCACCCACCGACTTTCGCGACCCGCGACCGGAGGACGCCATGACCTTGCCTGCCTTCAACCCCGAAAGCCTCGCCCAGGCCGCCCTCGTGCTCCACATCGGCGGCGGCGCCGTCAGCCTGGTGTCGGGCTTCGCCGCGCTCGCGGCGCCGAAGGGGCGACGAATCCATCGGGGAGCCGGGACGGTGTTCGTCCTCGCCATGCTGGTCATGGCCCTTTTCGCCGTCGTCGTGGCCCTGCTGCGAAATCAGCCGCTGAACACCATCGCGGGCGCCTTCACCCTCTATCTGATCGGCACCGCCTGGCTGGCCGTGCGGCGCCCCGACGGGGTCGTGGGCCGGCCGGAGAGGGCGGGCTTCCTCATCGCGGCCGCCATCGCCGTCGCCAGCTTTCTGGTCGGCTGGAACGGGCTCGGCGCCGACGGCGTGCCCGTCGCGGCGCTCTATGTGTTCTCGGGCTTGGCCGCCCTCGCCGCCGCCGCCGACCTGAGCATGCTCCTGAGGCGCGGCGTGACGGGACCCGCTCGTATCGCCCGACATCTGTGGCGGATGTGCACGGCCCTGTTCATCGCCTCGGGCTCCTTCTTCCTCGGCCAGGCGGACGAAATCCCCGAGGCCCTGCGCGGCCCCCACCTCTTCGCGCCGGCGCTCCTGCCGCTGGCCGCACTGCTCTTCTGGATGATCCGGGTGCGCTTCACCCGGGCGTTCAAAAGCGTCCCGGCGACGCCCTGACGGCCGCCGGAACGGCTTCGACACAACCACTCAACGGGAGGAACGAGACATGCGTGCGATGATGATGGGGATGGCCGCCCTCGCGGCCCTGACGGCGGCGCAGCCGGCGAACGCCGACACTGTGTCGGACTGGTGGGAGTTCAGCAGCCGGATCGCCCCCTATATGGCGCCCGGCGGCACGCCCGAGCAGGGCCGCGCCCTGACCCGCGCCTCGCTGGCGATGTTCGAGGCGGTGAACGCCATCGACCGGCGCTACGAGAGCTACCTCGGCTTCCCCGCCGGCGATCCCGCGGCCTCGCAGGACGCCGCCGCGGCGACGGCGGCCTATACGGTGATGCTGCATCACTTCCCGGCCCAGAAAACGGCCCTGGACGACAGCTACGCCATAGCCATGTCGGCGATCGCCGAGGGGCCGGCGCGCGAGGCGGGGCGGCTGATCGGCGAACAGGCGGCGCGGGCGGCGATCGCGGCCGGCGGGATCGACCCGGCCCTGCAGGCGACGCCCTACCGGCCGCGCACCACGCCGGGCGTCTGGGTCTCGACCCAGTTGCCGCAGATCGAGACCTATATGGTGACCTACCGGCCTTGGGTGCTGACGTCCGCCGACGCCGTGCGGCCGCCGCCGCCGCCGGCGCTGACCAGCGAGCGCTGGGCGCGCGACTATGAGGAGGTTCGCCTGCTGGGCGGCCGGACCAGCGCCGCGCGGACGCCGCACCAGACCCTGATGGCGCGTTACCGGCAGGCTTTCGACCTGACGCCGTCGCTGCGGCTGGCGGCGGACGCGCCGGGGCGCACTCCGGTGCAGAACGCCCGCATGTTCGCCCTCTACCAGATGGCCTTCGACGACGCCGTGCTGGCGATGGCCGACGCCAAGGCCCATTACGACTTCTGGCGGCCGATCACGGCGATCCGCAACGGCGCCGACGACGGCAACGACGCGACCGCGCCGGACGCCGGCTGGACCCCGCTTCTGGGCACCCCCAATTTCGCCGAATACCCCTGCGGCCACTGCGTCGTCGCGGCCGCCCACGCCGAGGTGATGAAGGCCGAGGTCGGGCCGCGGCCCCCGGGCGGCGTCCGGGTCGGATCCCTCGCCGTGCCGATGTCCGCCGTGCAGGTGCTGCCCGGATGGGACGACTGGGTCCGGGACGTCTCGGACTCCCGCATCTACGGCGGGGTCCACTTCCGCTTCTCCAACGAGGCGGGCGAGCAGATCGGCCGCGACACCGCCCGCAGGGTGCTGGAGCGGGTGATGCGGCCATTGCCGTGACGGCAGGCTGGACAAGACGGGCTGACCGCGCGCGCGTCACCCTCTATCTAGCGTCACGGGCGGCGCTCCCCGCGCCGCCCGCGTCACCGTTGAGGACCGCCATGAGCGACACGATCGAACTGTCCCACTGGATCGACGGCGAGCGGATTCCCACCGCCCGGCCCTCGCAAAGCCTGAACCCGTCGGACACGCGCGATCTGGTGGCCCGCATCCCCGACGGCGGCGTCGAGGAGGTCGACGCGGCCGTGGCGGCGGCCAGGGCGGCCTTCCCCGCCTGGTCGGAGGCCTCGCCGGAGGTGCGGTCCGACATTCTCGACAGGGCCGGGACCCTCGTCATGGAGCGGCGCGAACAACTGGGCCGGCTGCTGTCGCGCGAGGAGGGCAAGACCCTGCCGGAGGGCATCGGCGAGACGGTGCGGGCCGGCCGCATCCTCAAATACTTCGCCGGCGAGGCGCTGCGCCTGCACGGCCAGAACCTGGCCTCGGTGCGGCCGGGGGTGGAGATCCAGACCTATCGACAGGCGGTCGGGGTGTTCGGCCTGATCACCCCGTGGAACTTCCCCATCGCCATCCCCGCCTGGAAGGCCGCCCCGGCGCTGGCCTTCGGCAATACCGTGGTGATGAAGCCGGCCGGGCCGACGCCCGCGACGGCGGAGGCCCTGGTCGCCATCCTGCACGAGGCGGGGCTGCCCAGGGGCGTCCTCAACCTGGTCGTCGGCCGTGGCGGCGTCGGCCAGGCCATCGTCGACCACAGGGACGTGGACGGCGTCTCCTTCACCGGCTCGCAGGGCGTCGGCGCCGGCGTCGCGGCCGGCGCGGTCCGGCGACAGGCCCGGGTGCAGCTGGAGATGGGCGGCAAGAACCCGCTGATCGTGCTGGACGACGCCGATCTGGAGCGGGCGGTGATGATCGCGCTGGACGGCTCCTACTATGCCACCGGTCAGCGCTGCACCGCTTCCAGCCGCCTGATCGTGCAGGACGGCATACACGACCGATTCGTACAGGCGCTGGGCGAGAAGGTCGCCGCCCTGCGCGTCGGGGCGGCTCTGGACCCCGACACCCAGATCGGCCCGGCGGTCAGCGAGGACCAGCGCGAGACCTCCTACCGCTACATCGACATCGCGCGCGGGGAGGGAGGCCGCATCGTCGCCGGCGGCCAGCGGCTGACGCTCGCCACGCCCGGCTGGTACGTCCAGCCCACCCTGATCGCCGACACCGATCCCGGCGGCCGGATCAACAATGAGGAGGTGTTCGGCCCCGTGGCCTCGACCATCCGGGTCAGGGACTATGAAGAAGCGCTGGCGATCGCCAACGGCGTCGAGTTCGGCCTGTCCGCGGGCATCGTCACAAGCTCGCTCAAGTACGCCCGGGACTTCCAGCGGCGGGCGCGGGCCGGGATGACCATGGTGAACCTGCCGACCGCCGGGGTCGACTACCATGTGCCGTTCGGCGGCACGAAATCGTCCAGCTACGGCGCCCGCGAGCAGGGCTTCGCGGCGGTCGAGTTCTTCACCCAGATCAAGACCGCCTATTCGGCAAACTGACCGACCGGCGGGGCGGCCGGGCCCGGAGGCCGGGGCGGGGGCGTCGGCCCCTTCCGGGCCAGCCTCAGAGAGGTCCTGCGGCGTTTCGGGATTGCTCCGGTTCGTCGGAAGTCCGGCGCCGATCGCCACGACGGCGATCGTCGGCCGCCCGCCGTCCGCCGTTCATCATCATCAGTTCGAGCCGGATTTCGATCAGGCGCTGTTCGATGGACCCCAGGGCGATCAGGAGGATGAAGCTGCCCAGAAGCATGCCCTGCAGGCCCAAGGCGACCGCGGGAATATGGAGGTCGAGCATCTGACCCGCGAGAACGGTTAGCGTCATCACGGCCGACATGATCGCCACGCCGAACGCGCCGAACACCTTGAGCAGCGAATGGGCCGGCGCATCCCGGTTCACACGGTTGCCCGGCTTGCGGCGGTCGCGGACCCGTCGCTCCGTGCGGGCGCGGCGGTTCATGGCGTCGGCGGCTTCCTCGCGTTCGCTGACGGCTTCGGCCTCCATCGCCATGAAGAAACCTCCTCTACTCGATCAACCGGACGCCGCCGGCCCGGGGCCCGACGCCGGCCGGAACCGGGACGTTGGAGGCCCGGTAATTGGCGTTGATGAACAGCGACGGTGAGCCCTTGAGCTGGATCGCCTTGGCCACGATGACGGTCCAGGCGCTGTCGCGGGCGACGTCGGAATCGCCGTCCACGATCAGCCGGGCGTTCGGCACATAGAGGACGCCCAGCAGGGACTCGACGTTGTCGGCGGAGATCATGAAGTCCTGCCGGTTGTCGCGGGTGCTGCCCATGACGAGGCCGGCGTAGGGGCCCGACTTGCGCCCGTCGAGGGAGACCATGGCGCTGTCGGTGAAGTCGAAACTCGAGGCCGTGTCGAAGAACAGAACCACGTCGGCGCCCTCGAGCCGGGCGGTCTCCTTCACCACCAGACTGCCCTGCAGGAAGAAATGCTCCCCCGCCTGCAGCACGACCCGCGCGTCGCCGTAGGCCTCGATACCGCCGCAGTGCCGGCCGGCCGGGACGTAGTGGACCCCGGTCGAGACCTTGATCCGGTTGATCAGCTCCGAGACCGTGCACAGCAGGCCGATCTGGGGGTGCTTGTCCAGGTCGAGGTTGGCGAAGGGGTCCTCGATCGAGGCGGCGCCGGTGCTGGGCGACGGGCTGATCATGCCGCGGGCCGTGGTCACGGCCTGGACCGAGGCGGCGTCGATGAGTCCGCCTTCGACCAGGATGTCGCGATTGGAATGGACAAGACAGGCGGGCGCGTTCATCCGCCCCGAATCCTGGACGTTGAGCAGCCTGGCGCCGGCGTCCCCGGTGACGAGGACACAGAGCGGCACGAGGCCGACGGAGCTGGCGACCGCCTCGGCATTGAAATTCCACCCTCCGGGCGGAAGCATGCTGGCGAAGAAGGACGGACGGTGGCCTTTCAGCAGCACGCGAAGGGCGCGCTGTCCCAAGCGGTCGACGATCTCATAGGTCGCGGAGACGCTCGGCCCGTCGGTCCACTCCTGCAACTGGGCCTCGACGAAGGCGGCCGCGCGTTCGCGCGCCTCGTCGCCATCGGTCGCCAGCGCCAGCGAGGGGGCGCCGGCGAGCGCGCCGGAGTCCGCGATGGCCTGAAGTCGGGTGTCGGCGGCGTTCACAGCCATCAGATCGATGCCTCCGACCCCCAGCAGCAGGATCGCCGGCCCCAGCAGGGCGAATTTCAGCGCGATGGAGCCGTCCCGGGCGCGCCCGAAGCGCCGGAGCCAGTTCGAAAGGGTCGCGACCGCGCGCATCATGCCGCGGCTCGGGGAGGCCCGGCCCGCGCCTGGCGTTCGGCGCGCAGGACATAGCGCACCTGATAGCTGAGCAGGCGCCAGTTCAGGGGTTTCATGACGAAGGAGGTGGCGCCGAGCCGGAAGCACCGGTCGATGGCGTCGACGTCCTCCCGACCCGTCTGCACGATCACCGCCGTTTCCAGAAGCAACGGGTCGGCGCGGATCCGCGCCAGCGTGGCGAACCCGTCCAGTCCGGGCATTTCGAGGTCCAGCAGCACGAGGTCGTAGGCCTTCGCCCTGAGCATCCCGAGGGCGGCCGAACCGTCGGCGGCGACGTCGATCTGGGTGTTGGGGCTCGCGAGGTTCACCTGGGCGAACTCGCGTAGGATCGGATCGTCGTCGACGAACAGAATCCTCGAGTCATCCTCCAGGACATAAAAAAACGCACTCATCGCGATCCCCCTGGCGATCTTTCAGATCACCCAGTCCGCCCCGACAGGTCCTCATTAAGCGTCAAGTCATTAAAGCTCAGTATAGCTGCGTTCATCCAATGTGGAGCGACGCCATTGCTGCCGCAGGCGCGAAATGTCGGAAACCGTACGATAGGCCGAAAACTTGTCGGTCTGGTGCTTTCGGCCCTGGCGGCCACGGCGATTGTTACGGCTACGCTCCTCGGATGGACCGATGCCCGTCGCCAGACCGCCGCAGAGACCGAGAGGCTGACCCGCACGGCGATGGTGATCGGCTCCCTCGCCGCGGAGTCCGTGCGGGCCGAGGACCGGACCGGAACCTTCGCGGCGCTCAGGGCCATCTCCCAGATGCCGGACGTGACCTACGGGCGCATCCAGATGCGCGATGGAAGGTTGCTCGCCGAAACCGGCGGCGGGGTGCGTCTGGCCTCCGACGTGAGCGTCGGGACCGGCGACGGCGCGTCCGTCTGGTCGGTGCTCAACACCGGCACGATCGAAGTTCAGGCGCCGGTCGTCAGCCAGGGCGAGCGGGTCGGCGAGATCACCCTGCTCGCCCGGGCGCCGGGCGTCCGCGAGCGCGTCCTCGGCTCGATCATCATCACCATTCTGGGCGTCGGCGTCGCCGCTCTCGCGGGACTGCTCATCGCCCTGCGCCTGGGCCGGCGGATCAGCGCGCCGATCGTCCGGCTGGCGGCCTTCGCCAACGAGGTCCGCGACACCCAGGACTATTCCGCCGATCCCGAGGTGGTGGCCGATGGCGAGGTCGGCGATCTGGCGGACGGCGTCCGCTCCATGCTGCACGGGCTGCGCGAGCGCGACCGGAGAATCGCCGAGCACGTGGCCAGCCTTGAGTCCACCGTCGCCGAACGGACCGCACAGCTGTCCGAGGCCAAGGTCGCCGCCGAGGCCGCCAACGCCGCCAAGTCCGACTTCCTGGCCGTGATGAGCCACGAGATCCGCACGCCTCTGAACGGCATCCTGGCGCTCAGCGATCTCCTGAACCGCGCCGACCTGCCGGAGAAGCCTCGGCGCTATGCCGAAGTCATCGCCAATTCCGGCAAGTCGCTGATCTGCATCATCAACGACATCCTCGACTTCTCGAAGGTGGAGGCCGGCAAGCTCGATCTGGAGAGCGTAGAGGTCGACCCCGCCGTGATCGCCGCCGACGTCGCCAGCCTGTTTGCGGGCCGCGCCGCGGAGAAGGGGCTGGATCTGGCGGTGTACGTCCATCCGGCGGTCGGGCCCGTCGCGGCGGACCCGACCCGCCTGCGCCAGGTCATCAGCAACCTGGTCAACAACGCCATCAAATTCACCGGGTCCGGCGGCGTCACCATCCGGATCGAGCCGGCGACGGACGGGTCGCCGCGCATCGAACTCACCGTCATCGACACGGGCCCCGGCATTCCGGCCGACAAGCTGCCCGGCCTGTTCGAGGCCTTCTCACAGGCGGACCAGAGCACGACCCGCAAGCATGGCGGGACCGGGCTGGGCCTGGCCATCTGCGACCGCCTGGTTCGCGCCATGGGCGGCGAATGGGTGCTGTCGAGCCGCGAGGGCGAGGGTTCCTGCTTCGGCTTCCGCGCCACCCTCCCTCCAGCCGGCGCGGCGTCTCCGTTGCCGGTGTTCGCGGAGGGCTGGTCCATCAGTCTCGAAGGCTCGGCGGCGTCCACCCTCGCGGTCATCGGCCTGTATGCCGCTGACGCCGGGATTGCGGTGGTCGCTCCGGATCTGGCGAGCGCCCGGATCGTGGCCGACATCGCCGGGGGCGTGCGGGTCACGCCGACCGGGAACCCCGGCCGGGCATGGAGTCTGACCGGACCGTTCCGGGGCGACGACCTGCTGCAGGGCCTGCACAGGATGTCGCTCGGCCTTGACGCCTGTCCGGCGGGAAGGCGCGGCGTGGCCTCGCAAGGTCGGCGGTTTCCCGGCGCGAGCGTGCTCGTGGTCGACGATTCCGAGGTCAACTGCGAGGTGGCGGCCGAAGCGCTGGGCCAGTTCGGGGTGGATGTGGCCTTCGCCGGCGACGGGCTGGCGGCGGTCGAGCGGCTCCGGACCGACCGCTTCGACCTCGTCCTGATGGACGGATCGATGCCGCGCCTCGACGGATTCGAGGCCTGCGCCCTGATCCGGCGGGAGGAGGCCGAGACCGGGCGCCCGCGCGCCGCCATCCTGGCCCTGACCGCGCACGTGATCGGAACGGCCGCCGACGCATGGCGCGAGGCCGGCATGGACGGCGTCATTCACAAGCCTTTCACCCTCGACGACATCGAGGCCGCCCTCGCGCGGCACTGCGGCGGCTTCGCGGTCGCGGCGGCGCCCCCGTCGGAGGCCGCGGCCGAGACAGGGTCCGCCGACGACGGTCTGTTCGACCCCGCGATCCGCGCCGATCTCGACCGCATGGCGGCGTCCGGCCGTGAGGATTTCGTCCTGCGCGTTCAGAGCCTCTACGCCGACAACGCCCCCCTCCGCCTTGACGAGCTGCGCGCCGCCGAAGCAGCGGGCGAGATGGACGCCGCGGCGCGCGCCGCGCACGCGCTCAAATCCATGAGCCTGAGCCTCGGCGCGCGCGCCGTGGCCGAGGCGGCGTCGTCCGTCGAGACCGCGGCGCGGGCCGGCGAGTGCCGGGCCGGAGCGGCGGACGGCCTGGCGGACCTCGTCTCGCGCACCCTTGCGGCCATGGGGATGCCCGACGCCGCGCCCGCGCCCGGGTCGGCGCCGTCGATCGTCGACGCCATTCGCGCCGGCGAGCTCGACGTCGCCTTCCAGCCGTTGATGAACCGGTCGGGCGGCTTCGCCGGCAAGGCCGAGGCGCTTGTTCGCTGGACCACCGCGTCCGGAGACGTCCTTTCACCCACGGATTTCGTGCCCCGGCTGGAGCACGACGGCTCGATCCGTCACCTGACGGACTTCGTGCTCGGGCGCGCCCTGACGCTTGTCATGACCCGCCCGGGTCTCAAGGTGTCCGTCAACGCCTCGGCGACGGAGTTCCAGCAGCCGGACTTCGCGAGCCGCATCGAAACCGCCCTGGCGCGCGCCGGATGCCCGGGCGAGCGTCTCGAGATCGAGGTGACCGAAACCGCCATCCTCGACATCGCCGCCGCCCGGCCGGCGCTGGAGCGCCTCGCGGGGCTGGGCGTCGGTGTCGCGCTGGACGACTTCGGTTCCGGCTACACCAGTCTGCATGCCCTGCGCGAGCTCCGCTTCACCACCCTCAAGATCGACCGCAGCTTCGTCGAGCGCTGCCTCGACGACACCGCCTCCGCGGCCATCATCCACGCGGTCATCTCGGTCGGCCGGTCGCTGGGCATGCAGGTCGTCTGCGAGGGCGTGGAGACCGAGGCCCAGGTCCAGTTCCTGCGCACGGCGGGCGTGCATCTGATCCAGGGCTTCGTCTACGGACGCCCCGCGCCGTTCGAGGCGCTCCCCGCCGATGAGGCGGTGGCGGCATGACGTTAATCATTTCCGTTACTGCGTCAGTAGCGTTATCGGCGCATGGTTCGCCGTGGAGGCAGACATGGCTGTAATCGTGGTTGTCGACGACGACCCGACCATTCAGATGATAGCGGCCGAGTTGCTCAGGCAGGGCGACCATGCCGTCGTCGCCGCCGCCGACGGCGAGGAGGCGCTGCGCATCCTCGCGGCCATGAACGTGGATCTCGTGGTCATGGACATGCTGATGCCGAACAAGGACGGCATCGAGACCATCATCGAGGCCCGTCGCCTCTATCCCGACCTGCGCATTCTCGCCATCTCGTCCGGCGGCCGCGTCGGCGTGGGCGACCTCCTCCGCATGGCGCGCCTGTTCGGCGCGGACGACACCTATGTGAAGCCGCTCAGGCTGGACACCTTCGCGGCCACGATCGACCGCATGCTCCTCGAGCCGCGACAGACCGTCGACATCCTCGTCGCCGAAGCCAGGTAGAAGCCGTCAGCCGCCCTTGCCGGCAGCGGCCCGGTCAACGGCCGCCGCCGGAGCGTCCGGCTGAAGGAAGACAGGGGGGGGCGGGGCGGACAGTCCGGCGCCGGCTTGTTTCCACACCAAGGGCCGCAAGAAACTGTTGTCCCTGGGGTTCGGGTCTGACGTGGTTCGGAGAATCGCGGTTATGCGCATTTCGCGAACGGGAGGGGAACAGGAGCGGGGAGCGAGGCGGGCTCAGCGCCAGAAGTCT
>NZ_DASWTO010000130.1:0-14342 GCF_036402095.1 Brevundimonas sp. | reverse complement strand
CATCTTCATGGCCTCGGCGAACATGGCCATGTTGCGCTTGACCGCCTCGTCGATCAGGCCGGCGCCCGGGGCCGCCCCGAAGGCTTTGGAGAACTGGCCGCGCATCTGCTCCTGCTGGCGCGCGAAGCTGTCGAGCGACATCTCCAGATAGGACGGCAGCACGCCCTGCATCTGGCCGCCGTAGAAGCCGATCAGCTGGCGCAGGAACTGGACCGGCAGCAGGGCCTCGCCGCGGCTTTCCTCCTCGAAGATGATCTGGGTCAGGATCTGGCGGGTCAGGTCGTCGTTGGTCTTGGCGTCGTAGACCACGAACTCGACGCCCTCGCGCACCATGCGGGCGAGGTCCTCGAGGGTGACATAGGCTGAGGTGGCGGTGTTGTAGAGCCGCCGGTTGGCGTATTTCTTGATGACGACGGTGTCGCCGGCTCCGGGCTTCTTGTCGGCCACGCGCAGTCCCCGATCCTGTTGCAACGCCGCACTATGCTGCGCTGCGCACGGGAATGTCTAGCCGAGGGCGGCGGGAGCCAGGACCACGCCGACCAGCACGGCGGCCCAGTGGGTCATCGCGCCGGTGACCACGAAGCCGTGCCAGATGGCGCGGCGGAATTTCACCTGCGGACTGATGAAGACGAAGACGCCGGCGGTGTAGATCAGGCCGCCGACGACCAGCAGCGCCAGGGCGACGGGATGGACCGTGTCCATCATCGGCTTGAGCGCGAGCACGGCGAGCCAGCCGAAGCCGATGTAGACCATGCTCCAGAAGGCGTCCGAAATGCGCGGGGCGACCAGTTTTACGGCGACGCCGCCGAGGGCGACGGCCCAGACCAGAAGGGTGAAGCCGACCGCCCAGGCCCCCTCGAACCGCTGTGTCGTGAAGGGGGTGTAGCTGCCGGCGATCATCAGGAAGATGGCCGCCTCGTCGAGACGGCGCAGGATGGGCCGGGCGGCGCAGGGCCGGGTCTGGTTGTAGATGGTCGAGGCCGTCAGCATGGCGATCAGGCACAGGGCGTAGGCGGCGGTGGCGAGCACGGCGCCGACGCCGGAATAGAGCGCCGCCAGCACCGCCAGCACGATGCCGCCCACCGCCGCCAGGGTCAGGCCGACGACGTGCACGATCAGATCGGCCGTTTGCTCGGCGGGCGTCCGGTAATGCTCGATCATGTCGAGCTCGTCCGGCGTGCAGACCCGGCGGAAAATCGTTTTCATCGGTTTGAGCATGGCCCCATCAAGCCTTCCGCTCCTTTTTCGTTCCCGCCAGCATGCGGGAGGGGCAATGACCATCCGCTGAACGGCGGCCCGCGAGGGTGACGAAAGCTTCCGGATGCGGCAGAAACGGCACGAATTCTTTCCCGCGGCCTAACGCCTCCCCCTTCGTAGGGCCGCTTCCCCGAGGTCAGTCAAATGTCTGTCGAAGTGGTCATCGTCTCCGCGGCGCGCACGCCGGTCGGATCCTTTCTCGGCGCGCTGTCCAGCCTGCCGGCGGCGAAGCTGGGCGAGGTCGCCATCCGCGCTGCGCTGGAGCGGGCCGGGGTCGCGGCGGCCGAGGTCGACGAGGTCATCCTGGGCCATGTGCTGCAGGCGGCGGCGGGACAGGGACCGGCGCGCCAGGCCGCGATGGGCGCCGGTATCCCCAAGGAGACGCCGGCCTGGAGCCTGAACCAGATCTGCGGCTCGGGCCTGCGCGCCGTGGCCATCGCGGCGCAGCAGATCGCGCTGGGCGACGCCCGCATCGTCGTCGCCGGAGGTCAGGAGAGCATGAGCCAGGCCCCGCACGCGCAGCAGCTGCGCAGCGGTCAGAAGATGGGCGACCTGTCCTTCGTCGACACCATGATCCGGGACGGTCTGTGGGACGCCTTCAACGGCTATCACATGGGCCAGACGGCCGAGAACATCGCCGAGCGGTTCCAGATCAGCCGGGGCGACCAGGACGCCTTCGCCGTGGCCAGCCAGCACAAGGCCGAGGCGGCCCAGAAGGAGGGCCGCTTCGACGCCGAGATCGCGCCGGTGACCATCGCCTCGCGGAAGGGCGAGGTGGTCGTCGACCAGGACGAATACATCCGCCACGGCGCGACGCTGGAGGCGATGGCGTCGCTGCGCCCGGCCTTTTCGAAGGAGGGCACGGTGACGGCGGCCAACGCCTCGGGCCTGAACGACGGGGCCGCGGCGCTGGTGCTGATGAGCGCCGACGAAGCCCGGGCCCGGGGACTGGAGCCGTTGGCCCGGGTCGTGTCCTCGGCCACGGCGGGCGTCGATCCGGCGGTGATGGGCACGGGTCCGATCCCGGCCTCGAGGAAGGCGCTGGAGAAGGCCGGCTGGACGGTCGGCGATCTCGATCTGGTCGAGTCGAACGAGGCGTTCGCGGCCCAGTCGCTCTGCGTGCTGAAGGAGCTCGGGCTCGACCCGGAGAAGGTCAACGTCAACGGCGGAGCCATCGCCATCGGCCACCCGATCGGGGCCTCGGGCGCGCGCATCCTGACCACCCTGCTGCACGAGATGAAGCGGCGCGACGCGAGGAAGGGACTCGCGACCCTGTGCATCGGCGGCGGCATGGGCGTGGCGATGTGCGTGGAGCGGCCCTGAGGCCGCTCCTCCTCGCTATTCCGGCTTCGGAATGTCGAGGCTGGAGCGTCGGCCGTTGGGGTAGCATTCGCAGGCCGCCCGTTCGAGCGCGGCGCGGTCGAGAATGGTGACGCGGCCGCGCGAATAGCTGATGGCGCCGGCCTTCTGCAGGCCCTGGGCGGCCTCATTGACCGTGGTGCGCTGGGAGCCGAGCAGGCTGGCCAGATATTCCTGGGTCAGGTGCAGGGTGTCGCCGTCGAGGCGGTCGTGGCACCGCAGCAGCCATTTGGCGAAGCGCTGGTCGGAACGGTGCAGGGCGTTGCAGGCCCCGGACTGCTCCAGTTCGCCCTGCAGGCCGGCGGCGTAGAGGGCGATGACCGCACGCATCTCCGGGCGCTCGTCGCACAACGCCCTGAGCCGGGAGACCTCGATGCGCAGGGTTTCGCCCGGGGACTGTCCGATCAGGCGTGAATAGGTCCGTACCGGGATGTTTATGGCGCCGGGGGTGGTGACGCCCTCGCGCCCGACCATGAAGGTTTCGACCGTGCGGCCGTCCTGCATGTCGGCGACGGCCGAGATGATGCCGCTGAGCACGAAATGCGCATAGGCGACGGTGTCCCCCGGCTCCGCGAAAACGTGACCCAATTCAAACTCGAACGGGGTCGCTGCGGACACGACGGCGTCGCGGTCCTCGGGGGTCAGGCGGTCCAGAAGGTGGTTACGAAGCGTGGCCGAAAGCATCTTCGCCGATTAGGGGAAAGCGGAATGATCCGTCCGCCGGAAATCGACTTAGGCGGAGGGGCCCTTCGGGCCGGCAACGCTAACGTCGATCCCGGCTTCGCCGTTCCCGTCCGGCGGCGCCTCAGGCCGCGTTCGCCGCCTTGGCCTTGAGCTTGTCCTGATGGGCGCGCATGCCCCGGGCGATCAGCTCGGCGGCCTCGCCCGCGTCGCCCCAGCCCCGCACCGTGACGGTCTTGCCCTTCTCCAGGTCCTTGTAGCGGGTGAAGAAATGCTCGATCTGCTCGACGAGGATGGCCGGCAGCTGCCGGTAGCTGGCGATGTCGGTGTAGTAGGGGTTCAGCTTGTCGACCGGCACGGCGAGGATCTTCTCGTCGCCGCCCGCCTCGTCTTCCATCTTCAGCACGCCGATGGGACGTGAGCGGATGATGCAGCCGGGCACGACCGGGGTCGGGTTGAGCACGATCACGTCGCAGGGATCGCCATCGTCGGACAGGGTGTGCGGAATGAAGCCGTAGTTGCCCGGATAATACATGGCGGTGTGCAGGAAGCGGTCGACGAACAGCGCGCCCGACTCCTTGTCCATCTCGTATTTGACCGGCAGGCCGCCCTGCGGAATTTCGATGATGACGTTGACGTCCCAGGGCGGATTGGGGCCGGCGGGAATGGCGTCGATGTTCATGACGGGGCTCGTCTATGGTGCAGTGCGGTACGGGGAGGCGGGGGTGATAGGCGCGCAACTTGCCCGAAGCAAGGCGGACTTGCCCCCGGGGGTTCCCCGCGCCACCACTTGGAGGGCGGTTGAAATGGAGCGGTCATGAGCATCCCCGAGGGTCTGGCCCTGGCCTTGTTCTTCCTGTGCTGGCTCGGATACGGCCCGCTGCTGGCCGTGCTGGCGCGGCGCAGCGGCTCGCTGAACGACGACATGATCGTGGTGCGGCGGGCGTGGATGACGGCCATGACCCACCGCGAGACGCGCATCGTCGACAGCCAGCTGATGGGCCACACCATCAACTCGGCCGGCTTTTTCGCCTCCACCAACCTGCTGCTGATCGCGGCGGTGGCCAGCGTGTTGTTCGGCGGGGAGCAGGCGCTTCTGGGCGTCGCGTCCGTCGGGGCGGAGCCGGCGCCGACCCGGCTGCTGGAGGCCAAGCTGGCGCTGGTGCTGGTCTGCCTGGCCCGCGGCCTGCTGGATTTCATCTGGTCGATCCGGCAGATGAACTACGCCCTCGCCCTGATCGGGGCGGCCCCGGAGCTGCATGCGGAAGCCGACCGGGTGGCTCTGGGCGAGGCCGCGGCCGGCCTGCTCAACCCGGCTCTGAGCGCCTTCAGCCAGGGTGTGCGGGGCTATTATTTCGCCCTTGCGGCGGCGGCCTGGCTGTTCGGGCCGTTGTGGCTGGCGCTCGGCGTGGCGGCGGTGTTCTGCCTGTTGGTGTGGCGTCAGGCGGCTTCGCCGGCGGCGCGGGCGGTGCGCACGGCCCGGCGGTTGCTGGAGCCGCATCTGCCGCCCCGGTGAGTCGGCCGGCGGCCCCTCAAGGCGGACCCTGTTCGCAGATGCTCACACTTCGCGGTGAATATTACCGCTGAAATCGGTTACGAGCCGGGATTCAGGACGAGCCTTGCCGTTACAAGGCGTGATCGCGGGTTCGAATTCTCCGGTTGACGCGTTGTGCACCGCACACTAACTTGATCTTCGACGCCCCTGCGGCGTCATGCCCTTCCTGGGCGTTTCCTCCCTAAAGACTTTCATGCCGCGCCTTCGGGCGCGGCTTTTTTATGCCCGGCCGGGCGGCGCCGTATCGGCCAGCAGATCGTCGATGACCCGCGCCACGCCGGCGGCGCAGCGGGCCCAGCCGCGGCCCGGCTGCAGCGTCGCCTCGTCGAGGTAGAGGGCGCGGTTGAGCTCGATCTGGACGGCGTGGAACCCCTCCGCCGGCCGACCCCAGGCCTGGGTCGTCCAGCCGCCGGAATAGGGCTGGTTCAGCGCCACCCGCCAGCCCAGCGCCTCGAACGCCCGCCGCAGCCGGCGGGTCAGGGCCGCGGCGCAGGACGATCCGTGCCGGTCCCCCAGCACCACGTCGGGGCCGCGCGCGCCGCCGGCTCCCTGGGTGGCGCGGGCCGGCATCGAGTGCCAGTCGACCAGCACCGCCTCGCCGTGCCGCGCGTGCGCCGCCCGCATCAGGCGGTCGAGGGCCGCGTGATAGGGGGCGTGGGTCCGTTCGATCCGGCCGCGGGCCTCGTCGAGTCCGAGGCGGCGGCCGTACAGCGGGCGGCCGTCTCCGGTCAGGCGCGGAATGACCCCATAGCCGGCGGCGGTGCGCGGCGAGGCGGCCGTCCCCTCCAGCCCCTCGACCAGCGCCGGGTCAAGATCGGCGGGGTCGCGGTTCAGATCGACATAGGCGCGGCCCACCCGCCCGAGCAGCAGGGGGGCGCCCCGCTCCGTCCCGGGGGCGATCAGGCGGTCGACAAGGGCGTCCTCGGCGCTGCGCAGGCTGGCGAGGGCGAGGCCGGGCGCGGCGCCCATGTCGGCCGGATAGCGGTCGCCGGAATGGGGCGAGGCGAACACGACCCGGCCCGGAGTCGCGGGCAGGACGACGGTGAAGGGGGCCTCGCCCGCCTCGCTTCCGCCCTGCTCCGATCCGTCCGCCATGGCGGCTGCATAGCGTGTTTCGCGCATCGATCCACAGGTTCGCGCGCCGGCGCCGCTTCGCCGGACCGGTGATTTTCATGGCGGGTTTACCGATCCGGTCGTAGCGTCCCGCCAACAAGACGGGGCGAAGACACTTCATGGCGCGCATTCTTCTGGCCGAAGACGATCACTCGCTTCGGGGATTCCTGACGCGGGCGCTCGAGCGGGCCGGCCATTCGGTGGTCGACTGCGAGAACGGCGACGACGCGATAGACGCCCTCGACCAGGGGCCGTGGGATCTGCTGCTGACCGACATCGTCATGCCCGGCGCCGACGGCATCGAGGTGGCGCGCGTCGCCGCCGCCCGCCAGCCCGGCATCCGCATCATGTTCATCACCGGCTTCGCCGCCGTCGCCCTGTCGGCGGCCCAGGCCAGTCCGCAGGCCAAGGTCCTGTCCAAGCCGGTGCACCTGCGCGACCTCGTCGGCGAGGTCGAGCGGATGGTCGCGGCCTAGCTGGCCGCGCCAGGCCGTGTCAGGTCGGGAGGTCCCGAAGGGCCGACGACCACGGCCCCCCAATATGACCCTTGCGGATACCAAACGGGCCGGGTTATAGACCGCGCCTTCCTGCCCCCGGGGTGACCCGGGGCCGTCTCGGCGGACGCGTAGCTCAGCGGGAGAGCACTACGTTGACATCGTAGGGGTCACAGGTTCAATCCCTGTCGCGTCCACCATTTTCCTCCCCTAAAGTCGGGTGTGTCGCCTTCGGGCCGCTGCAGACCCCGGGAGTCCATGCCCAGTTTCTATGAGTTCTTCGCCGGCGGCGGGATGGCGCGCGCGGGGCTGGGCGACGACTGGACCTGCCTGTTCGCCAACGACTTCGACGCCCGCAAGGGCCTCGCCTACCAGGCCAACTGGGGCACGGCCGGGGAGCTGTCGATCGGCGATATCCGCGGCCTCGACGTCGGAGCGATGCCCGGCGAGCCGGACCTGGTCTGGGGCAGCTTTCCCTGCCAGGACCTGTCGCTGGCGGGAGCCGGCGCGGGGCTGAAGGGCGAGCGGTCGGGGACCTTCCACGCCTTCATGGGGATCGTGAGCCGGCTGGCCGATCAGGGCCGGGCGCCGCGGCTGGTGGCGGTCGAGAACGTCTGCGGGACCCTGACCTCGCATGCGGGCGAGGATTTCGAGGCCATCTGCCGCGCCTTCGCGGAGGCGGGCTATCGCTACGGGGCGCTGGTCATCAACGCCGAACTGTTCGTGCCGCAGAGCCGGCCGCGCCTGTTCGTGATCGGCGTGCGCGACGGGGTCGCCGTTCCGCCGGAGTTGCTGACGCCCGGGCCGGTCGATCCCTTCCACGCCAGGGCGCTGCGCAAGGCGGTGGAGGGGCTCCCCGACGGGGTGCGGGAGCGGCTGCTGTGGTGGAATCTGCCGACGCCCGGGCGGCGGCCGACGACCTTCGCCGACCTGGTGGAGGACGCGCCGACGGGCGTGGAGTGGCACAACCAGGCGGAGACGAAGCGGCTGCTGGACCTGATGTCGCCCGTCAATGCGGCCAAGGTCGAGGCGGCGCGGCGGGCGGGGCGGCGGATGGTCGGCGGCGTGTATCGCCGGACGCGCGTCGACGAGGCGGGAAACAAGGCGCAGCGGGCCGAGGTGCGGTTCGATGACGTGGCCGGATGCCTGCGGACGCCGGCAGGAGGCTCGAGCCGCCAGATCATCCTCGTGGTCGACGGTCCGCGGGTGCGGTCGCGGCTGATTTCGGCGCGGGAGACGGCGCGGCTGATGGGCCTGCCGGACGACTATGTGCTGCCGCGGAACTACAGCGACGCCTACCATCTGACCGGCGACGGCGTGGTGGCCCCGGTGGTGCGTCATCTGGCGCGGCATCTGTTCGAGCCGCTCGCCGATCCGGCCGGTTGGGCCCGCCGCGCGGCCTGAGCTCAGCCGGCTCCGGCGCGCCCCGACCGGCTGGTCAGGCGGCATTCCACTTCATGGACGACCGCGCCCCGTTCGTCGCGCACGGTGACGGCGACCCGGCCCGTCTGGACCAGCTGGCGGGAATGGACCGGCAGCACCTCGGAGGCGATGCGGATGGCGGCGTCCCGGGCGGTTTCGCTGTCGGGGAGGGTCTCGCCATCCTCGTCCCGCACCGTGTGTTCCGAGGTGATGTCGAAGAAATAGCGCGGCATGGTCAGCGATGGCCGCCGCTGATCACGACCGCCCGGTCGAACGGCAGGCTGTGGACGACATGGCCGTCAGCGTCCTCGACGTCGATGCGCTGCTCGAGGCGGATGCGGCCGAGCCGGGCCTCGTCGCTGATCAGGGCGCGGGCTTCGGCCAGGGCGCATTCGGCGATGGCCTCGGGGCCATCCAGGGCGCGCCCGTCGGGATCGAGAAGAAGGTCGTCGCCGTCGCGGAGATGGAAATAAAAGATCGGCATGCGAACCTTCGCACTGGGCGAAGAGACTGCTCAGCCCGTTTAACCTAACACAGGTTAAGTTAAACGGCACGATTTATGTTATTGTAGAGTATCACCGAACAGATATCCGGGCTTCGGCGACAGAGAGTTTCCATGTGCTCCCGCCCACACCGCTGGAGCCGCCATGACGTTCGCCGACCCTCTCCGGATGCTGTTGCGAAGGCTGGAGCAGATCGCGGATCTGCCGGAAGACGATCGGCAGGCCGTGCTGGCGCTGCCGCACCGGATACGAACGGTCGAGGCTTCGACCTATCTGACCCGCGAAGGCGATCTGCCCACGGTGTGCGGCGTGCTCGGATCGGGCTTCGCCTACCGCCAGAAACTGACCGGCGACGGCGTCCGCCAGATCGTCGCCCTGCACATTCCCGGCGACGCGATGGATCTGCAGCATCTGTTCCTCGACGTCGCCGACCACAGCGTCCAGATGCTGACCCGGGGCGAGGTGGCCTTCGTGCCGCGCAGGGACCTGCAGGACCTGATCGACGCCCGCCCGCTGGTCCGCAACGCGGTGATGACCAGCGTGCTGGTCGAGGCCTCGATCTTCCGCGAGTGGGTGCTCAACGTCGGCCGGCGCGACGCCCGCACGCGCCTGGCCCATCTGCTGTGCGAGTTCGCCATCCGCATGGAAGCGCAGGGCCTGGCCGACGGCGACGGCTTCGAATTGCCGATCACCCAGGAACAGCTCGCCGACGCGGTCGGCCTTACGCCCGTACACGTGAACCGGACCTTGAAGTCGCTGGAGGCCGACGGGCTGATCACGCGCAACAAGCGCAACATCGCCTTCCCGTCCTGGGAACGGATGCGGGACGTCGGAGACTTCAACTCCCGCTACCTTCATCTCGAGCGCCAGCAGTCCGTCCACGCCTCCTGAGACTTCGCGCCGGGCCGGATCAAGAGAGCGTGATGCTTGATCCACGTCAAAGCCGGTTCGCACTGCCTATGCAGACTGGTGCGAAAGGACGCGGAGCCATGGGGTCGAGGCTGCTACGTTTGCGACGGCTGGCTTCGTCGCAGCAGGGCCGGGAGACGACCTCCGGGTTCGCGCTGCTCCGGGGCTCCCGTCCGCCCGGGCGCTTCAACCGGCTGGTCGAGCGGATCATCGACGAGGCCGGCGACGACTATATCGCGCTGCCGACCACGGACGGTTCTGCCGGGTACGAGCGAGTATTCATCATCCCGCTGGACTGATCCGCGCCGGACCGCGGCGTGATCCTCAGTCAACAGGGGCTTGTACGGCTTGATGCAGGTCAAGGAGGGGCTGGATTATCGATGATTGGCTGGCCGGCGCCCTGCCTGCGCCGGGCCTCCTCGAACCTTCCACGGCCCGGCAATTCACGGATTGGAACCGCATGCCCCGGACACCATGGAGTCCGCTGACCAGGGGGGAATCGTGATCCCCCGGAATCACCTCCTGCTGGCTCTGTACCGGGCGCAGCCGGGCGCGTTCTCCACCCATGTGCGGGAGGTGACGCTGTCGTACGGGGATACGGTGTTCGAGGAGGGGACGATCCCCCGCTCCGTCGTCTTCCCGGAAGGCGCCCTGTTGTCGAGCCTGACGGCCACGGCCGACGGGCGGATGGTCGAGGTGGCCGCCCTCGGTCAGGAGGATGCGGCTGGCGTGCTGTCATGCCTGACCGCCGAGCCGGAGACCTGCCGCACGGTGGTCCGGATCGGCGGACCGGCGAAGACGATTCCCGCTCAGGTTCTCAAGACCGCCGCCGACGCGGACGAGGGCGTCCGCCGGGTGCTGTTGCACAGCATACGGAGGGTCGCGGCGCGAACCGAGCACGAGCTCGCCTGCAACGCGCTGCACGACGTGACCTCGCGGCTGGCGAAATGGCTGCTGCTTACCCGGGGCCGGACGGGAGAGGATCGCCTGGCGTTGACCCAGGAGGACATGGCCGTCTTCCTCGGCGTGCAGCGGACCACGGTCAACGCCAGCGCCGTGACCCTCAAGGCCGCCGGAGCCATCAAGTACAGCCGGGGCGTGGTGCATGTGCTGGACCCGGCGCGGCTCGAGGCCTTCGCCTGCGAATGCTACGCCCACGCCGGCGCCGACACCGAGCCCGGAGCCGGGTCGCGGCAGGTCGCCTGAACCGCGGTGGCGGCAATGGATGCGGTCGGGCGACGGGTAACCGGCGCGCGAGCCGGAAGTTCGAAGCGGAGCCGCGAAATTTCCGTGCGGCCGCGGTTCAGGGACCGCGCCTGGGTCCGGCGCCGCCTGTATCCCCGGACCCGCCGGCCTCGGCGTGGTGCTCGATGCGGCCGCTCTCGACCTCGGTGCGCGAGAACACCTCCTCCTGCCCCGACTCGAGCAGTTCCTCGTCCGGCCCGCCGAGTCCGCCGACCACCAGGCCCGGGGGTTTCGACGGCGGGGTCTTTTCGGCCTTGTCCATCGTCCGCCAACGGCGCGGGGGCGGCGGAGTTCCCTTTCCCCGTCGCCGGGACAACGCCGGGCCTCCGACACAGGAGCCATGGCGCCGCGGCGCGTTCCCGGCGCTTGGAAAGGCGAGCCGGACGGTGGCCCGCGACGAGGCCCCGGAGGGTCGGCGAGACGGCAGGCCTCAGGGCCGTTTCGGACTCTCCAGTCCGCGCTGCACCGCCGGGCGGGCGAGCCCGCGCTCGAGCCAGGCGGGCACGTTGTTCAGCGTGTCGAACTCGACCAGCTCCCGCGCGCCGTAGAAGCCGATCAGATTGCGCACCCAGCCGAGCATGGAGATATCGGCGATGGTGTAGGGATCGCCCATGACCCAGTCGCGGCCTTCCAGCCGGCCGTCCAGCACCCCCAGAAGTCGCTTCGATTCCGCGACGTAGCGCTGCAGCGGCCGCTTGTCCCCGATCTCGCGGCCGGCGAATTTGTGGAAGAAGCCGACCTGGCCGAACATCGGGCCCAGCCCGCCCATCTGCCACATGAGCCACTGGATGGTCTCGTAGCGGGCGGCGGCGTCGGCCGGGATGAACCGCCCCGTCTTCTCCGCCAGATAGATCAGGATGGCGCCCGACTCGAACAGCGCCAGCGGCTTTGCGCCCGGGCCGTCAGGATCGATGATGGCGGGAATCTTGCCGTTCGGATTCAGCGACAGGAATTCCGGACCCCAGGTCTCGTTCTTGCCGATGTCCACGAAGTGCGGCTCGTACGGCAGGCCGGTCTCCTCCAGCATGATCGAGACCTTCACGCCGTTGGGTGAGTTAGTCGAATAGAGCTGCAGCCGCTCCGGGTGTTCCGCGGGCCAGCGGCGGGTGATCGGGAAGGCGGAGAGATCGGCCATGGAGAAGCTCCTGCTGCGGTCCGGGCGGATGTAGGCAGGGCGGGACGAACCGCAACCGCGCCGGTAGCGTATGCCTGAATTGTTTTTGGGTCGGGCGGCCGGGGGCGGTCTGGACCCGGCGCGTCCGCAGGGGCAATGGAGGCGCATGACCTCTCCGACCCCGTCCCCCGCCGAGTGGCGGTCCCTCGCCGAGAAGGCGCTGAAGGACCGGCCGCTGGAAAGCCTGATCCACCTCGACGCCGACGGCCTCGCCGTGCGCCCGCTGTACGCCGCGGCGACCGGTGTCGAGCCCCTGTTCGCGCCGCGCCCCTCGGACGCCGAGGGCCGGGCCTGGGACCTGCGCACCCTGGTCGAGGGCGACGAGGCGGCGGCCGTCAATGCGGCGGTGCTGGCCGACCTCGAAGGCGGCGCGGCCTCGCTGGTGCTCAAGGGCGCGGTGCTGTCCGATTCCGGACCGCTGGCCCGGGCGCTGGAGGGCGTGGCGCTTGAACTGGCGGCGGTGGGGCTCGACGCCGGGCTGGACGGGCCGGAGGCCGCCAACGCCCTGGCGGTGGCCGCCAAGGGTTCGCCCCGCGCCAGGCTGATGTTCCACATGGACCCGATCTCGGCCTTCGCGGAAACCGGCGCGGCGCCGCGGTCGCTGGAGGAGCATCTGACGCTGGCCGCAAACACGGCGGCGCGGCACGCCGGGGCCTATCCCGAAGCCAGCGTCTTCATGGCCGGCGGGCGCGTGGTCCACGAAGCCGGCGGGTCGATCGCCCAGGAGCTGGCCTTCGCGGCCGCCAACGCCACGGCGCTGGTCAGGGCGGCGGTCGAGGCCGGCATGGCGGCGGAACAGGCGCTGAAGGGGACCGTCCTCGGCGTCGCCGTCGATCAGGAATATTTCGACAGCCTCGCCAAGATCCGCGCCCTGCGCCTGATCTGGCGTTCGATCTGCAAGGCCTTCGGGGCCGAGGTCCCGGCGCGGATCGAGGCGCGGTCGTCGCGGCGGATGCTGTCGGCGCGCGACCCATGGCCGAACCTGCTCAGGCTGACGGCGGCGGGCTTCGCCGGCGCGGTCGGCGGGGCCGACGCCGTGGTGCTGGACGGCTTCTCGCGGGCGAGCGGCCGCCCCGACGCCTTCGCCCGGCGGCAGGCCCGCAACACCCAGCTGGTGCTGATGGAGGAGGCGCATCTCGGCCGGGTCGACGATCCGGCGGCGGGCTCGTGGTTCCTCGACCAGCGTACCCGCGAGCTGGCCGAGGCCGGCTGGGCGGAGTTCCAGCGGATCGAGGCCGAGGGCGGCGTCGTCGAGGCCCTGCGCGGCCACCTGATCCAGCCGCGCGTGGCCCGGGCCCGGCAGGCGCTCGAGGCGGCGCTGGCGAGCGGCGCGGCGCAGATGGTCGGGGTGACGAAATTCATCGACCCCGAGCCGCGCCCGGCGCCTGCCGCGCCCGACCGGCCCGTCGCGCCCGAAGGCGGCGGCGACGCCTGCGTGCCGCTGACCCCGATCCGTCTCGCCGCGCCCTTCGAAGCGAAGGAGGCCGGCCGATGAGCGGTCCCGACTTCTCGAATATCCCGCTCGACCTGTCGCCCACGGCCGCCGGCCCGGCGCGCGACGCCTGGAAGACGCCGGAGGGCCTGAGCGTCGCCCCGGTCTACGACGCCGCCGCGCTCGACGACCTCGACTTCATCCACGGCCTGCCGGGCATCGCGCCCTACCATCGCGGCCCCTATCCGACGATGTATGCGTCCAACCCCTGGACCGTCCGCCAGTACGCCGGCTTCTCGACGGCCGAGGCCTCCAACGCCTTCTACCGACGCAACCTCGAGGCCGGTCAGAAGGGGTTGTCGATCGCCTTCGACCTGGCCACCCACCGCGGCTACGACTCGGACCACCCCCGCGTGAAGGGCGATGTCGGCATGGCCGGGGTGGCCATCGACAGCATCTACGACATGCGCACCCTGTTCGACGGCATCCCGCTGGACAGGATGTCCGTCTCGATGACCATGAACGGCGCCGTCCTGCCGGTGCTGGCGCTCTATATCGTGGCGGCTGAGGAGCAGGGCGTGCCGCATGCGGCCCTGACCGGGACCATCCAGAACGACATCCTCAAGGAGTTCATGGTCCGCAACACCTACATCTATCCGCCGGCCCCGAGCATGCGGATCATCTCGGACATCTTCGCCTGGACCGCGGAGCATGCGCCGAAGTTCAACTCGATCTCGATCAGCGGCTACCACATGCAGGAGGCCGGGGCCTCGGCCGATCTGGAGCTGGCCTACACCCTCGCCGACGGCATCGAATACATGAAGGCCGGGGTCGACGCCGGCATGCCGATCGACCGCTTCGCCCCACGCCTGAGCTTCTTCTGGGCCATCGGCATGAACTATTTCATGGAGGTGGCCAAGCTGCGCGCCGGCCGCCTGCTGTGGGCCGAGGCGGTGTCGAAATTCGGCGCGAAGGACCCGCGCTCCCTGTCGCTGCGGGCCCACTGCCAGACCTCGGGCTGGTCGCTGGCGGCGCAGGACGTGTTCAATAACGTCAGCCGCACCATGGTCGAGGCCATGGCGGCGGCGGGCGGCCAGACCCAGAGCCTGCACACCAACAGCCTCGACGAGGCGCTGGCCCTGCCGACCGACTTCTCGGCCCGCATCGCCCGCAACACCCAGCTGCTGCTGCAGATGGA